>CAMNIH010000010.1 GCA_946540365.1 uncultured Bacteroidales bacterium
AGAACGACTGAAGAACGACTGAAGAACGACTGAAGAAAAGGTTGACCTGATACCTGCTTGGGGTGGGGTGGACGGATGGTTTTCGTCCATGTGTGGCGTTGCGATTTGGGGTCGAAAATGTGTCCGACGGCCTCCCTTCGGGGCGAAATTGCGGCGTTGGCGGCGGCGTGGAGACGATTTTGCGTAGCGATGCACGCGGCTGTAGCACAATTAGATACGATGTATCCGCGGCTCTTGTGGAACAAATAATTTTGCCGGATGAAAAAAAAGTAGTACTTTTGCACATTCGTTTTGAGCCCCTGAGGGGGTGGAGAAATGATGACTCAGTAGCTCAGTAGGTAGAGCACAACACTTTTAATGTTGGGGTCCTGGGTTCGAGCCCCAGCTGGGTCACAGACAACCATCAGCAAGTCAGCAATGACTGACTCAGTAGCTCAGCAGGTAGAGCACAACACTTTTAATGTTGGGGTCCTGGGTTCGAGCCCCAGCTGGGTCACTACGAATAAAGGTTAGAGGCCAAAGGTTAGAGGGAGGATAAATGTCCTGTAACCTTCGGCCTTTGCTCGTTTTCTGACGGAACGCAACGGTATGCGGAAAGCTATTATACTGACGGTTATGTGCCTCCTTGTCCCGGTGGCCCTTGTCGCGCAGCAGAGCGACGAGCAGTTGGCGGCATACTACTACGACCATGGCGAATACGCCCAGGCGGCCCAGCTGTATGAGGGCCTCTACAAGCGCGGGTCGAGCAAGTTCCACTATCAGCGGCTGCTCGCGACATACCTCGCGATGGAGCAGTACAAGGATGCGCACCGCTTGGTGGAACGCCGCCAGAAGAGCAACCCCCGGGACCTGTACCTGCTGGTCGACGAGGGAACGGTCTATCTGCGGCAGCGGCAGGAGAAGAAGGCCATCAAGTGCTACGACCGGGCGTTGGAGCGGATCGACAACAACCAGCAGCCGATACCGGAGCTGGCGCAGGCCTTTATCGGCGTGGGCCGCTACGACTATGCGGCGCGCACCTACCTGACGGCCCGCAGCCAGACGAGCAACGCGGTGCTTTATTTCAACGAGTTGGTGACGGTGTACCAGCAGATGGGCGACTACAAGGCCATGACCGACGAGTATTTCTCGCTGCTCGACTCGCAGCCCGGCATGATGAAGAGTGTCCAGGTGTCGATGCAGCACGCCCTCCAGGAGGCGCCCGACGGCCGACTGGCCAGCGGGGTCAAAGAGGCCTTGGTCGACCGGATCCGTGCCCACCCCGACAACAAGGTGTATCTCGAGATGATGATATGGTTCTCGCTGCAGCAGAACGACTTCCGGTTCGCCTTGGAGCAGGCCGAGGCCGTCGATGCCCGCTTCCCGGACGTAGGAGCCGACCAGGTGATGCGGGTGGCGCAGATCGCCCAAAGCAACGGCGGGCTCGAGGTGGCCGCCGAGGGCTACCGCTACATGCAGCGCAAAGGCAAGGAGTCGCCCTTCTACTTCGATGCCCGTGTGGGCGAGCTGGAGGTCGATTTTGCCCGTATCAATCACAACTATTCGGTTGACAGCAAGAGCCTTGGTGAGCTGAGGACGAAATACCTGTCGGCCCTCGACGAGTTGGGCAAAAACGAGCGCACGGTTCCCCTGATGCGCCATTATGCCACGTTGATGGCCTATCATGGCGGCGATGCCCAGGAGGCGGTCAGCATGCTGGACGACGTGCTGGAGCTGCCGCGCCTGAAGCCGAAGGTGCGCGACGAGGTGAAACTGGAACTGGGTGACCTGCTGCTCTTTGCGGGGCAGACATGGGACGCCTCGCTGCTGTACATGCAGGTGGAGAAAGCCAACAAGAACGACGTGCTGGGGGCTGCGGCCAAGTATCGCAATGCCAAGCTGTCGTACTACACGCACGACTTCGAGTGGGCCAAGTCGCAACTCAACGTCCTGCGCTCGTCGACCAGCAAGCTGATCGCCAACGATGCCATGGAGTTGTCGCTGCTCATCTCGGATAATATGGAGGACGACAGCACCTACGGCATGCTGGAGCTCTTCGCCGACGCCGACCTGCTGCTCTACCGTGGCAAGCTGGACTCGGCATGGGCTGGTTTTGACGCTGTTACGCAGGCTGTGTTGTCGCATCCGCTCTTCGACGAGGTGCTGATGCGCAAGGCCCGGATCCGCATCAAGCAGGGGCGCTACGCCGAGGCTGACAGCCTGTTGGCCCGCCTGGTCGAATTCTATCCGTATGACATCACGGCCGACGATGCCTTGATGCTGCGTGCCGAGTTGAACGAGGAGCGTCTGGACAACCCGCAAACGGCCATGGAATGCTACGAGAAAATATTGCTGGACTACCCGTCAAGCCTGTTCACCGACCGGGCGCGCAAACGATATAATGAATTGAAAGCAAGATGAATGAAGTAAAAGCCAAGAAGTTCTTGGGGCAGCATTTCCTCACCGACGAGAACATTGCAAGCCGCATTGTGGAGAGCCTCTCGCCGTCGTCGACGCGCGTGCTGGAGATAGGCCCGGGGATGGGGGTGCTCACCAAATACCTGATCAACAGGGAGAATACCGACTTTCATGTGGTGGAGATCGACCGCGAGAGTGTCGCCTGGCTGCACGAGTACTACCCCGGACTCGACGTTATCGAGGGCGATTTCCTGAAGATGGACATAAGCGCTTTGTTCCATGGCACTTGCGCCATCATTGGCAACTTCCCCTACAACATCTCGTCGCAGATCCTTTTCCGCGTGTTCGACCACCGGAATGTGGTCACCGAGGTGGTGGGCATGTTCCAGAAAGAGGTGGCCGAGCGGGTGGCCGCCGGGCCCGGCAGCAAGACCTATGGTATCCTTTCAGTCTTGTTGTCAGCCTTTTATAACATCGAGTACCTGTTCACGGTGCCCGAACATGTGTTCAATCCGCCTCCCAAGGTCAAGTCGGCTGTGATCCGCCTGGTTCGCAACGAGGTAAAGAGCTTGGACTGTGACGAGTCGCTCTTTGTCCGGGTGGTCAAGGCCGGATTCAACCAGCGTCGCAAGACACTGCGCAACGCCCTTCGGCAGTTGGGCACGCCGCTCGACGAGGTGCCGGAGGCATTGCTGGGCCAGCGGGCCGAGCAGCTGTCGGTCGACCAGTTTGTAACCATCACAAATGCCATACAATCATGTCAATAGTCTCTTTCATCGTCGTCGCCCTTGCGTTGGGTTTGGTCAATATGATTCTTTTCCGCCGTTGCGGCGAGTCGACGCCGGTCCGCCTTTCGGCAGGGTTGCTGATCGTGTTGGCGGTCAGCGCGGTGCATGCTGTCCTCTACTATCTTGGCGGTCAGCTGGGCGCTCTGTTGCGACTCGAGTCGGCGGATGATATAAATATGTATGACGATGTGAATGCCTATATCTTTTTGGGCATCGTCATCGTGGTCATTATCAAGCTGATGGTTCCCTACCTGCGGCGCGAGCCCCGCTTGCCGGTGTTCAGCCTTGCCCAGGCGGGTCCGGTGCTGGCGATGGCGATAGCCACGGGGATCAATGTGTTGCTGGTGGGTATCGGAGCCGGCTTTGTGGCGAAGGGTATGTCGTTCCACGTCTGGGTGTGGC
This sequence comes from uncultured Bacteroidales bacterium, assembly GCA_946540365.1. Next base: position 3,588 of record CAMNIH010000010.1, read on the forward strand.
CCCTGCTGTGTTTCAGCTTTGTGCTGGGCTATATGGGCTTGATGTACGGACGCCGCAAGGTGCAGATGCGTCCCCGCCGGTGGATGGTGCTGGCCAGCGTGCTCCTGCTGGCGACGGCCATTGCGGCCTGTGTGAATATGGCCTGAGGGCGGTCGCGCCGCATGTTTTTTTTCTCCTTTTGCTTGTGAGTCGGTTTTTATTCGTATATTTGCATCGCGAAAAAAGACAATAGACGAACTATGGAAATGATTGTAAAGATCAAAGAGGGACTCGGTGACATCCGGTTCCGAATGCCTGTCGAAGAGGTGGTTGCGATGATGGGTACCGCCGACGAGGTGGAGAATATCGACAACGCCGCCGATGAGCCTACGACCGTGTTGCGCTACAACGACCTGGGGTTGACCCTCTTCTTCGAGGGCGAGAATCCCGAATTGGCCTGCATCGACACCTGCAACGAGGAGTGCAGCCTGTTCGGGGCCGAGGTGTTCGATATGGGCGAGCGCGCCATTGTGGAGCTGATGGTGAAGAACGGCTACACCGAGCAGGATGTGGACGACGAGGACTGGGGCGAGCGCCGTGTGACCTTCCCGGAGGGGAATGTGGATTTCTATTTCGAAGACGACGAACTGACCTCCATCATCCTGGGTGCATGAGTGTTGCACTGTTCTCCACGGCTTATTTCCCACCGATAGCCTACATGGCTGCGCTGATCGGGTGTTCCGATGTGGCTGTCGAGTGCAAGGAGACCTTTCCCAAGCAGACCTACCGCAACCGCATGGAAATCATGACGGCCGGAGGTGTGCGGACGTTGTCGGTGCCGGTGGTCCGGACGAACCACAGCCGGACCGACGAGGTGGGCATCGACTACCGCCAGCGGTGGAACGTGGTACACCTGCGCACCCTGACGGCGGCCTATGCCGCGTCGCCCTATTTCCTTTACTATAAGGATGATGTGGAGCGAATCCTGTCGGCGCGGTACGATCGGCTGGTGGATCTCAACCAGGCGGTGCTGCGCTGGCTGATTGCCAAGTTGAAGATCGACTGCCGTGTGGAGCTGACGACCGACTATGACCCTGACTCGGGCCGCCCCGACGACTACCGGCAGCGCTTCTCGCCCAAGGTGCCTTACGATGCTTCGGTGTGGCCCGCGTACTATCAGGTGTTCGACGACCGGTTGCCGTTTACGCCCAATCTGAGTGTGTTTGACCTGCTGATGAACCTCGGGCCCGAGGCCCGGGATTACCTGTTAAGATTATGAATAAGACCTTGACAATAAACTATCAAGAATATGGTGGGTTGGCGATGCTGCCGCAGGCCGATGCCGAGTTGGTGGAGAGCGCCTTCCGCGCCGCCGAGGGTGCCTACGCACCCTATTCCAATTTCCATGTGGGGGCCGCGTTGCGGCTGCACGACGGAAGCATCGTGTGCGGGAACAACCAGGAGAACGGGGCCTATCCTTCGGGACTGTGTGCCGAGCGGACGGCTATCTTCGCTGCGTCGGCACAGTATCCGCAGAAGCGTGAATATGATGCGCTTGCCATCGTGGGTGTCGATGCCGGGGGGCGCCGCTGCGAGGCGTCGCCATGCGGCGCCTGCCGCCAAGTGCTGAACGAGTACGAGCAGCGGCAGGGCTATCCGATGCGGGTGATATGCTATGTGCGCGAGGATTGCATACGTGTGTTTCAGAGCGTTGCCGACCTGTTGCCGTTCGCATTCCAATTTTAAAGAAGAGGCACCCCTGGCGGTCGGTGGAAAAGGGGTGTTACGCGGTGTGTGAGGGTAAAAAGTGTGTGGTGTTAATATTTGATACTATGCAGGTTGCATGGTATGGAGACAGATAGTGGTAAAAAAAATTTTACCACTCTTTAATTTCTTCGTATTTTTGCACGCTTAAAAATGAATAAATAATAACATAAAAATAACAAATCAACTAACAAGAAAATGGCAATCATTGGAAGTATCAGAAAACACTCGTGGGTGGCTGTGGCCATCGTGGGTGTGGCTATTTTGGCCTTCATTCTCGGCGACTTGACGAAGAATAACGGTGGCATTCCCGATGTGGGCAAGGTAGACGGCGCCACCATGACATCGCAGCGCTACAATGAACTGCTCACCGAGGCTGAGAACAACTATAAGATGCAGTATCAGACTGCACAGGTGCCTTCGGAGGTCGAGATGCAGTTGCGTGACCAGGTGTGGCAGCAGTTTGTCGAGGAGACCCTCCTGGGCGAGCAGATGAACAAGCTGGGTCTGACGGTGTCGCCTGCCGAGTTGAACGATATGTATGTCGGTCAGTTCATCCATCCCGCTGTGCGTCAGTCGTTCACCGACCCGAAGACGGGTGTCTACGACATTCAGCAGGTCAACTATTGGATCGAGAACTTCAGCAATATCGACACGATGCGTCGCCGCCAGTGGGTGGAGATGGAGAAAGCCGTCAAGACCGACCGCGAGCAGCAGAAGTACAACACCCTTTTGACGGCCGGCTTCTACATGCCCAAGGCTATCAATGAGAAGGTGACCTCCTATGCTGCCGAGGCATCCAACGTGCGTGTGGTGGCCCTTCCCTTTATGAACGTCAGCGACGAAGAGGCCCCCATTGCCGATGCCGACTACAAGGCCTACTACGACGAGCACAAGGCCGAGTTCCGCATCCGTGAGGAGATTCGCGAGCTGGAGTTCATCACCTTCCCGGTGAATCCCACGGCTGAGGATCTGGCCGAGATCGAACAGGATGTGCAGAAGGTGTGGAACGAGTTCCAGACGGTGACCGATGACGAGTTGGCATTCTTTGTCAACGCCGAGTCGGACCGCAGTTACGATTCCAGCTATGTGAAGGCCTCCAGCTTCCGCGGCCCCCTTGCCGAGCAACTTGCCACGGCCACGGCCGGCCAGATGTTTGCCCCCACTATGGTGGGCAACGAGTGGATGATGGCCAAGGTGCTGGGTAGCGCTGTCCGTCCCGACAGCATCCGCGCCAGCGTGATTTTCATTGCCAACAATCTGGCCAGTTCCACGATCACCCGCACCGACGAGCAGGCTTCGAGCCTGGCCGACAGCGTAATCGGCCTGCTTAAGGCCAACCGCATCGACGTCGACGGCGCTGTGGAGCAGTTTGCCGACGACAAGCAGAATGTCGATATGGGATGGCAGCTCGACGGTACCATCTACGGTCCGCTCAACGACAAGATCCTCGAGACCCCGGTGGATGGTTACTTCAAGCTGAAAGATCCCCGTGGTGTGGGCTATATGGTGGTGAAAGTCACCGGCAAGACCACTGCCACCAAGAAGTACCGTGTGGCTGTGATCACCCGCGAGATTGTTCCTTCGAACAACACCAACCGCGCCGTGTATAACGAGGCCAACCGCTTCGCCGGCCAGAACCGCACCATCGCCGCCTTCGATGCCGCCGCCCGCGAGCAGAACCTGCAGGTCCGCAACGCCCAGGTGTTCATGATGGACGACCGCATGGCCGGTGTCACCAACGCCCGCAGCATCGTGCAGTGGGCCTACAACGAGGATACCAAGATGGGTGCTGTGGCCGACCAGGTGTTTGAGTGCGACGGTATGTTCGTCGTGGTCGCCCTGAAGGACGTCTACAAGAAGGGTTATGCCACGCTGGAGCAGGCCCGTCCGATGATCGAGCAGCAGGTGCGCCTGGAGAAGAAGGCCCAGATCCTGATGGATCGTGCCACGTCGGCCGTCAACGCCGGCAAGGACATCCAGTCGATTGCTGTGGCCCTCAACGCCCCGGTCGACACGCTTGACAGTGTGGCCTTCGGCGACATGAACCTGCAGAAGTTCGGCATGGAGCCCAAGGTGATTTCCGCCATCGCCGCCAGCAAGAGCGGTCTGGTGGGCCCGGTGAAGGGTGCCAACGGCGTCTATATCGTGCAGATCGACAGCAAGATGCCCCGTCAAACCACCGGTTATGAGGGAGCACGCATGGCTCAGATGTACCAGTACAAGACCCTGCGCGACAACCGCCGTCCGTGGCCGGTGGCGCAGGTGCTCCGCGATGCCGCCAAGATTGTGGATCAGCGCAACAAATTCTTCTAATAGATACAGTTCAGTGGCCAGTGGTCAGTGGCCAGCGTTGAGTGGCCCACTGACCACTGGACGCTGGCTTTTTTTGCATCATGTCGCTCAAGAACTGGTGGTACAGACTGAAAGGAAGTCCTGTCTCTGACGTAATCAAGCGCAAGCATCGGCTCGTCGTGATGGACACCGACACCTTCAAGGAGAAATTCTCCTTCCAGTTGTCGGGTATCAACCTTTTTGTCGCCATCGGCATCACCGTCATCGTGTTGATCATCCTCACCACCGTGCTGATAGCCTTCACGCCTCTGCGTGAATGGATCCCCGGCTACACCGATAATGCAGCGGTCGAGCAGACCTATGCCAACAGCCGCAAGCTTGATTCGCTCCAGGTGCAGTTGGAGAACCAGGAATGGATGGTGGCGACGATGCAGGCTGTTCTGCGCGGCGAGACGGTGGGAGAACCCTTGCAGCAGGACAGCACGACGACCCTGCAGCAGTTGACGGCCGAGTACCGGCGTTCGAAGGAGGACAGCCTGCTGCGGCTGGAGGTGGAGCGCGAGGACAACAGTTACCAGGTGAAAAGCCCGGTGGCGACGGCTGTGCCTCAGCCCTCCGACCTGTCGCCAGCCATCACGCACTTGTTTTTCACCCCGCTCAAGGGAAGTATCATCACCCCGTTCGGGCATGAGCACCAGGGGGTTGATATCGCCGCCGATGCGGGGCATGCTGTCTGTGCGGCATACAGCGGCACGGTGGTTTTCGCTGCCTTCACGGCCGAAGCCGGACAGGTGCTGACCATCCAACATCCGGGCAATGTGATCACAGTCTATCAGAACTGCGGCTCTATACTGAAACATCGGGGCGATGTGGTGCGAGCCGGCGAGCCGGTGGCATACGTCGGCACCGGTGGCCGCCATAGCCAGGGCCCCTACCTGCACTTCGAGGTGTGGGTGGGCGGCGCCGCCGTCAACCCCGAGGAATATATCTCATTCTAACTGCATGAAACGAATTGCAATATTAGGCTCGACGGGCTCTATCGGCACTCAGGCACTCAACGTCATACGCCGCCATCGTGACCTCTTCTCCGTCGAGGTGCTCTGTGCGGGATCAAACGACAAATTGTTGGTCCAACAGGCGTTGGAGTTCCAGCCCAATGCCGTTGTCATTGCCGACGAGAACAAATACTCCGCTGTGCAGGAGGCGCTGAAAGACAGCGATATCAAGGTCTTTGCCGGCGAGCAGGCGATGGTAGACCTCATGGAGATGCCCACTATCGACATGGTGTTGACTGCCATCGTCGGCTTTGCCGGGCTCAAGCCCACGCTCCATGCCCTCGAGCATGGCAAGGCTGTGGCTTTGGCCAACAAAGAGACCATGGTGGTGGCCGGTGCCATCGTGACGGCCGCTGCGGCCCGTCATCAGGCACCTATCCTGCCGGTGGACAGCGAGCATTCGGCCATATTCCAGTGCCTGATCGGCGAGAACAGTCCGGTCGACAAGATACTTCTCACCGCCAGCGGCGGCCCCTTCCGTGGCATGACCCGCGACCAGCTGGCCACGGTGACGCTCGACCAGGCGCTGCACCACCCCAACTGGAACATGGGACGCAAGGTGACGATCGACAGCGCCACGCTGATGAACAAGGGGTTGGAGGTGATCGAGGCCAAATGGCTCTTCGGTGTTGAACCCAAGGACATTGAGGTGTTGGTACACCCCCAGTCGGTGGTCCATTCGATGGTGCAGTTCCGCGACGGCAGCATCAAGGCGCAGCTGGGTGTGCCCACCATGGAGACGCCCATCCAGTTCGCTTTCTCGTTCCCCGACCGTATCGAGAGTTTCCTGCCCCGGCTTGATTTCATGCAGCACCCGAATCTCACCTTCGAGCGGCCCGACCGCTCCACATTCCGCTGCTTAGAGTTGGCGTACCAGGCTATCGCTCGCGGAGGCAATATGCCGTGTGTGATGAACGCCGCCAACGAAGTGGCCGTCAAACAGTTCATCGAAGGCCGCATCGGCTTCCTCGACATCGCCGATTATGTCGAGCGAACCATGCTCGATGCCGCCTTCATCCCCAATCCAACGTTAGAGGACCTTTTATTAACCGATAAAACCATCCGCAACCAATGAAGTGGATCGCACTCCTGTTGAGTCTTTCGCTGCTCGTGATGACACACGAGCTCGGTCATCTGGGCTTTGCCAAATTGTTCCGTACGCGCGTGCGTAGGTACTACATATTCTTTAACTGGAAGTTCTCCATCCTCAAGGCCAAGAAGTTCGGCGGCAAGTGGCACTTCCTCTTCTTCAACTCCAAGACCCCCGACTCGTGGGACGAGAAGAACCTGGCCCCCCAGGACCAGGACAACACCCTCTGGGGTATCGGTTGGGTGCCGCTGGGCGGCTACTGCGACATCGCCGGCATGATCGACGAGACCAAGGACGAGAAAGACCTTGCGTCGGAGCCTCAGCCGTGGGAATACCGCACCAAACCCGCCTGGCAGCGTCTCTGCATCATCAGCGGCGGTGTGCTTGTCAACTTCATCTCGGCGCTGGTTCTCTTTGCGGTGATATTCCACCATTGGGGCAAGGACGAGCTTCCGTTGCGCAATGCCACCCTGGGATATGACTACCATCAGGTGATGATCGACGAGGGATTCCAAACGGGCGACATCATTTATGCCCTTGACGGCCGTGATATGTATGACTTCACCGAGACCAGCAAAGCCCTCTTGCTCGACAATCCGCAGACGGTCACCGTGATGCGTGGCGACTCGCTGGTCGACATCCAGATGAGTGGCCATCTCATCGAGAATGCCAATCGCGAGCGGGCAAAACACCTGATGAAGCCGCGACTTCCTTTTGTCGTGATGGATTTCGTTGCGAGCTCTCCGGCCGAGCGGGCGGGTATGCAACAGGGCGACAGTGTGGTCAGCGTCAATGGAATAGCCATGACAGCCTCCACCGATGTGATGGCCAAGCTCAAGGAATGTGCCGACGAGACGGTCACCATAGGCTTCTATCGCGACGGGCGACTCGACTCTGTCAGCGTGCCGGTCAATTCCAAGGGAAAACTCGGCGTGCAGCTGGAAACCGACATCTCCAAGTTCTTTGTTGTCAACCATATTGACTATACCCTCTGGCAAGCCATTCCCGCCGGCATCAGCCATGGATGGAATACGCTTGTCGAGTATGTCTCCTCGCTCAAGATTATCTTCACCCCCGGCGGCATGCAGAGTCTGGGAGGCTTCGGCACCATGAGCAGCATCTTCCCCAACCATTGGGATTGGCATGCTTTCTGGAACATCACCGCCCTTCTGGCTCTGATCCTGGCCTTCATGAACATCATCCCTATCCCGGGCCTTGACGGTGGACATATCCTCTTCACCCTCTGGGAGATCGTCACCGGACGCAAGCCCTCCGACAAGTTCCTCTCGGTTGCCCAGACTGTCGGCATGTGGTTCCTGCTGGCGCTCATGATCATAGCCAATGGAAATGATATAATCCGCTGGTTGGGGCTGTAAGTTCAGAAGTGGCTTGATATGAGGAAAATCGATCGTCTCATACTGCGCTCGTTCATCGGCCCGTTGGTGCTGACCTTCACCATCGCCGTCTTCGTACTGCTCATGCAGTTCGTCTGGAAGTATATCGACGAGTTGGTGGGAAAGGGTTTGGAGTTCAGTGTTATAGCCGAGCTCCTGCTCTATGCCTCAGCCACCTTCGTGCCGATGGCCCTCCCCATAGCCATCCTCTTTGCCTCGATCATGACCATGGGAAACTTCGGGGAGAAATACGAGCTGGTGGCCATGAAGGCCGGCGGTATCTCTGTCAGCCGCATCATGATGCCCATGACCGTCGTCGTGCTGATGCTCACCGGAATGGCCTTCTACTTCGCCAACAACGTGATGCCGACGGCCATGCTCAAATACCGCATGACGCTGTATGATATAACGCGCAAGAAACCGGCGGTCAATATTCGACCTGGCGAATACTATTCCGAGATTGAGAATTACGTGATACGCATCGGCAGCAAAGACTCTGACGGGAACATCCTGCGTGACATCATCATCTATGACCATTCCCATGGTGTCAGCGAGACCGATGTGATTGTGGCGCGCAGCGGCATGATGACGGCATCGGCCGATAACCAGTACCTCCGGTTCATCCTCCACGACGGCTACTCATACAGCGAGCAGACCACGGGTGAGAACCACATGAAACGCCCCTTCACCACCATTGGATTCGACGAGCAGGTGCTCACCTTCGATATCTCCTCCTTCTCCTTCAACCGCAGCAGCGAGGACCTCTTCAAGGGCAGTTACCAGATGATGAACATCGCCCAGCTCGACACCACGGTCCGCAAGCTGGAGTCCGCGCTGGCCACCCGCCGCGAGCAGAGTGTCCAGCAGATGCAGAGCCCCTTCCGGGCGTGGAAAGCCAATGTGGCTCGCGAGTCGGGCGTCTCTGTCGACCACGACGTCTTCTCGTCCGACCGCTACCGTGCGGCGCTCAACTACGCTCTCAACACAGCCCAGTCGAACGCCAAGGATATCAAGATGCAGGCTGAGCTGCAGCAGGCCGACAGCGAGTACATCAACCGCCATCGTATTGAATGGCAGCGCAAATACACCCTCTCCGTAGCCTGTCTCCTTATGTTTCTCATTGGTGCGCCCTTCGGCAGCATTGTCCGCAAGGGTGGCCTCGGGCTCCCCTTGGTAGCCTCCGTGCTCTTTTTTGTCATCTACTATGTGATCGGCATGATTGCCGAGAAAGCCGTCCGCGAAAGCGCCATCGGCCCCATCGGCATGTGGATCAGTACGTTCGCTATGCTCCCCATAGGTATCGTTCTCACCTATCAGGCCACCACGGACAGCGCCCTCTTCGACGGTGCCTCGTGGCGACGCTTTTTCCGTCGTCTCTTCCGTCGTCGGAAATAAGCTGTCTGCATGGAAGACGCTGCGCAGAACGCGGCTGTGGGACGTGGACGGCAACGCGGGCAAAAAAGTTTTGGTGAGCACAATAATGCAGGAGGACGGCCGTTATATTTTCCTATAATAAATAAAAAAAACGAAGACTACAATGGATTTAACAAACATCCTCGTAATTGCCGGCAAGCCGGATTTGAGTGAACTGGTGTCGCAAACCAAAGGCGGCGCTGTTGTGAAGAATTTAGTGACGGGTCAGAAGTATCCTGTGTTCAAGAACGATAGAATCAGCTCGTTGGGGGAGATACGCATCTTCACAGAGAACGATGAGCGTCCGTTGGTCGAGGTGATGCAGTCGATCTACAAGCATCTGGATGGCAAGCCGACGGCATTCGACCCCAAGAAAGCCGAGAGCAAGGAGATGTTCGGTCTGCTGGGCGAGGCATTGCCCGACTACGACCGTGAGCGTGTACATGCGTCGGATGTGAAGAAGCTGTTCTGCTGGTACAATGTGCTGCTGGCGGCCGGCAAGATCGACCTCGAGGAGGAGAAGCCCGAGGAAAAAGAACAGTAATAACAAAAATCGTATAAGCTATGAAGAAAGTATTGATAGCGCTGTGCGCTGCGGGCCTGCTGATGCTGTCGGCCTGCAAGGATGAACCTGTGACACCGTCGAACTCCGAGCCGTCGACTCCCGAAGTGCCCACCGGCGACGGGGTCTACATGCCTTCGGCCAAGATTGCCAAGGTCATCCGCGACGAGGAAGAGACCGAGCGTTGGAACTGGGATGGCGACCTCCTGATGTCGATCGACCGGGTCGAGATGGGTGAGTATGTGCCGATGAGTGTCTTTGCCTATACGAACAGCCGTCTGCAGACGCTGAGCGGCGAGGTGCAGGGCACGCCGATCACGGCCACCTTCAACTACAACGGCGACCTGCTGACGTCGGTGAGCGCCTCGAGCGACGGCACGCCGATGGCCGACATCCTGCTGGAGCACAATGCGTCCGACCGGGTGAGCCGCCTCACGCTCGACGTCAACAGCGACCTGCTGGGCATGCTGTCGCAGCTGCTCGGAGAGGGCTTCGGCAAGGCACGTCCCTCCAAGCTTGCCTTGGACGGCACCACCGTCAACGTCGACCTGGTATGGCAGGGCGAGAACGTGGTGCAGGAGATCATCTCGGCCGAAGTCAACGGCAGTGTCACGTTGGGCGAGGTGAGGCAGATGGTCAACATCGACTCGCTGGCCGGTGCTTTCTCCGGTCTGCTGGCACTGATCGACGACACCACGTCGTTCCCCCTCACCGTGTCGGTGCTCGACACGATCAGCATGACCTACGACGACCACCCGAACCCCCTGCAGGGCTTCCTGGGTGCGCTGCAGGCCTCGGCGCTGTCGGCCAACAATGTGCTGACCAGCGTGAGCAGTGGCACGGCCACGATCACCATCTCGATTGTGATGCCCTACAACACCACGTTCCCCTTCACGCTGCCATACCCCATCCCGTCGCAGTCGCTGACCTACACTTACACCTACAATGCGGCCGGCTACCCTGAGACGATCACCACCGAGGAGGGTTCCGTGACGCAGTATGTTTATCAAGAATAACAGTATGATATACACAGAAAAAGACAAGAAATACCAACGTTATACGGTCACCTCCGCGTTGCCCTACGCCAACGGTCCCGTTCACATCGGCCATCTGGCCGGTGTCTATGTGCCTGCCGACGTGTATGTGCGCTACCTGCGCGCTCAAGGCGAGGATGTGATGTTCATCGGCGGCAGCGACGAACACGGTGTGCCCATCACTATCAAGGCTCGCAAGGAGGGCGTCACGCCGCAGGACATCGTCGACCGCTACCACAAGATCATCAAGGATTCCTTTGCCGAGCTGGGCATCTCGTTCGACATCTACAGCCGCACCAGCAGCAAGGAGCACCACGAGACGGCGGCCGCCTACTTCAAGAAGCTCTACGACGAAGGCAAGTTTGTCGAAAAGGTGTCGCAGCAGTACTACGATGAGGAGGCGGGCCAGTTCCTGGCCGACCGCTATATCACCGGCACCTGCCCCCATTGTGGCAACGAGCATGCCTATGGCGACCAGTGCGAAGCCTGTGGCACCTCGCTCAACGCTACCGACCTCATCAACCCCAAGAGTGCCCTCAGCGGCTCGAAACCGGTACTGAAGGAGACCAAGCACTGGTTCCTCCCCCTCGACAAGGACGAGCCTTGGCTGCGTCAGTGGATACTGGAAGAACACAAGGGCGACTGGAAGACCAACGTCTACGGGCAGTGCAAGTCGTGGATCGATGCAGGATTGCAGCCCCGCGCCGTCACGCGCGACCTTGACTGGGGTGTCAAGGTGCCCGTCGAAGGTGCAGACGGCAAGGTGCTTTATGTATGGTTCGATGCCCCTATTGGCTACATTTCTTTCACCAGGCAGCTCAAGGGCGACGACTGGGAGAAGTGGTGGAAAGACAAAGACACTAAGTTGGTGCATTTCATCGGCAAGGACAACATCGTCTTCCATTGCATCATCTTCCCCTCGATGCTGCACGCAGATGGCAGCTACATTCTGCCCGCCAACGTGCCCGCCAACGAGTTCCTCAATCTCGAGGGCGACAAGATCTCCACTTCGCGCAACTGGGCCGTCTGGTTGCACGAGTACCTGAAGGACTTCCCCGGCAAGCAGGACGTGCTGCGCTATACCCTCTGCAGCAATGCTCCCGAGACCAAAGACAACGACTTCACCTGGAAGGACTTCCAGCTGAAGAACAACAGCGAGCTGGTGGCCATCCTGGGCAACTTTGTCAACCGTACGTTGGTGCTGACACACAAGTTCTATCAGGGACATGTGCCTGGGTGTAACGCCGTTACGCCAGCCGACGAGGAGGTCGTCCGCGAACTGGCCACCTTCCCCGAGCGCATAGGTCGTTCGATTGAAACCTACCGCTTCCGCGAGGCCCTCAGCGAGATGATGAACCTGGCCCGTCTGGGCAACAAGTACCTCACCGACACCGAGCCCTGGAAGCTCGTCAAGACTGATCCCGAACGTACCGCCACGGTGATGAACATCTCGTTGCAGATATGCGCCAATCTGGCCATCCTCTGCGCCCCCTTCCTGCCCTTCACGGCCGACAAGATGCACCGCATCATGAATCTGCCGGCCCTCGGATGGAAAGATGCCGGCCGCGCCGACATCCTCGCGGAGGGTCATACGATTGCCCAACCGGAGCTCCTCTTCGAGCAGATCAGCGACGAGGCAATCCAGGCCCAGGTGGACCGTCTGCAGGCCACCAAGGAGCAGAACGCCCTCAATGCCTGGAAACCCGCCGAGGTGAAGCCATCGGTGACCATCGACGACTTCGGCCGGATGGACATCCGTGTGGCTACCATTTTGGCCTGCAGCAAGGTCCCCAAGGCCGACAAGCTGTTGCAGTTCAGCCTCGACGACGGCACCGGCACGCCCCGCACCATCGTCAGCGGCATCGCCAAGTTCTACCCCGAGCCCGAGAAGCTGGTGGGCCGTCAGGTGTGTTTCATCGCCAACTTCCCGCCTCGCAAGCTTAAAGGCGTCGAGAGCCAGGGCATGATTCTCAGTGCCGAGGACAAGGATGGCCGCCTCGTGCTGCTCTCTCCGAGCGACGTGGTCAGCGCCGGATGCAGCGTGGGATAAAAAATCAAATCGTATAATTGTGTGATTATCAAAAGAAAGAGCCCGATATGTGTCGGGCTCTTTTATTTTTTAGGAAAATTATGAAGACTTTTCGGAATTTCCCTCAAAAAAAGGTCGTACTTTTGCACTTGAAATAAAACGGAAAATCGAGAATAAAATAAAAGAAAGGAGCAACAAAATGAAGACTTCAAAAGCAATCACCCTGGTCATGATGGCCTTGGCACTGAGCGCGACACCTGCATTGGCCCAGCGCAGCGGTGGCAGTCGCGGCGGCGGTGGCGGCAGCCACAGCAGTTCGATGAGCAGCAGCCGTTCGTCGGGTGGCGGATCGAGTCGCAGCAGTTCGTTCAGCAGTTCAAGCCGCTCGTCGAGCAGCAGCTCGAGCCGTAGCAGCTTCAGTGGCAGCTCTTCGCGCTCGTCGAGCAGTTCGCCTCGCAGCAGTTTCAATAGCAGTTCCAGCCGTTCGAGCGCCCCGAGCCGTTCGTCGGTGAGCGGCAGCTCCAGACGTTCCGAGGCTCCGAGCCGCAGCGGCGCCGTCAGTGCCCCGGTTCGCAGTGGCGCCGTGGAAGCTCCCACCCGCAGCGGAAGTGTGATGGGCCGCGGCGAGACCGCCGGTCGTCATGCTGGTGTGCGTGGCCGTGAGGCCGGCCGTACCACCCCGACACGTTCGGAGGGTGGTGTGCGCGGCAGTCGTTCCTCGACCGCCCGTTCGGAGAGCGGCGTACGCGGCGAGCATGCGGCTCCCGAGCGCAATGTGCAGGAAACCGGTCGCCCCGGTGGCGCCCCCAAGGCACCTGCCGGCTCCACCTATGCCGGTGGACGCCCCTCGTCGAACCCCGCAGCCGCCTATGCCCGTCCGGGCCGCCCCGGTGGTGTGATGCCTCCAAGCCATCGCCCCATCCATCCTGCCCCCTACTTCTACCATCCCTGGCACCACACGATGGTCTACTGCCACCCCGTCTTCTGGGATCCCATTCCCCCGCGTCCCTGGTACTGGCCCGGCTTCTGGCACTACTGCAACAGCTACTGGTATGACTATCATGTGACCGATGTGGTTGTCGTCCGCCAGTACGTCCAGGACACCTACCATGTCGATATGATCACCTACGGCATCAGCGGCGACATCATGTACGCCATCGTCCGCGACGGCGGCTCGACCTACCTGCAGGTCTACGACAAGGACGACCACCTGCTGGCTGAGCAGAAGATCCACAGAAAGTACTGCAACATGGTGATCGACAGCGACAACGGTGGCTGCTGGATCAGCAAGAAACACGACAAGGACCCCTTGCTCTTCATCTGGGCCGACGGCCAGTTGCTTATCTACGAGGCTGATTGAGACAATACAACAGCATATCTTACTGTTGGGGACGCCCTGCGCTGCTGCGGGGCGTCCCCTTTTTTGGTTGTTTTGCCGACAGGCGGGGTGACGGTCAATATCCCTCGTGCGGCATATTGCGGTAGTCGTCGAAGAGCGCCAGGCATGCCTCGCGGTCTATCTGGATGAGGTAGTCGCCCAGCTCTTTGCGGCCGGCGAAGATGTCGTTGAAGTGCTCGTCGCGGAAGCCGATGAGGGCGTTGTCCTGGATGGTGCATCCGTAGTAGATGCGTCGCAGTTTGGCCCAGAGGCAGGCGCAGAGACACATGTGGCAGGGTTCGCCGGTGGTGTAGATGTCGCAACCCGACAGGTCGTGGGTGCCCAGCCGGGCACAGGCGTCGCGGATGGCCTCCACCTCGCCGTGGGCCGTCGGATCGTGATGTCCGAGCACCCTGTTGTGTCCGCGCCCCACCACGGCACCGTCTTTCACCACCACGGCGCCAAAGGGCCCCCCATTGCCACAGGCGATGCCGTAGCGGGCCTCGCCGATGGCCATCTGCATGTATTTGTTCTGTGCTTCAATCATGGATTGTGTTCTTTTTCAAAGGTTTGAGATATGGTATCGAGTGTTCTGTCAATCTGTTGCATCGCCTTGCGGTGGGCGATGCGATGCCAGTGGTAGCGGCTGTTGGCCAGGGTGTCCCTCAGGAAGGCGACGACGGTGCCGGCGCAGGCCGCTCCCGCCACCACGACGGCCACCGCCACAAGCCCCCACCAGGGGCCCAGGTCGAGCAGCCCGGCCATCCATGCGCCCCGGCAGCAGGCCATCACGATGCCGATAACCACCGCGTAGAGGATCGAGACGAAGAAGCGGATGCCGAAATTGAACGAGCTGCGGAACTGGGGATCGGCCACGCGCGAGCGCACTGCAAGATGGGTGGGCAGCAGGGGCAGGGGATAGCAGAGCAGGAGAAACAGCAGCACCCTGCGGACCGTCGGCACGGCGATGGCGGCGGCCATCGGCAGCAGCAGCGCGAGCAGCGCCGCCAGGGTCGTCCCCCACCGCCAGTGCCCGGCTGCCAGCAGGGGGCTTATCCGCTGCCGTCGGCATTGGGCGCCGAGGGTGTCGGTCAGCGCCATCAGGTCGCCGAACTGCCGGTTGCCCTTGTCCGCGGCGAGGGCATCCATCCGCCGGGCCACCTTCTGCCGCACGAGGAAGCGGTTCCAGGCGTTGTTGCGCAGCCCTTCGCGCCGGCGCAGCCGGGGGTTGAGGATGTTGCACAGGGTGAAGATGTTGTCGTACTGCTCCTCGTTGCGGATGTCGACCATCAAGGGCGGAAGGGCCTCGCCGAGGGCGTCGCGCATCTGGTTGAGTGCCAGAGGCTCGTTGGTCTGCCAGGTGGCCATGAAGGGTTGCACGGCGAAGGGGTGGCCGATGTTGACCACCACGTTGGCGTAGGGGCGCTCATACTCGTCGAAGTCGATGCCGACCGGCACGATATACAGCGGACGGTCGCCGAGGGCCTGCTGTGTCTCGCCGGCGATGCGGAACATGCCCTTCCGCAGCGGCAGCAGGGCGTGCCGGTTGTTGTGGCGCCCTTCGGCCATGAGGCAGAGGGGGTAGCCGTCGAGCAGCACCTCGCGGCAGCGGTCGAATATCTCGCGGTTGCGGTCGAGGGTCTCCTTGCCGTCGCGGATGCGGTAGACGGGCATGATCTTGAGGAAGGTGAGCAGGCGGCGCAGCAGAGGCTTCTTGAACAGGTCGGCACGCGCCAGAAAGACCGGTGGCTTGGGTGCGAAGTTGAGGACGGCAAGAGGCTCCATCAGCGCCTGCTGGTGGCATGGGGCGATGATGTACGGGCCGTCGGTCGGCAGGTGCTCCACCCCCTGCACCACGAAGTGGCGGTAGTGGCACCGGCATCCGAATTGCACCAGCGGGCTGAGCAGGTTGTAGAGCCAATCGTTGTCCTGGATCGCTTTCATGTGCGGTATGATTTTCTTTTCAACTGACGGTGGTGTGCAAGTGTCTCGTTCTTAACGGTTTTGCTATCCGTCCGCATAAATTTCACATTGCAAATATACGAAATTATGTTAATTCCCGTTAAATACTTCAACTATTTCTGCCACTTCCCCTGACTCCCCGCACGTTATAGAAAACAATCTGAAAAAACGTCAAGATATTATGACCTCGTTTGCATCTCCCTCCGCATGGGCATGGCTCATCCAGTTTTTCATCATCGTGGTGGCCTTGCTTGTTGCCAATCTGGTGCGTTGCAACGTACCGCTGTTCCGTCGCAGTTTGCTTCCTTCGGCCTTGCTGGCCGGATTGCTCATCCTCTGCCTCAAGCCGCTGCATGCCTTCTCGGCATTGGTCGACAAGCAGGCCATGGAGGTGATCACCTACCATGCCCTCGGTCTGGGCTTTGTGGCCATGGCATTGAAAAACAAGAAGCTCAAGAGCGCCACCACAACGATGAAGGTGGTGGAAACGGGTGCCGTGACGGCCAGCACCTATATCCTGCAGGGCCTGGTGGGCCTGCTGGTCACCGTGCCGCTCTTCCTCTGGGCGCAGGGCGACAAGCTCTTCTATGCCAGCGGACTGCTGCTGCCGATGGGCTACGGCCAGGGGCCCGGCCAGGCCCTCAACTTCGGCGTCACCTTCAGTGGCTGGGCCGAAGGGCAGGGGATGGTGTTCCACGGTTCTGACTTCGGCCTGAGCATCGCCGCCATGGGATTCATCGTGGGCAGCCTGGTGGGCGTGATCTACATGAATATCCTGCGCCGCCGGGGCAAGCTGTCGGTGCGGGAGAAGGCCGCTGCCGAACACTACCAGTTGGCCGACTACGAGTCGGAAGGCGAGATCCCGCATTCCGAGTCGATCGACAAGCTCACCGTCCAGCTGTGCCTGGTGCTGCTGGTCTACGGGTTGGTCTTCCTGCTGATGTACGGTGTGCAGCAGCTCGACCTGGGCCAGTTCGGCGT
The DNA here is from genome assembly GCA_946540365.1 of uncultured Bacteroidales bacterium. The sequence goes on from CAMNIH010000010.1 coordinate 20,524, forward strand.
CAAGACCCTCAAACCCCTCGTGTGGGGCTTCAACTTCCTGTGGGGCACGCTGATCGGCGTGTCGGTGCGCTGGCTCATCGGTCGGCTGCGCAAACGCAACCTGATGCAGCGCGAATACATCAACAACTATATGCTCGACCGCATCGCAGGCACCTGCTTCGACGTGATGATCGTGGCCGGCACCGCCGCCATCGACATGGGCAACCTGCGGGGCCTGTGGCTGCCCCTCGTCTTGGTCTGCTCGCTGGGGGCCGTGGTCACCTTCTGGTACGTGCTGCGGTGCTGCCGCAAGCTCTATCCCGACTACCAGTACGAGGGCTTCTTCTCGATGTTCGGCATGCTCACCGGCACCGCCAGCAACGGCATGATCCTGCTGCGCGAGATCGACCCCCGCTTCGAGACTCCGGCGGCCAACAACCTGGTCCTGCAGACCATCCCCGCCCTCGCCTTTGGCTTCCCCGTGCTGCTGCTCATGGGCTTCGCCCCGCAGAGCCTCGCCAACACCCTCATCACCATGGGCATCATGGTGCTGGCGTTGCTGGCGTTCGCCCTGTTCATATTCCGGAAGAAAAGACCCCAACAGAAATAACACCACAGATCCATTAAACCCGTTTCAATCATGAAGAGACTTATATTCCCGGTTTTGCTTTTGACCTGCACCTGGTTCGCCCCGGCGCAGGAAAACCACATCCGCCAGGGATGGACCTTCGGCGTGCTGCCCAGCGTGGCCTACGACGCCGACCTCGGCTTCCAGTACGGCGCCCTGACCAATATCTACTATTTCGGCGACGGCTCCACCTACCCCGAATACCTGCACTCGTTCTATGCCGAGGCGGCCTACACCACCAAGCACTTCGGCCTCTTCCGCTTCAGCTACGACTCGAAGTATCTCATCCCCCGCCACCGCCTCAGCGTCGACCTCACCTACCTGCCCGACCAGATGTGCGACTTCTATGGCTTCAACGGCTACCAGAGCCACTACAACGCGGCCTACGCCTCGCAGGACGATCCGGCCTATATCTCGCGCGCCTACTACAAGTATCACCGCGACCTCTTCCGCTTCAGCGCCGACCTGCAGGGCTCCATCGCCAGGCATCTGTATTGGAACGCCGGCCTCGGCCTGCTGCATTTCAACGTGGGCACCGTCGACATCGACCGCCTCAACTCCTACACCAAGAACGAGGAGAAGCATCTGCCCGACACGGTGACCCTCTTCGACCACTACGTGCAGCGTGGCTACATCCGGCCCGACGAGGCGCACGGCGGCTTCCACCCCTACCTGCACGGCGGCGTCACCTACGACACCCGCGACCGCCAGCAGAACCCCACCCGCGGCATCCATGCCGACGCCTTCCTCACCTACTATGCCGGGCTGGGGGACATGGAGGCCTACAACAACCTCAAGCTCAACCTCGGCTTCCGCCAGTATATCTCGCTCCTCGGCGAACACATCATCCTGGCCTACCGTGTCGGCTCGCAGCTCACCCTGGCCGGCGACTGCCCCTTCTACCTCAACACCTACCTCAACCAGCTCTACATGCAGCGCGTGGTCTACGAGGGGCTGGGCGGCGCCAACTCGGTGCGCGGCATCATGCGCAACCGCATCCTCGCCCCCGGCGTGGCTTTTGCCAATATCGAACTGCGCACACGCGTGGCCAGCCTCAAGCTGGGGAAGAACATGTTCTACCTCGGCCTGGTGCCCTTCCTCGATGCCGGCATGGTGGTGCAGCCCTACCGCCGCGTAGAGGCCGACCCGCACCTGGGCACACCCATTGCTGACGACGAGACCGACCTGGACAACCCGCTATACAATCCCCACCTCGGTGGCGGACTGGGCATCAAGGTGGCCATGAACGACAACTTCGTCCTCAGTGTCGACTGGGCCACCGCCTTCAACAAGCAGGACAACGACAAGTTCAGCAACCTCTACATCAAGATGGGCTACATGTTCTGAACCCACCCTTGAGCATGCCTTGACAAGGTATCAGGTCAAGGTTTTCTTCAGTCGTTCTTCAGTCGTTCTTCAGTCGTTCTTCAGTGATCACTGAAGAACGACTGAAGAACGACTGAAGAACGACTGAAGAACGACTGAAGAAAAGGTAGAGTCAATAGGGTGTCAGGGGGGCGGCAGGGGGGAACAATAAAGAGGCGGTCGCGGCGTTAACAGGATGAGAAGAGCGGTTGTCGACAGCCTACCCTGCAAGAGCTTCGCCCGAAACCGGCTAATAGAAATATCCAAAAGTGAATCAATATGGAAATCAGACCTTACCGTCACGAGGTGAAATACTACGAGTGTGACCGGATGGGCATCACCCACCACAGCAACTATATCCGCTTCATGGAGGAGGCGCGTGTGGATTGGATGGACCAGCTCGGCTACGGCTTCGACCGCATGGAGGCCGAGGGCGTCGTCTCGCCCGTGGTGGCGGTCGACTGCCGCTACAAGCACACCACCACCTTCAAGGACACCATCGAAATCATGGTGAAGGTGGCCGAGACGTCGGCCCTGAAGATTGTCTTCAGCTACACGATGACCTGCGCCGGCAAGACGGTCTGCACGGCCACCAGCACCCACTGCTTCCTCGAGAACGGCCGCCCCGTATCGCTCGAAAAACGTTTCCCCGAGTTGTACGCCATGATCCGGAACCTCTGAAACGTGACGGACTCAAACGTTAAACTACGTTAAAAACCGCCCGACATAGTGCTGAAACGGCCACATTGCTTACCAAAAAGTAAGTGGCTTACCATCGGGTACTCTCTTGCGGGGTTTCGGAAAGTATTGTACTTTTGCAGCCGAATTAACAACAAAAAAAGAAGAAAAATGAAAACAATCGAGACAATCAAGAGCGGCCGCAACTACAAGGCCGTCAGCGTAGGCACTATCGACCAGATCATCGAGCACGAGCTGCCGATGGGTCCCAACGTCATCCAGGGCAAGGTCTTCGTGGGCCAGGCCGTGGGCGCCACGGGCAGCGAGCTGTCGTTCCAGACCCTCGTCCCCGGCCAGGACAGCGGCTTCCTCCACACCCACAAGACCCACGAGGAGCTCTACATCATCCTCCGCGGTGAGGGCACCTACCAGGTGGACGGCGAGCAGTTCCCCGTCAGCGAAGGCACCATCGTACGCGTCAGCCCCGACGGCCGCCGCGCCCTGAAGAACACCGGCCGCGAGAACCTCACGATGCTCTGCATCCAATACAAAGCCAACGCCTTCACCGAGGCCGACAGCCCGATGACCGACGGCAACATCCTCGGCGATCCGCTGGTATGGTAAGCGTCTGCTGAACACGAATTGCCATACACAGCCTGCCTGTCGACGGGAAAAAGTATGGCAATTCGTGTTTTCTTCAAAATGAAATAATGCTGTACACAGAACAATTCGTACTTTTGCACCATGATTGAACTTGCATTGGAATTTCTTAACACCCACGTTGAAGGCGTGTTGGCCACGGTGGATGGCGACCGTCCCTGTGTGCGGGCCTTCCAGATAATGAAGCAGGAGGGCACGACTCTCTATTTTGCCACCTCCGAGCGCAAGGAGGTCTACCGCCAGCTGCGGCAGAACCCGCATGCGGAGTTCCTCGTGATGCACAATCGCGTTTCGGTGCGATGCTCGGGACAGGCCGACTTCGGGGTGGACGACAGCACCAAGCGCTGGATTTACGACCACAACGAGGTGCTGCGCCGGCTCTACCCGAGCTACGACACGATGGCCTATTTCAAAATTCCCGTCGAGCGGATGGACTACTACGACCTGCGGCCCACGCCGCCCATACACAAATCGTTCGACCTCACCACCGGCGACACCCGCGACGGTTTCGTCGGCGCACGATTCTCACGGTAACAGAAAACATTATGGACCGACTGGCAAATTTGGACTTCTGCATCCAATACCTGATGCGTCAGAACGGCGTAGATGCCGATGTGCCGACGACGCTCGAAGACAGACAACGGCTGCTGCGGGCCCTGATGAATGTCTGGGAACCGCAGCCGCTGAGCGAGGCGTTCC
>CAMNIH010000011.1 GCA_946540365.1 uncultured Bacteroidales bacterium
CACCTCCCCTTCACAAGGGGAGGTGGCCGCACGTAGTGCGGACGGAGGGGTAACGTACTGCCCACGGAACTCCGTCATCCACGCCCCGCTCCGCTTCGACGCCCGCGGAAACATGTCCAAATACAGGATACCCATCTCGCGATCCCCGTCCATCACGCGGTACACCCGCACATCCTCGTGGTAGACCGGCACCTCTGGCGCCTCCTCGAAGCGCAGGCCGTACAGCCGCCCGTAGAGGCCGAAGATGCCTTCTCGCACCGCCTCCAGCGGGAAGTAGGGCCGCAGCGCCTCGCTGTCGAAAGCGTACAGCCTCTGCCGCAGCTTCTCCGACAGGTAGCTCACGTCCCACGGCATCACCTCCTCCCCTCCGGCCATCTCTTCCAGCTGCCGCAGGTCCTTCTTGGCCGCCGGCAGCACTGCCCCCTTCAGCCTCTCCATGAAGCGCCGCAGGTTCGGCAGCGACTGCACCATCCGGTCCTCCAGCACGTAGTCGCAGTAGGTCTCGTAACCCAGCAGGCGCGCCTGCTCGGCCCGCAGCGCCACCATCCGCAGGATCACCCCGTTGTTGTCGTGCTCGTCGCCGTGGCCCCCGATGCTGCCGTAGGCCCGGTACATCCGCTCACGCAGCTCCCGCCGCGCACTGTAGGTCATGAAGGGAACATACGACGGCGCCGCCAGCGTGAACAGCCATCCCTCCAGCCCACGCCGCTCCGCCTCCTCGCGTGCTGCGGCCCGCACCCCCTCCGGCAGACCCTCCAGCTCCTCATCCTCAGTCAGATGCAGCGTATACGCGTTCTGGTCCGCCAGCGCATTCTGCCCGAAGCGCACCTGCAACTCGCTCAGCTCCTCCGCATTGAGCCTGAAGCGCTCACGCTCTTCTTCTGCCAATGCCACACCGTGTCGGCGGAAGCTTTTCAGCGTGTTGTCCATCAGTGTCTGTTGCTCTACATTCTCTGCTTGCCACGCTCCGCTTGCCACTGTCTTCACCCGATCATACAACCGACGGTCGGTCATGACCTTCATCGAGAAGCGTGTGATTTCGGGCTCCATCCGCATCACCACCTCCTGCAGCTCCTCGTTGGTGCAGCACTCGTTCAGGTTCATCATCACCGCACTCACGCGGTCCAGCCGCCGCGAAGCACACTCCAGCGCATCCACAGTATTCTCGAAGGTCGGCTCTTCCGGATTTGTGGCGATGGCTTCGATGTTGCGCTCCGCCTCGGCGATTGCGGCGCGGATCGCGGGCTCAAAGTCTTGGGTCTTTATTTTGTCGAAGGGAGGGTACTCCCAGTCTTGCATCAGTATGTTTTCCATCTGCCCCATAACGCGGGTATATATTGTTTTATTATATGTACTGTCTAAATTCTGGTGTCGTCACTCACGCCGTCCGGCGTCCGCAAGCTCCACTCGCACAGCCTTTTCCAAGCATCCCCCAGGCATCCCCCAAGCATCCCCTAAGCATCATCTATGCATGCAAGCAAGGAGGATGCAGAGAATCAGTGTGTTGTGTGGTAGTGTGAAAAGTGGCTTTTGGGGGCGTATTGTGTAGTGGAGTCATAAATAATGTTAAAAGATGCACTTTTTTTGCCATGTGGATTTTATTTAGTACTTTTGCCGCCGGTTTGGTCGCCCGAGGAGGGCGCCAAGAGGGAAGCCGGTGCAAGTCCGGCGCAGTCCCGCTGCTGTAAGCTCGAGAGTTGAGACCCAATCTGTTACGTCACTGTGTGCCGCCATAGGTGCATGGGAAGACAGGGTCTCAATGAGTAAGCCAGAAGACCTGCCAAACCACATGAAAATCGGTTCCGCTTTCGAGGAAAAAGCCATCCGGTGACACCAGACCGCCAGTGTCTTTTGTGCTCCCAGTGTGTTATTTTTCGCCGCGTGGCCGATATTGAGGACAGAAATATTAACTGATTAAAACTGTATCAATATGGTAAAAAAACTACTTGTCTTTGCTTGCGGCCTGCTGCTGGCCGCCGGCGCTTCGGCTCAGTGGGAGCCGGTTATGAATCCCACAATTCCTCAGAATATGATCCGCCACTGGACCGGTACGGGTGATAGCAAGGCCGTCATCTGCATCACGTGGAACGACGCCGTGGCCGGCAATGTGGGCCTGGCCTGGGGTGTGCAGTGGAACGGCACCACCGCCCTGATGCGCGACCTGATGGACACCATCGCCGCCTACGACAGCCGTCTCTCCATCACCTGGAACAGCACGCACACCTACATCAACAACCTGACCTACGTCGACACCACGCTGGGGCTGAACATCACGGGTGTGGTGGATGATATGTCCGGTGTGGCCTGGTGGATGTACAACTGGAAGGACGCCAGCGACGTGGATAAACCGTCGGCCGGCGTGATGGGCGACAATGTGGCCGACGGCGACTTTGTCGACTGGCTGCCCATGGATCCCGAGACCTACGAGACCGAGGCCGCCGAGATCATCTATCCCGCCACGGATCCCAATGCCGCTCCGCTGCCTGCGGCCTCCACCTTTGCCGCCAGCGACATCCGCTACTGGGTGGGCACCGGCGCCAGCCAGGCAGTGCTGGCCGTCAACTGGGCCGACACAGCCCTGGCCTGGGGCTACCGCTTCGACGGCGAGAAGAGTGTCAGCGACATGCTGAACGCCATCGCGGCCGACGATCCCCGCTTCAGCATCGAGATGGGTGCCTACGGTCTGGACGACATCGTCTTCGTTGTTGCCCCCGGCGATACCCTGCGCAAGCAGGCCTATGGCTGGTGGGAGAGCACCAACAACGGCACGACGGATGCCGGCATGGGCCAGCCGCTGGCCGACGGCGACTTCGAGAAGTGGGCCGAGCCTGCGGCCGGTGTGGAAGCCAGCGTGATGTACCTCGCCAACTATAGTTATTGGATGACCACCTACGTCTATCCGATGCCGATCCACGCCGTCAACGATCCCAACCCGGATCCGCTGCCCGAGGAGGGCACCATCGCCGCCAGCGACATCCTCTACTGGGTTGGCACCGGCGCCAACCGCGTGGTGATGGCCGTCAACTGGGCCGACACGGCCCTGGCCTGGGGCTACCGCTTCGACGGTCAGAAGACTGTGGCCGACATGATGGCCGACATCGCCGAGGCCGACAACCGCTTCAGCTACACTATGGACGGCGCCTACCTGGGCGACATCCTCTTCGTCGTTGCCGAAGGCGACACCCTGCGTAAGCAGGCCTACAGCTGGTGGGAGAGCAAGAACAACGGCGTCAGCGACATGGGTATGGGCCAGACGCTGGCCGACGGCGACTTCGAGAAGTGGGCCGAGCCCGCCGCCGGTGTGGTGGTGGACAGCTCGGAGTATGACGGCTATTGGTACTACACCTACGTCTACCCGATGGAGGTCCATCCCGTCAGCGTGCCCGTGGGCATCGCCGAGGTAAACAGCGTCAATGTGAATCTCTATCCCAACCCTGCCGCCATGGTGCTCAACGTGACCTTCGACGGCGTGGAGTCCGACAGCGAGGCGGTGCTCTTCGACATGACGGGCCGCCGCGTGATGGTACGTCCGGTGGCTGCCGGCAGTAGCAGCGTGCAGATGCCTGTCAGCCAACTGTCCGAGGGAGTCTACATGCTCCGCGTCGCTGGTGCCACCACCAAGGTGGTTGTCAGTCGCTAAGCCGCTATACTGTTATGAATCATAAAGTTTTGTCAATCTTTGTGACCTTGCTCGTGGTCGGAAGTATGTGCTACGGGCAAGGTCCTTTCTGCGGTGCCGTGGGGACTCCCGGGTGCACGGCTGTCCGTTTCGACAGCAGTATCGTTGTGGCCTGGGCCACAGGCTGTGTTGTCGAGCGTGGCCCTGTCGACATTATCAATCCCGATGGGCCGTATGTGTTCTACGGAGCCGACAGCATGGGTATCGGCCCTGCCAGCACAGTCACCACCATTGCCGTCAGCCTTGGCGACGGCGGTACGGCAGTATTGACGTTCGACGAGCCTATTCGTAACCATCCAGGGCCCGATTTCGCCGTGTTTGAAAACTCGTTCAACGACTACTTCCTCGAACTTGCTTTCGTCGAAGTGAGCTCTGATGGAGAGCGTTATGTGCGTTTCCCCGCCACCTCGCTCACGCCCGACAGCATCCAGGTGGTTTCCATTGTCGACCCCACTATGATAAATAACCTGGCTGGCAAGTACCGTGTCGGTTACGGTACCCCCTTCGACCTGGACGAATTGTGTGACAGCACCGGTATTGACCTCGACCATATCACCCATATTCGCTTGGTCGACGTCATCGGAACCATCGACCCGCAGTACGCTACCTACGACGCATACGGACACATTGTCAATGACCCCTATCCCACAAACGAATACGCCCAGTACGGCAGTGGTGGTTTCGACCTCACGGGTCTGGCGGTGTTGCGTCAGCAAGGTGACTCTGAGGGTGTCGACGATCTGGAGTCGTATCGGCGTATCGGCCTGTGGCCCAATCCCGCCACCGACCACATTACCGTTGGCAATGCTGCCGGTTGTCAGGCTTCGCTCTACGACATGACGGGTCGTCGGCTGGGCCATTGGACGGTGAACGTCGACCGTTGGCAGATGCCGATGGCCGACCTGCCTTCCGGTGTCTACATGTTGCGTATCGACGGCAAGGCTTATCGCGTCATCAAACGCTGAAATACAACAGTTTGTTATGAGTCAAGGTCCTGTGCGTGCCTCGGGACCTTGTTTTTGTTTTAACATTATTTACGATTGTTGGGTATACTATGGACTTTGTCTTGGCGTTATGAGAGTGCCGTCGATTAGGCGGAGAAGTGTAATTTAAAGTGGAAAATAAAAGAAGAATGATATGAAAAAGATTGTTTTGACTGTGGGTTTGGCTCTTGTGGCCATGTCCTTCAACAGTTGTAACCAGAAAGAACTCGACAGCCGTCAGTTGAAGATCGACTCGCTGCAGACTATCGTCGACACCAAGGACGCCGAGATCGACAGCCTCTTCGTGATGCTCAACGAGATCGAGGACAACCTGTCGATGATCAACTCGAAGTACTCGACCGTGCAGGAGATGCGCCGCAACAACGTGGAAGGCAACGTCAATCAGAAACAGCAGATTGCGGAGCAGATGGCTTCGATCGAGAGCATGATGGCCGACAACAAGAAGAAGATCGCCCAGCTGAACCAGAAGGTGGGCAACCTGGGCAAGAAGGCCGAGGACCTGGAGGCTTTCATCACCCGTCTCGAAGAGCGTGCAGCCCAGCAGGAGCAGCAGATTGCCAGCCTGACGGCCGAACTGGAGAACAGCAAGGTGGTCATCCGTAGCCTCAACCAGAATGTCACCGAGCTGACGGCTCAGAACCAGCAGAAGGACGACTATATCGCCCAGCAGATCGCCGACGCCAACCGCGCCTGGTTTGCTGTGGGTACCTACAACGAGCTGCGCGAGGCCGGCATCGTGGCCAAGACCGGTGGTTTCATCGGCATCGGCCGCAAACAGGGTACCGTGGCGGATATGAACACCGACTACTTCACCGAGATCGATCGCACCAAGGTGACCACCATCAGCATCAACAAGAAGAAAGCCATCCTCATCTCGCAGCATCCGGACAACAGCTACGAGATGGTGGCCGACGAGGAGGATGCCTCCGTCACCGCCTACCTGCGTATTCTCAATCCCACCCAGTTCTGGAAGTATACCGACTATCTCGTCATCTCAACCAAGTGAAGCACAACCGTGTATTGATGGTCTATACCGGTGGCACCATCGGTATGGTTCAGGATGAGAATGGCTCGTTGCATCCCTTTGCTCTCGACCGCATCTATGATGCTGTGCCGCAGTTGCGCGCCTGTAGTTACGGCATTGACTCGGTGACGCTTGACAATATCATCGACTCGTCCAATATGACCCCCTCGTTGTGGGTCGACATTGCCAACATCATCGAACGGGAGTACGACCGCTACGACGGCTTCGTGGTGCTGCATGGCACCGACACCATGGCTTATACCGCTTCGGCCCTGAGCTTTATGTTCAAGAATCTGGCCAAGCCAATCGTACTCACTGGCAGCCAGCTGCCTCTGGGAATGCTGCGTAGCGACGGCCGCGAGAATATCATCTGCGCCCTCGAGGTGGCCTCCACCCGGTTGGCGACCATTCCCGAGGTGTGTATATTCTTCGATAGCCACCTGTATCGCGGTAACCGCAGCACCAAGATCAATGCCGAGAACTTCGATGCCTTCGAGTCGTACAACTATCCCTCGCTGGCAAAAGCCGGTATCAACATTAGTTTCAGGGAGCGTCTTTTCCAACCGATGCCTACCGAGCCGCTGCAGGTACGCAAGCGGTTCGACACACGGGTGGCGATCCTCAAGCTCTTCCCCGGCATAGGCCCCGAGGTGGTGAATGCTGTACTCGGCACGCCGGAGTTGCAGGGTGTGGTCATCGAAACCTATGGTTCGGGCAACGCACCTACCGATGCATGGTTTATTTCGGCTCTCGACAAGGCGATACAGCGCGGTGTCGTCGTGCTGAATGTGACGCAGTGCAAGGCCGGCTCGGTCAAGATGCGCCAATATGCCGCCAGCTGCGATCTGGACCGTATCGGTGTCATTGGCGCAGGCGACATCACCATCGAGGCTGCCATTGCCAAGATGATGTGTCTGCTGGGTGAGTATCCTGACGACAAGGAACATGTCAAGGAACGCCTCAGCCAGTCGCTCAGAGGCGAGATTACAGAATAGTACACATGAGAAAAAACGGACTGATAGGCCTTATTGCTCTGATAGGACTTATGAGTCCGTTGTCTGTTTTTTGCCAGGGCCAGACGGGAAACCTCGGCGCTTTCGACCGCCGCCTGTTGCACTACGGCATCCAGGTGGGGTACACGCAATCGAAGTTCGATCTCTGTTTCAACGACGATGCACAGATGCGGCAGTCGTTGCAGGGGGTCACATCCTACTATGCGCCGGGATTCCATATTGCCGTCATCGGCGATATGCGTCTCGGCAAGTGGTTCAATCTGCGGCTGCTGCCAGGTGTGACGCTGGTGACGCGCGAGATCAGCTACGCCTGGGAGCCGACCTATCTGTCGACCCACCACTTGGCTGAGCGGAGCCGCAACGTGGAGTCTGTCTATGGCGATATTCCGCTCGAGCTGAAGTTTCGTGCGGTGCGCTATGGCAATTTCCGGCCCTACCTTACGGGCGGTGCCAGTTATGGTTTCGACTTTGCCTCGCTCCGCAAGAACCGTAACCAGACCAACCAGAGCATCATCAGGCTGCAGGCGAGCGACCTGCGCTATTCGATGGGTGTCGGATTCGACGTCTTTCTGCGTTATGTCAAGTTTGCCATCGAGATGAAAATGACCTTCGGGTTGCTCGACCTCAAGGTGGAGGATCCCGATGTCTACATCAGCAGCTTCGACTATCTGAACACCCGTACGTTCATGTTGAGTTTCACTTTTGAAGGCTGATGGCTTCTGCGCAGCGGATGCCGTCGAGGGCGCTGCTGACGATGCCACCGGCATAACCTGCCCCTTCGCCGCAAGGGTACAATCCTTGCAGTTGGGGGTGTTGCAGTGTTTCTTTGTCGCGTGGGATGCGGATGGGGCTTGAGGTGCGGCTCTCGACGGCCAGCAGCGTGGCTTCCTCGGTGATGAATCCTCGCATGCGGCGGTCGAAGTCCTTGAACCCCTGAGTCAAGGCATCGGTGATGAACGGGGGAAGCAATTCGTGGAGCGGGGCACTGGTGGTGTGGCCGAGGTAGCCGGTGCGGGGCAGGGTGGAGGAGGTGCGTCGACGTAGAAAATCCACTAAGCGTTGCGTGGGTGCATTGACGGTATTGCCTCCGGCTTGGAACATGCGTTCTTCCACCTGCATTTGGAAGTCGAGCAGTGCCAAGGGGTTGTTGTTAATATTGTTGTTTCCGAGGTCGTCCAGTCCCACGGTGACAGCGATGCCGCTGTTGGCCCAGGGGGAGTTGCGGTGTGAGTTGCTCATGCCGTTGACCACCTGCTGGTCGGGGCCTGTGGCAGCAGGCACGATGACGCCTCCAGGACACATGCAGAACGAGAATACGCCGTGGGTGCCAACTTGTGTCGTCAGACTGTAAGCGGCGGGGGGGAGGTATGGCGAGTAGTTCTTCCCGTGGTATTGGATTTCGTTGATGAGCTGTTGGGGATGCTCCACTCGCACACCAAGAGCAAAAGGCTTGGGTTCGAGCTGCCAACCGTGGTGGAGGAAGAGGGAATAGATGTCGCGTGCCGAGTGTCCGGTAGCCAGAATGACGGCCTTGCCGTCAAAGACATTGCCATGCTGATCGACAACGCCAAGCACATGTCCGTCGCGCACCACAAGGTCTACGACGCGGCTGCCGAAGTGGTACTCGCCGCCACCTTCCTCGATTGTGTGGCGCATGCGGGCGATGATGCCGCTCAGACGGTCGGTACCGATGTGGGCGTGTACGTCGAGCATGATGTCGGGATCGGCGCCGTGGGCCACGAAGGTGCGCAGCACCGCCCCCACATCGCCCCGTTTGGTGGATCGCGTGTAGAGTTTTCCGTCGCTGTAGGTGCCTGCGCCGCCTTCGCCAAAACACCAGTTGCTGTCGGGGTCTACAACCTGTTCGCGCCCAAGGCGTGCCACGTCGTATTTGCGTTCCTCGACCCGCTTGCCGCGTTCGACAATGATGGGGTGCATCCCCAGCTCGAGAGCACGCAGGGCGGCAAAGAGTCCGGCTGGCCCGGCCCCGACGATGACAACGCGCGTCGCGTCGGCCGGAAGGGCTGGATGGCTGGTCGAACTGGCGGCGATGGCTGCATCGTCCGGTTGGGTGGTCACCGTGCAGTGGTACACTATGTTTCGCTTGCGGCAATCAAGCGTGCGACGCACAATGCGGATGGACTCGGCCTCTGTTTGGCTCAGGCTGAGGATTCGCATCAGTGCATGTTGCCGTAGAGCCGGCACATGGTATTCTTCGGGGGTTAGGTCTATCTGTCTTGACTCAATCATTGCTTTTTTATAACGTAGGATGCGTTCATATATTGTGTGCCAGTCGATTTGCTCGAAAGAAAGAAATGCGGGCGGATAAGCAATATTTGAATTGTAGACGCGTTATTGTCGGGAATGGATTTTGAATTAGTATCGGATTTTGCGCCCATGGGCGACCAGCCGGAGGCCATACGGCAACTGGTGGAGGGTGTTCGTAGCGGCCAGCGGGCGCAGGTGTTGCAGGGTGTCACGGGCTCGGGCAAGACCTTCACCGTGGCCAACGTCATCAAGGAATTGAACCGCCCTACGCTGGTGATGAGTCACAACAAGACGTTGGCGGCCCAGCTGTACGGCGAGTTTAAACAGTTCTTCCCTCACAATGCGGTGGAGTACTTTGTGAGCTACTATGATTATTATCAGCCGGAAGCCTACATCCCGGCCACCAACACCTACATTGAGAAAGACCTGGCCATCAATGACGAGCTGGACAAGTTGCGCTTGAGGGCTTCAAGTGCTTTGCTCAGCGGTCGGCGCGATGTGATCGTGGTCAGCTCTGTCAGCTGTATCTATGGCATCGGCAATCCGGAAGAATTCAAACGTGGTACGGTGACTGTGCGCGTGGGCGACCGCCTGCAGCGCGACCAGTTGCTGATGGCCCTGCTCGAGGGTCAGTATGTGCGCAACGAGATCGAATTCACCAATGGCCGCTTCCGCGTCAAGGGGGATACTGTCGATGTCTTCCCGTCGTTTGCCGATTTCTGCTACCGCATCTCGTTCTGGGATGACGAGGTGGAGAGCTTGGAGAGTTTTGACCCCATCAGTGGTCAGCGGCTCGAGCGGTTCGACGAGGTGGTAATCTATCCTGCGTCCAACTTCCTCACATCGAAGGAACACATGGGTGATGCCCTGCTGCAGATACAGCGTGACATGTATGAACGGCGCGATTATCTTTATTCGATCGGGAAGAATCTGGAAGCCAAGCGGCTGGAGGAGCGCGTGAACTATGATGTGGAGATGATTCAGGAGCTGGGCTACTGTTCCGGCATCGAGAACTACAGCCGCTATTTCGACGGTCGTGCCCCCGGCAGCCGCCCATTCTGCCTGATCGACTATTTCCCCGATGATTTCCTTTTGGTGGTCGACGAGAGCCACGTCACCGTGCCTCAGATCGGGGCCATGTTCGGCGGCGACCGGAGCCGCAAGACCTCGCTCGTCGAATACGGCTTCCGTTTGCCTTCGGCACTCGACAACCGCCCGTTGACCTACCAGGAATTCTACAACCTCACGGGACAGACAATCTATATCAGTGCCACACCGGCCGATTACGAGCTGGCCGAGGCCGAGGGCGTGGTGGTGGAGCAGGTGATCCGCCCCACAGGTCTGCTCGACCCTGTCGTCGAGGTAAGGCCCGCCATCAGTCAGGTCGACGACCTGCTCGACGAGATAGAAAACACTGTCGACAAAGGCGAACGTGTGCTGGTAACCACCCTGACCAAGCGTATGGCCGAGGAATTGACCAGTTATCTTATCAACTTGGGTATCAGAAGTAAATACATCCATAGCGATGTTGACACTCTGGAGCGTGTCGAGATCATGCGCGATCTGCGTATGGGGGTCTTTGATGTTCTGGTGGGTGTGAACCTGCTGCGCGAAGGGTTGGACCTGCCTGAGGTCAGCCTGGTGGCAATCCTCGATGCCGACAAAGAGGGCTTCCTGCGGTCGGATCGGGCTTTGATTCAGACGATTGGTCGCGCAGCCCGCAACGTACACAGTAAGGCCATACTCTATGGTGACAGCATCACCGGTTCGATGCAGCGCGCCATCGACCTCACCAACCGCCACCGCGACAAGCAGATCAAATATAATATGGAGCACGGCATCGTTCCCCGGCAGATTGTGAAGAGCACCGAGGCCATCCTGGGCACCACCAGCGTCATCGAACGGGCCGCCGAGGAACGCGAACTCAGTGGCAAGGCGCCGGTGCGCCCGTACAAGGAGCATCAGGAACCGACGCCGATGGCTGCAGAAGAAGCATCCGTCACCTATGGCAAGGGGCCTGATCCCAAATTCCTTGCCATGAGCAAAGACCAGCTGCGCAAGGAAATCCGTGACCGACAGCGCAAAATGCAGATGGCCGCCAAAGAACTGGACTTCATGGCTGCCGCCACCTTCCGCGACGAAATCAAAGAGCTCCAGTCACTGCTGGAGACCGCAAGATAAATTTCATTACAGCCTATGACAAAGTGTTACCATTGGTACGACAACCTTCAGTTTTTTAGCATGTTGCTTATGGCCGGTGCCGTACCGGTCAGTTGGCGTTGCGGCCTATGGGCGGCATTCCTCTTGGCGATGGTGACCATTGTGAAAGCTGTCGCCACCCGTCGTGTGGGCAATCCGGCCCTCTCGCCGCTGCTGCGGTGGACGCTCGCGACGCCCCTCATCTATTGGCTCTCCGTGACAGTCAGCCTCCTTTGGTCTTCCGACCAGGCTACCGGTTGGATGATGGTGGGCCACAAAGCAAGCCTGCTTGTTTTCCCGCTCTGTCTGCTGCTGTCGGATACCGGTTATATCGCTCGGAATCATATCCGTGCCATAGGCTATGCATTGTTGTTGGCTATGGTGGGAGTGTTTGTTTTTTTTGCAGTCAAGGCTGGGCTCAGGATGCTGGATGGCAGTACCTTTGCTGAAGTGACGAATGCCACGTTCGACACCCGGCATCATGCCTACGTGGCTCTGTATGCCACTGTGGCGCTGGTATTTATCTATTTCGAACTGTCTCGCCATTGGTCTGCTCTAGCCTGGTGGCACCGCTGTCAGCTGATCCTCGCCCTCCTGCTCATGGTGTGCTATGTCGTCTTGGTCAATTCCCGGGCAGGCATGTTGGCTATGGGCATGTCGGGGTTTATGTGTGTGGTTCACCTGGCCATCGTCCGGCGCAGTTGGCTTTTGGGCCTCGGTGTCGCCGTCCTGCTTGCCGCTGGACTGTTCGGCGTCACACGGCTCATGCCGGGTTACGTCGACCGCCTTTCGGCTACTGTCGAAAACGTCGAGGACGATGCTCGAACCGGCATCAATCGCGGCAACTGGAATGCCTACCGGTCCAGCCCGCTGATCGGCTATGGCGTGGGCGACTACGATGAGCGGTTGGAACAGCAATATGTTCTGGATGGATTCGAATTAGGTATCGAGGCGGGCTTTGGCCCCCATAATCAGTACATGGAAAGCCTCCTGGCAGTGGGTATCCCTGGCTTGCTGACCTTGCTGCTCTTCCTCTTGGCTCCCTTCTGTGTGGCTGCGAAGCAGCGTAGGTGCAGGTTCGTCATCTTGCTCCTGACGGCCATCGTCATGTCCAACCTGCTCTTCGAATCAATGCTCGAACGCCAGATGGGTCTCCTTTTCATAGGATATCTGTATTCTGTTATGGTTTTGATAATGAGTGTTGAAGAAAATAAATTTGCACGGATGCAAAAATGTTAGTACTTTTGCACCCTCATTTCGAGAGAGTGGATTGTCCTATGGTGTAATGGTAGCACACCAGATTTTGGTTCTGTTTGTCTAGGTTCGAGTCCTGGTAGGACAACAACGAAGGGGGCATCGGTAAGACCGATGCCCCCTTCGTTTTGCTCCTTTTTCGCGCCTTACTGGTTCTTCTTGACCCACGGCATCGTGGGGAGTTCGACGCTCTTGAACGCCGAGAACAGACCGCCCGTTGTCGGCTTCTCGCGCCCGTAGATCTCGGCGATGACACCCTTGTACTTCTCCATGATCGGTGCGCGGCGCAACTTCAGCGTCGGCGAAAGCATCCCGTTGTTCGGCGTCCATTCGTCGGCCACCAGGCGGAACTGCTTGATCTGCTCGTGCGGCGCCAGCGACTTGTTGTATTCGTCGAGCACCTTGCGCATCTTATCGTGTACCTGCGGCAGCGCGATGAGTTCGGCGTTGTCGCGATAGTGCAGGTGGTACTTCAGCGCCCAGTAGTGGAGCGTGTTGAAGTTGGGGCTGATCAGCGCCGCCACCTGCTTCTCGTTCTCGCCGATGACCATCACTTGCTCGATGTATTCCGATCCACGCAGCAGGTTCTCAATCAATTGTGGCGCCACGTATTTGCCGGCCGAGAGCTTGAAGATGTCCTTCTTGCGGTCCGTGATCTTCAGGTAGCGGCCACCCACCAGTTCGCCGATGTCGCCCGTGTGGAACCATCCCTCACTGTCGATCACCTGCGCCGTGTATTCCGGATCCTTGTAGTAGCCCAGCATCACGTGCGGTCCACGTGTCAGGATCTCGCCATCGTCGTCGAACTTCATCTCCACGCCGCTCAGCACCGGGCCCACCGTCCCGATCTTCACCTGATGGTGCGCCGGGTCGTTCACCGCAATCACAGGGCTCGTCTCCGACAGGCCGTAACCTTCATAAATATAGATTCCTGCGGCTGCGAAAAGACGCACCATCCGCGGCTGGATCGAGCTGCCGCCGGTGATCACCGTCAGCCGCTTGCCGCCGAATTTCTCGCGCCATTTGCTGTAGACAGCTTTGTCCAGGAACCACTGCCCCAACTGGTAGAAGAGGTCGGCCTTCTTCATCAGCGTGTAGTCATAGCGTTCGCCGTGGCGGAAGGCCCAGTCGTAGATGCGCTTGCGGATCCCCTGAAAGTCCTTGCCGGCCGCATACAGCTTGTCGTGTACCATCTCCAGCACCCGCGGCACCGCACAGAAGCCGTCGGCCTTGATCTCCTGCATGTTCTGCTGTATCGTTCCCATATTTTCCGCATAGTAGATGCTGATGCCCTTGGCCTGGTAGTGGTAGTTCATCGAGCGCTCGTAGATATGGTTCAGCGGCAGGAAGGAAAGGAACCGGTGACGGTTGTCACACGGATTCACCTCCGCGTGCGCCAAGAAATTGCTGCAGAGGTTCCGGTGGCTCAGCATCACACCCTTCGGCAGGCCTGTCGTCCCACTTGTATAGATCATCGTCACCCAGTCGTTGGGCTTGATCTCCCGCTTGCGCCGTTCGATTTCTGCCATCCACTTGTCGCGGTTCGCTATGCCGGCCTTCAGGATCTCCAGCATCCTGTGTTCCCCTTCGATATTGGCCAGGGTGAACACCTGCGGCTTCTCCTCCATTTGATCGATCGCGGGCCGCAGACGGCCGAGCAGCACCTTCGTGCTCACGAAAACCGCTTGCGCTTCGCAGTGTCGCAGGATGTAGGCGTAGTTTTCGGTCGAGAGAGTGGGGTAGACCGGCACATGGATGACTCCACTCATTGCCAATGCCATGTCAATGAAGTTCCATTCCGGGCAGTTGGCGCTCATGGTCACCACCCGGTCGCCTTCTTTCAGGCCCATCTCGCAGAGGCCGTAGGCCAGATAATGAGCATACTTATAGTAATCGTGCGACGAGTATTTCACCCATTCGCCGTTCACTTTACCGGCCAGCATGTCATCTTTCGGGTAGCGTTCCACCAGATGATCCAGCAGGTCGAAAATGCGTGTGATTTCTGCCATTACGATTCTCTTTTTAACTTTTTTTAAACCTTTTTTAACTCTTTTTAGAAATGCAAAGATACATACATTTTTTTATTCGTCAACAAAAAAGTGTATTTTTAACATATCTCCACACCCTATCTCTCTCCTGCTGAATGGCAAATTGCGTCTTCTCGCCTCATTCGTCTTTCTTTATTTATATTTATAAAATTATGAAGCATCCTCTCTGCATCCCCTCTGCAACATCTCTGCATCATCTCTGCATGTGGACGGCCCGGGGGCAGAGTGAATGGTGGGCGTATGGATGTGTGAAATAGTTGACAATCGGTTGTTGATTTGTTTTTGCCTGATTGGGAATCGGTTGATGTAATTTTTGTAATTTTGCACTCGGATTTGTATGCACTTAATCTATGGAAAAACAACAGGATAACAACCCTATGGATCCTCTGGTGCTGCTTGAAAATGTGGTCATTAGTCACGATGAGGAACCGCTGCTGAAGAACGTCGGCCTGTCGATCCGGTCGGGAGAATTCGTCTATCTGATCGGTAAAAGCGGAGCCGGCAAGACGTCGCTTCTGCGAACGCTTTATGCCGACCAGCCGATCGAAAGCGGGACGGCACGGGTGTGCGGGATCGACTTGACGCGTATTCGTCGACGTCAGATTCCGTTGTTGCGTCGCCAGATAGGTATTGTGTTCCAGAATTTTAGGCTGCTTGACGACCGCAATGTGTATGCAAATCTCGAATTTGTGCTGAAGGCCGTGGGCTGGCGTCGTCGCGACGAGATTAAGTCGCAGATAGAGAAGACGCTGCAGGCTGTCGGCATCGCCCACAAGGCCGATGCGATGCCTCGTCAGCTGTCCGAAGGGGAGCAGCAACGGGTCGGTATCGCACGGGCATTGATAAACAATCCGTTGCTTGTGCTGGCCGACGAACCGACCGGAAATCTGGACCCCGTCACGTCGGGCGAGATTATGCAACTGCTTGTCGACGTGGGGTATAACACTGGAACGGCAATGCTTATCTCCACCCACGATTTTATGATGATCGACCGCTATCCGGCCCGTGTGGTCGTGTGTGAAAACGGCACGGTGGTCGATACCGAACGTGGTGTATGATATGACAGGGGAGGCAATAATTTGCAATAAAATGCGTTATTAGAGAACTAAATATAGAAAACCGCTATAGTTATGAAGAAGATAATCAGTTTGATGGTGGCAGCGCTGTTGTTGGCAGGCAGTGTCGACGTCATGGCCCAGGCCAAGCCCAGGTCGGGCAAGAAGAAAGTGTCTCCTTTCATCGAGGGCCGTCAGAAGGTGCGTCAGGATGACTATGACACCATCTGGAAGTTCACGAGTTTCAGCACGAAAGACACCAAGATATACTATCTGCCGTTTGATTATGCCAACTTCCCGGGGCTGGCGCAGATGAGAAAACCTGATTGGGGTGGTATAACGCCGGTAGTCAACTATTTGCAGAAGTCGTCAAGGGCTACGGCCACCCTCTGCGCTGTCTTCGCCGTCAATCCAGAAATCGAGGATCCCAAGGAGCGTGAGTCGTTGGCCGGCAAGGCTCGCGAGGAGGCTTTGGCTTCCCTTAAGGCCTTCGATCAGTGGAAGGTGAAACAGGAGATGCGCAACAAGTTGCAATACCAGGTGGCTGAGATCGACTATAAGTATTTCAAGGGAGTGGATTACTACAATCAGCAGCGAGAAGAGCCTGTCATTCATGTCGGTATGCTGATGTACTTCGGCAGCAAGAAGAGGCCGATTTTTGTGGCCGATACCGTCAGCCGCACCTTCGAGGACATCCGTTTCTTCCCCAATGATGCCACGATTGTCGAGTCCTGGTTGCCGACGATCGACACGATTGCCAGCTATCTCAAAGAGAACGAACGCAAGAGTGTTCTACTGACGGGATATGCCGATAATCAGGGCACTGCGGCATACTGCACAGGGCTCTCGCGCCAGCGCGCCACCGAGGTGAAGAAAGCACTCCTCATGCGCGGGGTCGACAAGGACCGCATCGAGGTGGAGGCCAAGGGTGATGCCGATCCCATCGGCGACAACTCGACGCGCGAAGGACGCATCAAGAACAATCGCGTCAGCATCAAGATTCTGTAATCGGTCGTCCAACCATATATGCCGGACAACAAGGAAATATACCGTCAACTATGTGAAGCAGAGGGATCGAATATCCCTCTGTTTCAGCAGTATTGGTGGATGGAGACCGTCTGCCAGGGCAAGCAGTGGAACGTGCTGATCAGCAAAGGACACGGTACTGTTTGCGGTGTACTTCCTTTCCTTTATGGCAAGAAGTTCGGTCTTAAATACATACTTTTGCCTCAACTGACGCCGTGGGGCGGCCCATGGGTCGACCCGACGATGGATGACGATAGCCGGAAATGGGTTCTTGTGGCACTGGCAGCAGGCCTGCACAGGCAAAAGGCTGTGCTCTGCATGCAACGCTTGGCACCGGGTGAGAGCGATTGGCAACCGTTTGAGAAACAGGGATTCTCCCACACGACGCGCTATACCTACCGCTTCGACCCCATTCCTGCCCCCGCCACCCTCCGCTCGCTGGCTGCCAAGGAGCGTCGCAAAGGCGTTGAAGCTGTGGAGGCTGCATACTGTGTCGACCGACAGGTGGATGTTTCGGAGTTTGCGGAATTCCATACATCCTACTGGGAACGTCGCAGTGGGCGCGACCTGCTCGATCGGGATTTCATCCAGCGTGTCTGCACGGCTGCCTTGTCTCGGGGACAGGGCCTTTTGTATGGCCTTCGGGATCAGAAGGGTGTCCTCATGGCCGCCCGTTTTGTGGTATTCGACGATCGGTGTGCTTACTCGCTCATGTCGGCGCTTCATGCCGATGCCCTGCGCAACAGTATGACGTTTTTGGTCTGGACATTGATTGGGGATCTCTACGGGCGTACGCAAGCGTTTGATTTTGAGGGTGGGATGGATCCGGGTATCGGCCATTTCTACCGTTCGTTCGGTACGACTCGGACTCCAATCCATTGCATTTATCTCTCGAAGATCCCCTGGGGTAATAAATTGCTTCGTGTATGAATATCAAGTTGATAGTGGTTTCCAAGACCGATGTGCCATACCTTCAGGCTGGTATCGACGAGTATGTGGGTCGATTGAAGCACTACTGCGACTTCGAGTTGGTGGTCGTGCCGGCATTGAAGAATGCAGGACGCCTGTCGCCCGACGAGGTGAAAGAGCGTGAGGGACAGCTGATTCTAAAGCATTTGGAGAAAGTTGACCGCGTGGTGCTTCTCGACGAACACGGCAAGGAATACACCTCGGTAGGCTTTTCCGAACAGCTGCAACGGCAGATGAATGCCGGTGTGCGCACACTTGCATTCGTCATTGGGGGCGCTTTCGGATTCGCTCCGGCGGTGTACGACGCGGCCCACGCCAAGATGTCGCTTTCACAGATGACGTTCAATCACCAGATGGTGCGGCTCTTTTTCCTCGAGCAACTGTATCGTGCCTTCACCATCCTGCGTCACGAAAAATATCACAACGCTTAGTTATCAGGGTGTTATATGCCCTTTGGGACGAATTCTATGATGGCGTATTGTTCGTCGAACCGTATGTCTTGCAATGTGATGTGATCCAGCATGCTGCTTGCTTGCTGATGCTTGCCGAGCGAGAGCAGGAGACGGTTCCCGTCGAGTGGTTCGATCATGTCGCCGCCGGGGCGGTTCTTGGCCATGCCAATGGCTTGACGCACCATGAAATCGATGCCGGCGCCGCCGTCGTAGGAGAGGAAGATGTCGTTGCCGTTGATTCGTTCTACGGTGAGGTCCAGTCCAACGCTGGCGGTCTTGAACAGCACATTGACGTCGTAGCTGATGCGGACGGTGTGCGGGCCACCGTAGACGATAGGAATGGAGCGACCTGCTTTTTTCTCGATCAGGTCGCTGATTTCTTGGTAGGTAAGTCTGAATTCCATAGGTCGGTTTTATAAGTTGAATTGTGATTTGCTGTTTATGTTCATTCGTCGGTGGGTGCCAGGCGTTTAGTGACATCGGCGGCATAGGTCTTTGTGACCGGTATTGTCTTGCCGCCGCCGTTCAGTTCGAGCAGGAGGGCCGTGCCCTCTTTACGTAGCAGCTTCACGTTGTCGATGTTGACCATGAAGCCCCGATGGCACCGCATCATGGGGCTCTCGGCAAGCCGTTGCTCCATGTCTTTCAGTGTGTTGTGCAGGATGAAGGTGTCTTCATGCCCCTCGTTCAGGTAGTGAATATTGACGTAGTTGTCTGCTGCTTCGATGAAGAGTACATTTTTGCTGGCTGTGCTGAATGCCAGTCGGTTGGCGCGGTCGTGGAAGTTGAGGATACGTTCACTGGCCGGGATTGAGGCAACAGCCTCTTGGGCGATGCTGTGCTCCAGCTGAGCTTGTAGCCGTTGCACTTCGCGCTCCTCCTCACGCAGACGGAAGAGGAGATATGCCAGCGTGTAGGGCATGGCTTCGATGGCAATCATGCCCAGCAGCAGGTCGCCTGCCAGTGGTGCCAGCGTGAGGCGTTCCCCGCCGCTAAGTGCCCAGAGTATGATGCAAAGTGTTGAAATGGTTATGATTAACTCGGAGAGAATCCATATCAGGCACCCTGTTGGTGTGATGCCTCGGTGCTGTCCGATGATGGCAAGCAACGTGCGGCTGAGAATAAGCAACAGCAGGGCTGCCACGGTGATGATGGCTATCTGCAGTTGGGGTATGATGTTGGTGCGCTGTGTGGTGAATGCCAGTATGCCTGTCGGCTCTCCGAATACTACTATTAATACCGCGAAGAAAACCGATAGGATCAAAAAATGGGTCACGGGAGGCTTTTGGGTGAAAAAACGATCGATTTCCGCCAAATTGCGCTGTGGGTGAATGTTGATCTTTGTCATATTTCGTCACATAATCCTTAATTTCGCCCAAAATAACTTTATTTTGCCTAAAATATTGCGTATTTTACCTTATTTAACTTTTTTATTTTCGCAAGATGGTGTTTCTTTGCAGCCGAAAATTTAATAAAAATTAAGAAAATAACACGGGCGTAACAAATATAACAAGCACAAATAAGCCCCCAAAAAAGATTAAAATAAAATGAAAATACTTGGAACTGGAAGTGCCGTGCCGAAATTGACTGTCACCAACGACATGCTGTCTGATTATGTCGAGACGAGTGACGAATGGATTACCACGCGTACTGGCATCAAGAGCAGACAGATTATCAGCACCGAGCGTTTTGAGGAGTTGGCCGCTTTGGCGGGTCAGCGTGCCATCGAGGCAGCCGGCCTTGTGCCGGAAGACATTGATTTTATCATTTGCTCCAACGTGTGCAATTGCTACGTCACCCCTTCGTTGGCGTCGTTGGTGCAAGGCATCCTGGGTATAAAAGGCCCGAACTGTCCCACGATGGACATCAACTCGGCATGTGCCGGTTTCGTTTATGGCCTGGATATCTGCGATGCGTTCCTCTCCACGGGGCGCGCCAGCCGTATCCTTTATGTCTGTGCCGAGGAGGTGACGCGAATGGTGGATTGGACCCAGCGCGAGACGTGTGTCCTCTTCGGCGACGCCGCCGGGGCCATGGTGCTTGGGAAAGGCGACAACTATCTGGCCAGCAAGCTGACCTCCACGCCGATGCCTGATGTCATTTATTACCGCCTCCCCTGCGAGCCCACTCCTTTTGAGACGGGTACTGGCATCGACACCCACATGCCCATGCAGCTCAAGGGTCGCGAGGTGTTCCGTATGGCTGTCACTTCGGCCCAACGCGACATCAAGGATGTGGTGGCGAAAGCGGGTCTCCAGTTGGAAGACATCGACCATTACCTGCTTCACCAGGCCAACCTGCGCATCATCGATGCAATCAAGCAGAACTTCGACCTGCCGCAGGAGCGTTTCCATGCCAACATCAGCAAACGCGGCAACACCAGTTCGGCCAGCATCCCCGTTCTGCTTGACGAAATTATCCGCGAAGGCAAGGTGAAACGCGGCGACCTCATGGTCTTCAATGGCTTCGGTGCAGGGTTTGTCACCAGTGCCGCCGTTATGCGTTATTAATTACTATTTAATATTGTAACAATAATTTTATGAACAGAGTCTTCATTACAGGCGTGGGCTGTATAACCCCACTTGGAAACAATATTGAATCGCTGTGGAACAGTGTGATCAACGGTGTGTGTGGCATTGACTACATCACTAAACTCGACCGTGAGCAGCTCCCCGTCAAGGTGGCCGCCGAGGTCAAGGACTTCCACCCGGAGGATTATGGTATCGACAAGACGATGATCCGTCATAACGACACCTTCGCCCTCTATGCGCTGGCTGCCGCCGCCCAGGCCATGCAGGACAGCGGTTTGCGGGTCGGCGAGGATGTGGATCCCACCCGCTTCGGCACCGCTATCGGCAGCGGCATCGGTGGCATCACCACCTTTGAACGCGAACATGCCAACAAGATGCAGTATGGCTTGCGCCGCATCTCGCCGCTCTTCATCCCCGAGATGATTTCGAATATTGCCGGTGGCAATGTGGCCATCACCTACAATGCCCAGGGACCTAATATCCCCGTGGTAACGGCTTGTGCCACAGGTACCCACAGCGTGGGCGAGGCCTACCGTCTGATCCACGAGGGCCGTGCCGATGCCGTCATCACCGGCGGCACCGAGGCTGCCATCTGTGAGATGGCCGTCGGCGGCTTCTCGAACATGAAGGCCCTCACCACCAGCGACGACCCCATGGCGGCCTCGTTGCCCTTCGACGCCCGCCGTCGCGGCTTCGTGCTTGGCGAAGGCTGCGGCATCCTCATCCTTGAGAGTGAAGAACTGGCCAAGAAACGTGGTGCCAAGCTCTACGCCGAGGTGTGCGGCTACGGCAACACCTGCGACGCCCACCACTACACGGCTCCGCACCCCGAGGGTCGCGGTGCTGCCCAAGCCATGAAGCTGGCTCTCGAAGAGGCTGGGTTCAAGGCCGATGAGCACCTCTATATCAACGCCCACGGCACGGGCACCCCCCTCAACGACAAGGGTGAGACCCGGGCTATCAAGACCACCCTGGGCGAGGACGGCGCCCACAAGGCTGTCATCAGCAGCACCAAGTCGATGCATGGCCACATGCTCGGTGCCACCGGCGCCGTCGAGTTGATCATCAGTGCCTTGGCGCTTCAGAATGGCGTCATTCCGCCCACTATCCATCTCGACCAGCCTGACCCCGAGTGCGACCTCGACTACACGCCTCACACCGCCCGCCAGTGGCAGGCCGACATCGCGCTGAGCAACACCTTCGGCTTCGGTGGCAACAATGCCAGCGTCGCCCTGCGCCGGATCTGACATCGCCCCTCGATCGGCATATTTGTCGTGTGATAGATAATCGGAAACAGTTAACATATTAATATAAGATATGAACGTATTGAACAGAGACGACATCAAGACCTTCCTGCCGCACCGCGAGCCGATGTTGCTCATCGACGACGTCGTGATGGAAGGCGACACCGCCATCGCCCATTACCATGTGCGCGGCGACGAGTTCTTCCTGCAGGGACATTTCCCTGGCAACCCCGTGGTACCGGGCGTCATACAGTGCGAAATCATGGCGCAGTCCTCGTGCATCCTGGTGCGCGACGAGCTGATCGGCCGCACCCCGCTCTACAGCGGCATCAACAACGTGCGCTTCCGCCAGCCGGTGCGTCCGGGCGACACCATCGAGGTGCGTGCCCGCATCACCAACCGCCGTGGCATGATATTCTTCGTCGATGCCAAGGCCACCGTCGCCGGCAAGCCCTGCTGCCAGGGCGAGTTAACATTTGCATTAATCGATAATCCCCAAAAATGATGAAACTTTTAGAGAATAAAATAACCCTCATTACCGGTGCCTCGCGTGGCATCGGCAAACGCACCGCCCAACTCTTCGCCGAGAACGGCGCCACCGTGATTTTCACCGACTTGCAGGAGAACGACGCCAGCCGTGAACTCCTCGCCGAGTTGCAGAAGGTCAGTCCCCGCAGCACCTTCATCGCCAGCAACGCCGCCGACTACGACCAGACCGTCGCCGTAGCCGAGCAGGTGCAGAACGAGTTCGGTCGCCTCGATGCCCTGGTCAACAACGCCGGCATCACCCGCGACACCCTCTTGCTCCGCATGACTCCCAAGGACTGGGACCTCGTGCTCGAGGTCAACCTCCGCTCGGTGTTCAACTACTGCAAGGCCTTCGCCCCGATGATGCTCAAGCAGCGCTCGGGCTCCATCATCAACACCTCGTCGGTCGTCGGCGTCAACGGCAATGCCGGCCAGTGCAACTACTCGGCCTCCAAGGCCGGTATCATTGGCTTCAGCAAGAGTCTGGCCAAGGAGCTCGGCTCGCGCGGCATCCGCTGCAACGCCATCGCCCCCGGCCTCATCGAGTCGGCTATGACCCAGGCCATGCCCAAGGAAGCCCGCGAGAAATGGCTCGCCGAGATTCCCCTGCGCCGTCCCGGCACCGACCTCGACATCGCCCGCACCTCGCTCTTCCTGGCCAGCGACCTCAGCGAGTACATCACCGGCCAAGTAATCTGCGTCGATGGAGGCGTCTCGTTGTAAGATGAATAGCGCCATCGATACCATGCTGGCACACCGTTCGGTACGCCGCTTCACCCCCCAGCCTGTCGACGACGCACTGCTCGACGAGATGGTGCAGTGTGGCATCCGTGCCTCGAATACGGGCAACATGCAGCTCTACAGCGTGATAGCCACCACCCAGGAGCCACTCCGCAGCGAGCTCTGCAAGCTCCATTTCGGCCAGTGCGCCACGGCCCCGCTGTGGCTTACCGTCTGTGTCGACGTGGCCCGCTACCACCACTATTGCCGTGTCAACCAGTGCGACGAGCCCTACGGCAACCTCCTCTGGTTCACCTCGGCGCTGGTCGACGCCTCGTTGTTTGCACAGAATCTGTGTCTGGCCGCCGAGAGCAAAGGATTGGGATTCTGCTATCTGGGCACCGTCAACTACAACACGCGCCAGATCGCTGAACTCCTGCAATGTCCCCGTGAGGTGGTCCCCGTCATCGCGCTGGCCATGGGTCATCCCGACGAGGAACCGCGTCGCAGCGAACGCCTCGGCAACGAGGCTATACTGCACCGCGAGACCTACCATGTGCCGACCGACGATGAATTGGTGGAGATGCATCGCGTCCGCGATGACGACCCCTTCAACAAGAAGATGGTCGAGGAGAACGGCACCCGCAACTACTGTGAAATCTTCACCACTAAACGCTACCCGCGCCAGATGAACGAGAGCGTCAGCCGCGACCTGCTCCAGTTCCTGAAGGATAGCGGTATGTGGGATTTCTAATTATTGACAATCAAACTCTTATGGTGATGGGGATGCCCGAAGGCATTCCCATCATTTTTTTTGTTCCACCCCTCAAAAAAGCCCCCAAAAACGCTATTTGCAACCTATTGTAAATCAGATATAACGAAGCACCATGTCTTACTCAACTCTTACTCATCTCCTACTCAACTCCTACTCATCCCTTACTTGAGTAGGAG
>CAMNIH010000012.1 GCA_946540365.1 uncultured Bacteroidales bacterium
CTCCTCGCCCACCTCGTCGAGCGCCTTGCGCATGATGCGGAAGTTCTCCTGGGTGGCGAAGGTGCCGCCGAAGCCCTCGGTCGTGGCGCCGTAGGGCACATAGTCCAGCAGCGACTGGCCCGTAGTGCGGATCACGGCGATGATGTCGGCACCCTGACGGGCACCGGCCTGGGCCTGCACCACATCCTCGTAGATGTTGCCCGTGGCCACGATGATATAGAGGTAGGGCTTGCTTCCCTCACCAATCGTCTTGATATAATTCTCACGGCGCAGGCGGTTGCCGCGCACCTTTTCGATCGTACGGTTGATGACAGGCTCCAGCGCGCGGTCGATCTCGGCCTTCGTGTGTACCGGCAGCTGCGTGATGTCCAGCTTGCCCGCGCTGATGGCCTCGGCAATCTCCTGCGGGCTCTTGCCGGTCTCCACCATGGCGTTGCCCACATAGAACATCACACCCTGCCCCAGCACACCCTTGCTCTTCAGCTCCTCCACCACCACATTCGGCATCGGCACCTCGTTCTCGTCCACACCATCGATTCCCAGGAAGCGGCACAGCGTGCGCTCCACGGCCACCGTAGTGTAGTCCTCGACGAAATCCTGCACCTGTCCGGCAATGTTGCGGGCTACCGAACGCGCTTGCTCAACTTCCGTAAAATCAAGTCCTACTTTACTTTTTTGCATTGTCTATTGTATTGTTAGTTTATCGTTTTTTACACTCCAAATCGAATTGCAAAGATACGAAAAAATTTTCATACCGCACGAAAAAAGATTTTCACCACCCCCAATCTCCCTAAAACGAGCAGTCACGCATCGCCGGCCGTTATATATACCAAGTCGGGTGTCCCATCGTTTGGGACACCCTCATTGTTCCGCTTCCGAGGGACATGACGTGACGGAAAGGTTATTGCTGTATCTCGGAGGTCAGTTCCTTGTCCAGCAAGGCGCTGTGCATGGGGAGCAGTTCGGTGTAGGAGCCCTGCTTGACGACACAGGAGCCGTGACAGTGGACCAGGATGGCACATTGCTCGGCCTGCTCCTCGGTGTGGCGGCAGATGTCGACGAGGGCCTTGATGACATAGTCGAAGGTATGCACGTCGTCGTTGTAGAGCACCAGCGAACACCCGTTGTCCTCCAGGGTGTCCACCTCTTCGTCCGCCTCGGGACTCACATAGGGTTTCTCTTCCATGGCTGACAGACGGTTAACGGTTGATTTCATCGATGAGTGCCACCGCCTGCGACGAGATTCCCTCGCAGCGCCCCTCGAACCCGAGGTGTTCGGTGGTGGTGGCTTTGACTGAGACGCGGTCGACGTCGACCGAGAGGGTCTGGGCAATCTGCTGCCTCATGGTGGGGATATACGGGGCCAGCTTGGGGCGCTGGGCCACGACGGTGCTGTCGATATTGACGATACGGTAGCCCCGTTCGAGCAGCAACGCACCCACCTGTGCCAACAGCTTGAGGCTGCTGATGCCCCGATAGCGGGGATCCGTGTCGGGGAAATGCTTGCCGATATCGCCCAGAGCGGCGGCGCCGAGCAGCGAATCGCAGATGGCGTGCAACAGCACGTCGGCGTCGCTGTGGCCAATCAGGCCATGGGTGTGGGGGATCTGCACCCCTCCTATCCACAGCGGCAGCCCCTCGCCGAGGGCATGGACGTCATATCCGGTTCCTATTCTCATCATTCGGCGGGTGTAAGATCCATGGAGAGCGAGATGCGGATAGTATGGGCCAGGGGGTTGGTCGACAGGCGCGACGTGGGCACCAGATAGGAGAAGTCGAACTTGAAGATATTGTAGCGCAGGCCGAATCCGACGGTGGCATACTGCCGGCCGCCCTTGTTGGCGTGTTCGAAGAAATAGCCTGCACGGACGGCAAACGTCTCGGCATACCAATACTCGGCACCGAGCGACAGCTGCAGCTCCTGCAGCTCCTCGGCCAGCCCGCCCGGCGCGTCGGCAAACGACTGGAAGGCACCGGCCACAACGCCGATATTGTTATACTCGGACAGCGACTGGATGCTGTCCTGGCTGTAGGTGCGGAACTTGGGGGTGGGCACCAGCAGCTTGTTGACGTCGAACAGCACCGATATCTTGTTGTAGTCGTCGATACGGTTGGTGTAGCGCCCGCCGATACGCAAGTTGGCAGGCAGGAATTCCTGGTTGTTGTTGTCCTCGCTGTAGCGCAGCTTGGCACCCAGGTTGCTGACGAACGCACCGAGGGCGATCTCCTCGTTCTTGCTGACGGGGCGTTGGTAGTAGAGGCCCACGTCGGCGGCCAGCGAATTGGCGGCATGGGTCTCGCTGTTGCCGCTTCCGTCGTTGATGGTCTGGCCGTTGGTGAGGTCGCTGCGCAGGAAACGGCCGGTGGCGCCGAGGGAGAGATTGTCGGTCAGTTTGAGGGCATAGGAGACGTCGAAGGCATACTCGTTGGGGTGCAGATCCATGATTTTCAAGCCTTCTACATTGGTCATGTCGATGTCGCCCAGCGAGAAATAGGTCAGCGAGGCCGCCACGGTGCTGCGCGGGTTGATGCGGTAATAGCCGCCCAAGTACAGCAGGTTCATGTCGCCCACCTTGAGGTTGCGCAGCCAGGGGGTGAAGGTGGTGCTGATACCCATGGAGCCCTCGATGAAGGCGAACTTGGCGTTGTTCCAGTGGGCCGAGTAGGCATCGGGGTTGGAGGCGGCACCCACATCGCCCATGCCGCTGCTGACGGCGTCGGGGGCGATGAGGATGATGGGCATGCCGGTGGAGATATAATTCTGTGTGTTGCTCTGTCCGAGCCACGAAGTCTGGGCCATGATGCCGCCGCCGAGGGCGATGAGCAAGGTCAGAAGGGTGAGTTTCTTCATTCTGTCGTCAATATTGTTTGTGCTATGTAACGCGGTTGATTATGTTTTATTGTGTCAACGCACAATACATTTTGTACTTTGCTGATAGGTGCGGCCGTCGGTGTCGGTGACGATGATGCGGGCCAGGTAGAGTCCGGGGGGCACGGCCTCCAGCTGCCACTCGACGGGTCCCACCGTGTAGCCGTCGGACGAGACAGCGGGGCTGTGGGTGGCCAGCAGCTGCCCCCGCGAGGAGTAGATGTGCAGCTCGGCCGAAGCGATGCGCGACGTGTTGCTGGCCTCGAGCATGAAGCAGGTGCGGCCGCGGGCCGGGTTGGGGTAGCAGTGCAGGTCGGAGAGCGTCAGCGAGTCGCCGCCGCACACCACGAAGGTGACGGTGGCCTCGGCCGAACGGTTGAAGATGTTCCAGGCCTTGAGGGTGAGCGTGTGGCGGCCGGGGGTGAGGCCGGTGAAGCGGTAGTTGACCGTGCCGCAGCCCGCCTGTTCGACATCGGGCTCATAGAGGTCGTTGAGGACCACGAGGCTGCCGGGATTGCCGTCGAGTACAGCCGTAATGTCGTGTCCCAGACCGGAGCCGGCGTTGATACCCGTCGAGTCGGCCAGCAGGGCCACCAGCATGGGGTCGCTGCCGGTCAGTCCGCCGTCGATGAAATGGGTGTCGCCGATGAACAGACGGATGGACGGCGCCGAGGTGCCGACACTGACCGTGTCGCTCAGTCCGCCCAGCACCAGCTGGTTGTAGCACCCCGAGGCATGCTCGGTGGCCGACTTGGCGTAATGGCTCAACTTGGCGTAGGCGTACTGGTAAGCCACATCCTGCGGCACGATGAACGAGTACTCGAAGCGGCCGCCGACGACGGCGTGGCTGCCACGGTAGAGGATATTCTTCTGCTGGGTGAACCCGACCTCGGTGCCGGGATTGTCGTTGGCCAGCGTGCGGCTGCGCATGACGCGGTCGAAGACGATGGGATAGACCGTGCCGTCGAAGTCGGCCAGCAGGGCGCCTGCCGAATCCTGCACCTCGCCGCTGACGGTGACGCGCGAGAGGACGGTGGCCGTGTCGTCGACCCCTTGCTCAACGGGCCGCTGGTTGATATGGGTCACCACCACCCTGTTGTCGGGCTGGCTCAGGCGCAGGGCCGGGTCGCCCATGAGGCCGATGCTCTGAGCCACCGACGTGCGGTTCTTGGCCAGCCGCAGGGCGTCGCCGATGGTGTTGCGGGGGTCGAGGGCGAACGTAACCACGTCGTTATTGAAGCGTTCGATGTGGCTGATGGGCCGCGAGGCGCTGATCACCGCCACCGCCGCCGCCGGCGCCAGCAGGCAGGCCTCGGCACCGCTCAGCTGGTCGGGCCGGTCGAACCGGCCGTAGGAGCAAGTGCTGGTCACGAAGAGCGGCAGACGGTCCACATTGGTATAGGCGTCGATGTCGCTCAACTCGATATAGCGCTCGGTGCCGATATAGGTGGTGGAGCCGTGGCCGATATAGTTGATCAGCAGGCATCCGTTGTTGATGCGCTGGCGCAGGGCATTGTTGAGGTCGGGATAGTAGGAGCCGATGGCGCCCGAACTCTGGTGGTAGGCGTCGGCGTAGAGCTTGTCGATATTGAGCTGTGGGTAGAGCTGCGTGATATTGGCAGCGACCACCTCGCTGGAATGGGCGAAGGAGCTGTCGCCGGGATGGCCGGGGTCGGCGTCGTCGGAGAGCAGCGCCACGTAGTTGCGCCAGTCGCCCCGCTGGCCGGGGTCGAGGAGGTCGGACCGCGTCAGGTAGTGCTCGATCTTGTCGACGATATGGGTGGCTTCTGCCAAGCTCTTGGCCGGCAGACGGCCTACGCTGACCGTCAGCTGCTCGGTGGAGAGGCCCTGTCCGTTCGCGGCCAGGTAGCCCATGATGTCGTCGCTGCAATAGGAGACGCCGTCCTCGTCGAAGGAGTAAGCCGTCTCGTAGGTGACCACGGTCGGCACATCGCCGCCCAGCAGGTGGCGGTTGTCGTAGGTGCCGCTGCCCATCAGCACCAGGTAGCGGGGTGCCCGGTCGGGATAACGCCCCTGGAGGTCGCGCAGCAGGGCACGGATGGCCATCGGGTCCTGCTTGCCCGACGAGTATTCGTTGTACACCTGACGGTCGGTCACCGTCAGGGTGGCCAGGCCGTCGAAGAGCTCGTGCAGCGTGGCCAGCCGCTGGGCTTGCGCCAGCAGGGCCGGATGCGACACCACCACCAGATCGGCCGCCGCGCAGCCGTGGAGATTCTGGTTGTCGCACGGGGCGATGGCGGCGGGCGTCAGGCAGCTGCTGCCGTCGAAGACGATATACTGGCGTCCCGCCACGGCGCTGTCGGCCCACCCGTCGCTGCCGAGCGCCAAGCGGCGTTCGGAGCCGGCCCTGGTCACATCCCACACCTGGACGCCCGCGGTCGTGCCGCCCAGGCGGAAACGGACGGTCGACGCCGGCACCTGGTCGTTGCGCACCAGCAGCTGCCCGCCGCCGAAGGTCAGGGGGGCGTAGCTGTTGAGCTCAATGAAATCGAGGTACCCCTGGGCAGTGCTCACCCCGGGAGTGAAGGTGATGGTGAAGGTGAGTGCGTTGGCAGAGGTCTGGATCAGATCCGACTTGGTGGTGTAGACACCCATGCTGCTGATACCGACAACGTTATTATAGCCCGGCGCACTGACGGTGAACTGTCCGGCGGCGGTGGCCTGGTTGGCCAGGGCGTAGCGCACCTTCAGCTCGCCGGTGGCGTTGCCGGGGAGCCGGAGGTCGAACGTACGGGTCGGCAGGCTCGCGCTGAACTTCTCCCCCATCCACAACTGGCCGGTGCTGAAAATATTGACCAGGTCGTTATCCACATGTGTCACAGCGGTATAGGTACTCACCTCGGCCTCGGCGTCGATGACGCGCGAGGTGGCGATCCGATGCGGCTCGGAGGCCGTGGTGGTGAGGAAATAATAATTCTCGGTGGCATAGGCGTGCCGCTCGAACACCCAGCGGTCCTCATTCGCCAAGTAGTACCATCGGTCGGCCCCCTCGGCAAAGAAAAAGAGCTCGTCGCCGTCATCGAAGCGGCCGTCGCCGTCGTGGTCCACCACATCGATGGCCAGCGACGGCATATCGGTGGTCGGCACGCGGTTGTTGTGCAACGAGAGCATGCCGCCCCCGCGGCCATAGACAGCCAGACTGTCGATGCTGACGCCCCGCATGGCGGGCACCTCGGCGGTCGTCAGCCGGTAGAGGCCGACCTCGGCAGCCGTCAGCCGCCACCATGTGCCGCTCCCCAACACCGACCCTTGGGCCAGCGCGCTTGCCGCCATCCCTATTAATAATATGAATATAATATACCTTCTATTCATAATCGCCATACCATAACGGCGCTTTTCATCATTTATTGTACACGGCGAAAAAACGCTTTCAAAAATCGTAACAAGATCCGAAAAAGGGTCAAAAATGCCGTTTTCGGGCATACTGAAAACCAACATGATACAGCACCATGTCTTACTCAACTCTTACTCATCTCCTACCCATCCCCTACTCATCACTTACTTGGGTAGGAGATGACAAGTCGAACAGCCGTCCGAGGTAGGGTGATGACCACCGGTTGATGGCGGGGCACCACGGGGTCACCACTGCCGCATGACGGCTTGGGGCAAAAAAAATAAAAAAATTTTCATCGCACACACAATAATTCATTTCCGGCCGAGTTATTAAGTGCGAAATTTGGCCCCGTAGTTCAGCTGAATAGAACGTCGGATTCCGGTTCCGAAAGTCGTGGGTTTGAATCCCGCCGGGGTCACAAAACATGAAAAAGTCTACCCATCCCTTAATGCAACTGCTTGTCATGCTGGCGCTTGCGCTGGGCTTGATGTTGGTTGCCATCTTTGTTTCGGTTCCTTTTGTGTTGGTCGACGGCGGTCAGATGTCCGCCTCCACCATGCGGTGGGTGCAGGCAGTGACCCAGGTGCTCACCTTCGCCCTGCCCGTGATCCTGATGACGATCATCTACTATCGCCACCGGCAACGCGAGTACTATAGGCTCGATTTCAGCGGCCGCAAGTGGTACTACGCCCTTGTGGGTGTGGTGGTTATGCTGCTGCTGACGCCCCTCAACGAGTGGCTCACCGAGTGGAACGACGCGTGGCAGCTGGGGCAGTTGGGCGAGGCCTTGCGCCACATGCAGGAGTCGACCGAGGCCATCATGGATCAGCTGCTCGGCACCTCCACCGTCGGCGGCCTGTTGGCCAACCTGGTGGTCATCGCCATCGTGCCGGCAGTCTGCGAGGAACTCTTCTTCCGCGCCGGCATCCAGAACCTGCTGCAGCGCTGGATCTCGGCCGACGGCCGCAAGCCCTGGGGCGTACACGCCGCCATCTGGCTGACGGCCTTGATCTTCAGCCTGGGCCATGGCGAGATCTTCGCCTTCATGCCCCGCTTCGTGATGGGGGCCATGCTGGGCTACCTCTACGTCTACGGCGGCTCCATCCTGCCCAACATGCTGGCCCACTGCGTCAACAACGCCATCGTGGTGGTGCTCTACTGGCTCGTGGCGCGCGGCGTGCTCGACATCGACCCCGAGGAGCCGCTCGGCTTCGGCTGCTGGCTCACCGTGTGCTGCACCGTGGCAGCCATCGTTCTGTTCGTCGCCACATTCCTCTCGCGGAAGCACAAACAGCAGCAACCGTGAAGACCATTCACATTCTCAGCCTGTTGACGCTGTTCCTCATGACCATTGAGGGGCCGTCGGCATGGGCACAGAAGGATGACGTGAAGAAGATACGCCAGCGAGCCGAAAAGGGGCTCAAGGAGGCTCAATACAACATGGGTGTCTGCTACGCCAACGGCCGCGGCGTGGAACGCGACATGGCGCAGGCGGCGGCCTGGTATGCGCTGTCGGCCGAACAGGGTTTTGCCAGCGCACAGTTCAACCTGGCCCTTTGCTACTACGATGGCGCCGGAGTGCCGCAGGAGCGCACCGAGGCCGTGCGCCTCTACCGGGCGGCTGCCCAGCAGGGGCACGCCAAGGCATGCTACAACCTCGGCCTTTGCTGCTGGAACGGCGACGGGACGCCACAGGACTACGCCGAGGCGGCGCGGTGGTTTGCCCAGGCGGCCGACAGCGGCCTGTGCGAGGCAGCCTACGAACTCGGCAACTGCTACATGGAGGGCAAGGGGGTGGCGGCCGACACCCTGCAGGCGCGGCGCCTGTATGCTGCCGCCGCCGACAGCGGCTACCTCATGGCCCGCACCGCCCTCGGCCTGCTCATCCTGTCGATGCAGGAAGCCGATGCCTATCCGCTGGCCTACAACTACTTGAACGAGGCGGCACACCAGGGCGACGTCACCGCACAGGCATCCGTGGGGCTCTGCTACTACAAAGGTTTCGGCACTCCGACCAACTATGATTCCGCCTTCTACTGGTTCAGCAAAGCCTCCGGCGCCGGCAATGTGGAAGCCACCTGCAACCTGGGCGTCTGCTACCAGCAGGGGCACGGCACGGCCCAGAACCACGCACGCGCCATAGCGCTCTACGACAAAGCCGCCCGTCGCGGCAACGCCCGCGGACAGTACAACCTGGGCCTTTGCCACTACTACGGCTACGGCACCGACGTCAACCTGCGCCGGGCACGGGCATGGCTCGAGTCAGCCACCAGATCGGGACGCCTCGGCCCCACCGAGACAAAGGACGCGCAGTACGTCCTGCGACGCATCGCCGAAGACCTCGATTAAATTACTAAAAATAAGTTGCTAATGCCCCCGTTTCGGTCTCGAATTACCCTGTTGGGGCTAAAAAAAGAGAAAATAACAATAAAAATTACAACACTGAATAACAATTAGATACACCGCAACAAGTCGTTAAAAATAAAAAAAAAAGAAAAAAATGTTATCCAATTGGAAAAAAAGTATTATTTTTGCACTCCAATTTTGATGAAAGACAATTAATAACATTAAATAATAGAAAAAATGACAAAGGCAGAAATCGTAGCTGAAATAGCTCAGAAAACCGGTATCGAGAAAGTCGCCATCCAGGCCACTGTCGAGGAGTTCATGACCGTCATCAAGGAGAGCCTCTCGGAAGGTGAGAACGTGTATCTGCGTGGCTTTGGCAGCTTCATCGTGAAGAAACGCGCCGAGAAGACCGGCCGTAACATCAGCCGCAACACCACCATCATCATCCCGGCTCACAACATTCCCGCTTTCAAGCCCGCCAAGACCTTCATGCAGGACGTGAAAAAGAACGTCAAATAAGTAGTTGAATCAGTAAAATATAACTAACAATGCCCAACGGAAAGAAGCACAAACGTCACAAAATGTCGACGCACAAGCGTAAAAAACGCCTGCGCAAGAACAGACATAAGAAGAAATAAGTCGGCCGCAGACCGATAGTTTTCTTCGAAACAAAAAGCCTAAAACAAATTACACACCTGCATAGCAATATGCATGGTATGTGATTTGTTTTATTTTTTATATCCGATAACAACTCCGTCTGCGGGTCGGCCGAGCGCCGGCCGGCAGAGGGGGGACGACAAAATATTAATGGAAAAAGAACTTGTAATCACTTCACAAGAAGAAGGTGTCCAGATCGCCCTCCTGGAAGACAAGCGACTGGTCGAGCTGCACAAAGAGCAGCCCGGCAGTCAGTTCGCCGTTGGCGACATCTACTTCGGCAAGGTCAAGAAAATCATGCAGGGCCTCAACGCCGCCTTCATCGACCTGGGGGGCGACAAAGAGGGGTTCATGCACTATCTGGATCTTGGCCCCGACTACAACTCAGTCGACAAATACCTGAAGCTGGCCATGAACGGCGACCGCGGGGCGGCCACCCTGGCCAACTTCAAAATAGAACCCATACTGGAGAAGGTCGGCAACTTCGGCAATGTGCTCAAGACCGGGCAGCCGATTCTCGTGCAGGTCACCAAAGAGCCCATCTCGACCAAGGGCCCCAAAGTGACCGGCGACATCTCGATTGCAGGCCACTATCTGGTGCTGACCCCCTTCTCGAACAAGATATCCATCTCGCAGAAAATCAAAGGGTCGGAGGAGCGCAACCGTCTGCGTCGACTGATGCAGAGCATCCGTCCGCAGAATTTCGGCGTCATCGTGCGCACCGTGGCCGAAGGCAAGAGCGTGGCCGAGCTGGATGCCGACCTGCGCCAACTGACCGAGAGCTGGCGCCAGATGACCGAAAAGCTGAAACACGTCAGCGCTCCCGAGAAGGTACACGCCGAACTCGACACCACCACGGCCCTGCTACGCGATGTGCTGACCGACGACTTCAACAGCATCTATGTCGACAGCAGCGTCCTCTACGACGAGGTACGCCAGGCCATCAAAGTCATGTCGCCCGGCAAGGAAGACATCGTCAAGCACTACAAACTGGACACGCCGATCTTTGAGCAGTTTGGCATCCAGCGTGATATACGCCGCATGTTCGGCCGGATCGTCACCATCCGTTCGGGCGTCTACCTCTACATCGAGCACACCGAGGCCATGCATGTCATCGACGTCAACAGTGGCAACCACATCAAAGCGGGCAGCGGTCAAGAGGATACCGCCCTGCAGGTCAACATCGAGAGCGCCCAAGAGATCGCCCGCCAGTTGCGCCTGCGCGACATGGGAGGCATCGTGATTGTGGACTTCATCGACATGGACAAGGCCGAGAACCGCAAGAAACTCTTCGACGTGATGACCGAGGCCATGCGGCCCGACAAGGCGCGTCACACCATCCTGCCACTGAGCAAGTTCGGTCTGATGCAGATCACACGCCAGCGTGTGCGGCCCGCCATGGAGGTCGACGTGCAGGAGAAATGCCCCATGTGCGACGGCACCGGCCACATCAAACAGAGCCTTGTGGTGGTCGACGAAATCGAGGCATCGCTGCGCCATCTCGTCATGTCGCAGAACGAGAGCCACCTGCGCCTGGTGACCCACCCGTACGTCAACGCCTACCTCACGCGTGGATGGCTCCGCAGCCTGCAACACCAATGGATGCGTCGCTACCACGTCCGGCTCGACATGCAACAATCAGAGAGTTACGGTCTGCTCGAATTCAGATTCTTCCACAAGAATGGCGATGAGATTCAAATGTAAACTGCTGATGCTGATACTGTGCCTGTACACAATCGGTGTGCAGGCACAGGTCCGCACCCGAGGCATCGACGTCTCAAAATATCAGGGCACCATCAACTGGACCAAGGTGGCCAAAGACAGCACCATCCGCTTCGTCTATATCAAAGCCACGGAGGGCACCTCGATCCAGGACCCCTACTACAAGACCAACCTCAAGGCAGCCAAGAAAGCCGGCCTGCTGGTGGGCAGCTACCATCTGTACAGCAGCAAGACCACCGCCTACCAGCAGATGGGCAACATACGCAAGATGATCAAGAAAAGCGAGCAGGACCTGATCCCCGTGCTCGATATCGAAGGGCACCATTCGGGACGCCTCTACATGGAACGAGTGGACAAATTGCTGGAACTCATGGAAAAAGAGTACGGCGTTAAACCCATCATCTACACCTCGGAGCGGCTCTACAAGACCCACTTTGCCACAAAGAAATACAAGAACTACCACATCTTTATCGCCAACTATCGCGGCTACCCGACCACCCGGTTCACCCTATGGCAGTATACCGAGCGCGGACATTGCAGCGGCATCAGCGGATATGTCGACTTCAACCGCTTGCACCGCAACCACACGCTGAGCGACATCAAGATGCCCAAACCCAAGCCCAAGGCAAAAAGCGCCGCTGCACCTGCCGCCAACGACACAACGAAGTCGTAGCCGACGGTGATTCTTACGGCAACCGGCAACGACCGGTGTCAGTACTGTTCTTTCTCGTTGGGGAAATCGCCGCTCTTCACATCACTGATATAGTGGCGGATAGCATTGGCAATATCTTCACCGAACGTGCCGTAGGTGCGTAGGTAGCGGGGCTTGAACTGCTGCGTGATACCCAGCATGTCCTGAAGCACCAGCACCTGACCGTCGGCCGCGGGGCCGGCGCCGATGCCGATGGTGGGGATCTTCAGCTCGGCCGTCACCTCGGCGGTGAGGGCCGCAGGGATCTTCTCAAGCACGATGGAGAAGCAACCGGCTTCCTGCAGTATCAGGGCGTCCTTCTTCAGCCGGTCGGCCTCTTCCTGTTCGGTGGCGCGGACGGCATAGGTGCCGAACTTATTGATGCTCTGCGGTGTGAGGCCCAGGTGTCCCATCACCGGGATGCCGGCCGAGAGGATGCGGTGGATGCTCTCCAGGATTTCCTCGCCGCCCTCCATCTTGATGGCGTCGGCGCCGGTTTCCTTCATGATGCGGATGGCGCTGGCAAGGGCCTGCATGGAGTTGCCCTGGTAGGTGCCGAACGGCATGTCGACCACCACTAAGGCGCGGTTGATGGCGCGCACCACCGAGGTGGCGTAGACGATCATCTCGTCCAAAGTGATGGGCAGGGTGGTCTTGTGGCCCTCCATAACGTTGGCCGCCGAGTCGCCGACAAGAACCACGTCGATCTTGGTGCTTTCGAGCAACGAGGCCATCGAGTAGTCGTAGGCCGTCAACATGGCGATCTTCTCGCCATGCAGTTTCATATTCTGTAGTACACGAGTGGTGACCTTGGTCACATCAGTCTGTAAATAAGCCATTTTTTATTCTGGGATTTCTTCGCCTTTCGGCGTTCTATTTTTTTCTGTCGTCGTTGACGAGGCATCCTCTTCCTGTTCCGGGACGATGCGGAAGAGCTGCTTCAGCGGTTTCTTCATCTGCGGTTCGCCGTCCTTGCCAGGGCGGGAGGCGACATAAAAACGCTTGTCGATGGTAAAAGATGCCGCCTCGGTGGGCGAGTCGACCTCGTAGAAATATTTTGAGATCTCTTTCTCCTGTATGCGTTTACCCACGTAAACCGTATCGAACTGAGTGACATTGATCGGGGCCTGCAGGACGAGCACTCCCTTGCCGGGCAGCTTGCGGGTGGGCAGCTGCTTGTATTCCATGCCCCTCGATGTCTTCACCTTGGCGAAGAACTTAAGCTTCGCGTCGATCTGCTCCTGCGTCACCGGGATGCGGATGAATATGCTGTCCTTCTGGGGTTCGGAGCATGAATCGGACACCATGGGCCAGCTGCCACGGATGACGATATAACCGGCCTGGGCGATGATCTGACGGCGGTGGGGCACCAGGTGATACCGGTCGAGCACATCGCGATAATTGAGATGATCCTCGATGTTGATTATCAATCCTCCGGGGCAAGTGTCCTTGGTATTCTCGACCGAATAGACCGACCCCTTTGTCAAGGTCATCGTGGCATAGTAGCCATAGACCGTGCTGTCGGCCGACGGCACATAGCAGCCGCGTGCAGAGCCGACACATTCGTCGGGATTGTTGCGGAAGGTGACCAACACACATCCCGACAGGTCGACGCTCTTGTTGAGCAGGCGGCGGGCCTCGGGCAGCTCGGAGCTGCGATATACCGCGGTCTGAACTGGCACCTCGTAGCGGAGAATCTCGACGGTGTCGCCGTTGCACGAGCAGCGGATGGGGTTACGGGCAAAGCGGATCGGGAACTGGGCGTGGCAACGCATGGCAAAGTAACGATAGACCGCGTCGACCCGCGACCGGGTCAGGTGCGTATTGTCGCCACCGTACCCTTCGATCGTCATGGTGTAAAGCATCGGGTTGTCCTCGGCAAAGGCAATACCGTAGGCAGAATCCAGCAGGTCAAGGTCGTCCACCGCATAGCCAGCCGCATCGTCGGTGGGGCCCAACACCAGGTGAAACACCTCGGGGTTCGTCAAGGCTTTCTTCATGTCGCGCACAGGTTTGGCCGATGGTACATACAAGCCAGACTGGGCCGCCAGCGGCAGCCATAGAAGCATGGCCACAACAAGCATTGTCGCCCGCTTCGCGCTGTTGTCCAAGGTATTGCGATCTGTTTTGCAGTTCATCTTACCATACATTAGAAAGTGCAAAATTATGTAAAAAAAACGACTCGACAAAAAAATATATAATTCCCGCCCAATAAATTTAAAATCAGAATAAGAAAAAAAATAGTATTTTTGCAACACGAAATAAAATTACAACAATGAAAAAAATCAATCTAATCATCTGTACAGCAATTATTACCGTACTTATAGCCGGTTGTAGAAACAACAATAGTTTCACAATAAACGGAACCGTAAGCGACCCCGCACTTGACGGGGAGACGATTTACGTACACAATCTTTTCGGCGACCCGGAGGTGGCTGTCGACAGCTGCACCGTGGCCAACGGGAAGTACACCCTCAACGGCACCGTAGACGAGCCCTGGATAGCACTTCTCAAAGGTGCAAAGACCTCGCTCACAGGCGTTGTTGTCGTCGAGCCCGGCACGGTGGTGATCAACGACGACAGCATTGGCGGAACGCCGATGAACGACCGACTGCTTGTGTTCAACAAGGCATCCGACATCAGCGACATCTTTGACAAGATGGAGCCCTATATGGCCGTCTACTACGGCACCAACGACGCCAACGAACGCGCCACGGCCGAACGGATGCTGGACAGCCTTGATGCCATCGGCATGAGCCGCATGTCCGATGCAAGCTGGAAACTGTACAACGAAAACCACGACAATGTGTTGGCACGCTATGCCATGCAGGTGATTATCAGAAACAACGAATTCACCTACAGCGAGTTCGACAGTATCATCAGCACAGCCTCGCCGATGGTAGCCGACGACCCGGTGGTGCAGGCCACCCTGGCCCAGCTGCGCGCCGTCGAGGAGACCTCGGAGGGCAAGCACTACACCGACATACAAGGTGTCGACGGCAAGCTGAGCGACCTGGTCGACGGCAAGGTGGCGCTGGTCGACTTCTACGCCTCGTGGTGCGGCCCCTGCCGCAACGAGATCAAAGACAACCTGGTCCCCCTGTGGAAGAAATACCAGGGGAAAGGCCTTGTCATTGTGGGATTAAACGTATGGGAGCGCGGTGACGCCGCAGCCCGCAAGGCGGCCCACGAAAAGGTGATGGCCGACCTGGGCATCACCTACCCGCAGCTGGTCGACAGCACCCGCACAGCCACCGACACCTACGGCGTGCGCGGCATACCGCAGATCATCCTGATCGACAAAGACGGAACCATCCTGGCACGCGACCTGCGCGGTGCGGCCATCGAAGATGCCATCGTCAAGGCCCTCGGCAAATGAGACTGAAACTGATAGGACTTATAGGGCTTCTGGGTCTTATAGGCCCTATGAGTTCCGCCAATGCACAGGACAGTGTCCGCTTGGCACTGCACCTGGACGGCACCCTGTTCATGGTCGACAACGAGTATACGGGCTGCCGACTGGACGGATATACCCTGCCGGGCTTTGCGCTGCGGCCTACCGTGGCATGGCGCCCCGGCGGGCCGTTGACGCTGCAGGGAGGCCTGCACTGGCTCCACTACTGGGGTGGCAGCGGATTCCCCTCGGGGCCACTAAACGAAGTACGCCCCACGGGATCCGACACGTTGGTCGGACCACACATACTCCCATGGCTCCAGGCACGCTTCGACTTCGGCAACAACGTCACCCTGGTGATCGGCTCGCTCAACAACACTGACGGACATGGTCTTGTCTGTCCGCTGTACAATCGTGAACGCCTCTATGCCGTCGATCCCGAAGCAGGGGCCCAGCTGCTGATAGAGCAACGTCTGCTCACCGCCGACCTCTGGGTCGACTGGCGCCAATTCATCTGGGATCGCAGTCCAATGCAGGAAATCATCAACGGCGGCCTGACACTGGTACCTCGGTGGTCATCGGGCCGATGGTCGGCCGAGCTGCCGCTGGCAGCCGTCGTGCAGCATCGCGGGGGTGAAGGGTTGACAGACACCACCCTGGGACATTACAACCTTCTCAACGCCACCGTCGGGCTGCGACTCGGCTACCGTATCGGCAGCATGTGGTTGAAGGCCGAAGGCAACCTGCTCGGATATGCCCGCACCGGCCATCCCGAAGGGGAACTTGTGTATGACGAATGGGGCTGCCTGCGCTCGGAACCGCTGGACTACAAACGCGGATGGGGCGCTTGGACCCGCATGGCTGCCCAATGGGACCATGGAGCCATCGAGGTCGCCTACTGGGTCAGCGAACGATTCCGCCCCATTCTGGGCAGCTACCACTACTCCAACTTCTCGTCCAACACCTCGTCGATGACACACGACCGCATCAAAGTGCTCAGCGTCGGCGGACACTACCGCTGGCAGTGGACGGGGTACGATCTGGAGCTGCAAGGCACACTCTACCATTACTTTCCATTCACCGCTGACCGGAAAGACTACTGGAAATGCTACTGTCCATCGGAGACGATG
Source organism: uncultured Bacteroidales bacterium (assembly GCA_946540365.1). The sequence continues at coordinate 16,168 of CAMNIH010000012.1, forward strand.
GCATCGCTGGGGGTGCTGGTCCGACTGCACCCCACAATACGTCTGATAAAATGACAACCCGACTCTTCCAACTATACAATACTAAGGGCAAGTGCGATAGCGCACCACGTGCGACAGCGGTCACCATCGGAGTGTTCGACGGTGTTCATCGCGGCCATCAATCACTCATAGCACAGCTGGCAGCACAACGCGATACACTCGCCCCACTGGTGGTCACACTCACCTCCCACCCCTCCTTCGTACTCGGACGACGGGAGAACGAATACTGGCTCGACGATAGCGACGAACACATACAACTGCTCTTCGACGCTGGCGCCGAATACGTTGCCGTGATGCCTTTCACCACCGACGTGGCACAGCTCACAGCCTGTCAGACAGCGCGGCTGATGCACGAGCAACTGGGCATGCGGACACTGCTTCTGGGCTACGACGGACGCTTCGGCAACCGACAGCACGACGACTTTGCACGGCTGCCGCAACTTGCCGACGAGCTGAATTTCCACCTTGCACAAGGCGCCCCCTTCAACGTCGACGGGCGTCCCATCAGCTCCTCCCGCATACGCGAGACCCTGGAGCAGGGTGCCGTAGAGAATACGGCGACCCTGCTGGGCCGTGCCTACACCCTGCGCGGCACGGTGAGCCACGGCCGCGGCGTGGGACACACCCTGGGATTCCCCACTGCCAACATCGACCTCTCCGCCACCCGCAAGATGCTTCCCCGCGAAGGAGTCTATGCCGTTCGCCTCGGCCGCTGGCGCGGCATGGCCAACCTCGGCACCGCACCCACCTTTGCCGTCGACAAGCCGCTGCTCGAGGTACACCTGCTCGACTTTGACGGAGACCTGTACGGCCAACAGGTCGAAGTGCATTTCCTCCGCCGCCTTCGCGACATCATCCGCTTCGATTCACGCGAAGCGCTGCAACAGCAACTGCAAAAAGACCTCAATATCTGCCGACAACTATGAGCCCGCTCAGCATCACCCTTTTCCAGCACAACATTGTTTGGGGCGACCCCGAAAGCAACCGTCGCCAAGTGGCGGCGGCGCTGGCTACCGCCCCCCACAGCGACATATTCGTCGTCCCCGAGACCTTCACCACCGGCTTCGGCGACCACATGGCTGCGCTGGCCGAACCGGCCGACGGTCCCACCCTGCATTGGGCGCAGCAGGCAGCCGCGCAGCACGACACCCTCCTTGTCGGCACCTGGATCGTCAGCGAGCACGGCCGCTGCTACAACCGCCTCCACTGGGTGTTCCCTGACAGCACCTACGGACACTACGACAAAGCGCACACCTTCCGCCCCAGCGGCGAGCACGACCAGATCAGCCGTGGCACCGAACGGACGGTGTTCGAATACAAAGGGTGGCGCATCAAGCCCGCCGTCTGCTACGACCTGCGCTTCCCCAAATGGCTGCGCAACGACGGGCTGAGCTACGACCTTCTGCTCGTCTGCGCCAACTGGCCCGCCAGCCGCCGCGAGGCCTGGACCACTCTCCTCCGCGCCCGCGCCATCGAGAATCTGTGCTATGTCGTCGGATGCAACCGCACCGGCATCGACGGCGTCGGCGGCGAATACAGCGGCGACAGCGCCATCATCGACTACAAGGGATTCCCCGTCGCCGCCTCCGGCGACAGCGACACCCTCAGCGCCGCCCTCGACCTGGAGCGCCTCGGCTCCTTCCGCCAGAAGTGGCCCTTATATCTTGATTTCGACTAAATGAACAGTATTGAGCAGAAACTCGGTTTCGACCGCATACGATCCCTGGTGGCCGAGCATACGACCAACAGCCTGGCCCGTCAGATGACGGACCAGATGACCTTTATGACCGACTACGAGTCCCTGCAGCACGAGCTGCAGCTGGTGGAGGAAATGCGCCAGATCGTGCTGATGGAAAGCGAATTCCCGCAGCAGGACTTCATCGACCTCACCCCCACCCTCGCCCACCTTCGCATGGGCAACACCTTCATACCGCCCGAGGCCCTGTTCGACCTCAAGCTCTCGCTGCGCACCATCCGCGACTGCTACCGCTTTCTGGTGTCCGACCAGGCCGAGCGGTCCGACACGCCCAACCACTTCAAATACCCCCGGCTGGCCAACCTCGCCGTCGAGGTGGAATTGGGCTACGGCGGCAAGAGCTCGCAGTTGAACGTCATCAACTCGCTCCTGGGCCAGCTCATCGACGACCACGGCGAGATCTACGACAACGCCTCGCCCGCCCTGGCCGAGATACGGCGCACCAAGGCCCGCAAGGCCGCCGAGGTGGACGCCCAGGTGGCAGGTGCCCTGGCCCGCGCCAAGCGCGAGGGATGGGCCCCTGAAGGGGCCGAGGTGACCATCCGCGACGGCCGTCCCGTCATCCCCCTGCTCACCACCCACCGCCGCAAGATCCGCGGCCTCATCCAGGACGAGAGCGCCAGCCGTCAGACCGCCTTCGTGGAACCCAGCGAGGTGGTGGAGCTGGGCAACGACCTGCGCGAACTCGACTTCGACGAACGCCACGAAATACAACGCATCCTCCTGGCTTTCAGCGACCGCCTGCGCCCCCTGCTGCCGCAGCTCGAGGAGGCCTACCTCTTCCTGGCCCGCATCGACTTCCTGCGGGCCAAGGCCCGCGTGGCCGTCGAGCTGAACGCCAGCGTCCCGCTGCTTCATCCCGAGCCGCGCATCGAGTGGCTCGACGCACGCCATCCACTGCTCTACCTCCAGAAGCGTGACGGCGTGGTGCCGTTCGATCTGCGGCTGTCGGGCCAGCCCGACACGGCCGCCCGGCCTCGCATACTGATCATTTCCGGCCCCAACGCCGGCGGCAAATCGGTGTTGCTCAAGGCCGTGGGACTCATACAGTACATGCTGCAGTGCGGCCTGGCGGTGCCGTTGCGGGCCACGTCGGAGTGCGGCCTCTTCTCGTCGGTGTTCATCGACATCGGCGACCAGCAGAGCATCGACAACGACCTCTCGACCTACACCTCGCACCTGCAGAACATGAAAACGCTCCTTGCCTCGGCCGACGCAGGCACCCTCTTCCTGCTCGACGAGCTGGGCGGCGGCACCGAACCGCGCAGCGGCTGCGCCATCGCCGAAGCCCTCCTCGAGGCGCTCTACAACCGCGGGGCCTACGGCGTGGTGACCACCCACTTCGCCGACCTCAAGCTGCTGGCCGACCGGCTGCCCCACGTCGTCAACGGCGCCATGCTTTTCGACACCGACCAGATGCGCCCCCTCTATCGCCTCAGCATCGGCCATCCCGGCTCCAGCTTCGCCTTCGAGATTGCCGAGAGCATCGGCTTCCCGAAAGAAATACTCGATCGCGCCGGCGAGATGGTGGGCCGCGAGCAGCTCAATTTCGAGCACCAGCTGCAACAGCTCGAACTGGACAAGAAAGAAATCGAACGCCAGAAAGAGGAGCTGCGTGTGGCCGACGAGTTCCTGGCCGAAGTGACCGAGAAGTACCAGCGCCTCAGCGACAACCTCCAGGCCCGGCGGCACGACATCATCAGCAGCGCCCGCCACGAGGCGCAGCAGATCCTGGAAGGGGCCAACCGCACCGTCGAGCGCACCATCAGCGACATCAAAAGCGCCCACGCCGAACGCGAGGCCACCCGCAAAGCCCGCGAGGCTTTGGCCCAGGCCACCGAGCAGAACACCCGGGCACAGTCGGAACTCAAAGAGCAGCGCGAGAAACGCCGCGCCGCCGACAGCACCGCCACCACCGCCCCGACGGCCGACCTGCCCATCGCGGTGGGCACCATCGTCCGCATCGACGGCGAGGAGACCTTCGGCCAGGTGGTGGAAATCAAGGGCAAGAAAGCCGTCGTGGAGAGCAACAGCATCCGCATGACGATCCCCCTCGGACGCCTGCAAGCCACCGCCAAGCAGAAGATACCCGCCACCCGCGCCACCACCAACGTCAGCCACGGCATCTACGACTCCATGAACGAAAAACGGGCCCGCTTCAACCCCACCCTCGACCTGCGCGGCCACCGCGCCGAAGAGGCGCTCGACGAGCTCCACCAGTTCCTCGACACCGCCCTGCTGCTCAGCGAGAAGGAAGTGCGCATACTGCACGGCAAAGGCTACGGCATCCTCATGCAGGCCATACAGCAGGAACTGCGGAACATGCGCGAAGTGCGCACCTTCCACCCAGAGAAGCTGGAACTCGGCGGCGCCGGCGTCACCGTAGTGGAGCTACGCTGAACCTACGCCTCCCCTTGATCTTGAACCACAGCGGGGCGCCGAAGTCCGTGGCCACCTGCTGCGCATCGTCGCGCGAAGTGACGTGCAGCGGCCGCCGCCGGCTGCCGTTGCCGCTGCTCCACACGGCGGTGGTCAGCATCTGATAGTGCCACCAGGCGACGCCCGCCTGCCGCGAGGCCATGCCGAAGCGCGATCCAACGGCCATCAGGCGCGTGTGGGCCCCGCTGAGCATTCCGCACTCACCGCCATAATAGAGGCAGCGCAGGTCGTCGACCGTCAGCGACGTGTCCTGCCGCGCAAAGCGTCTCTCGAGCGAATCCATGAAGTAAGGCCCCGACGGATCGGCCACCACACGTGCTATCTTGCGGTAGTTCGGCTTCATCGTGGCCCCTGCCTCCTGCGCATACGCAACCAACAACATGGAATTCAAAGCAATAAGTAGCAATATCTTCTTCATAGCGGCATTCTTTTCCAAGTGCAAAGATACAAAATTATCCCAAATCCGCCCCTCATAATAGCCCCCCGCCTGCATTTTCAGCCCCTCCACCCGCTATCCTCCAGGCATCATCTAGGCATCATCCAGGCATCATCCAGGCATCCCCTCTGCATCATCTCTGCATAAAAGCATGCATGAAGCATCGTAAGGCAGGCCTTGAGGCGGGGCTACTGACAGACGGTTGATAAGTTTTTTTACATAGAACTTACTTTTTTTGTATTTTTGCAGCATGAAAACCAATGATTCGAAGCCGCGAATCGGCCTCTTCGGCCGACGGAACGTAGGCAAGAGTTCGCTCGTCAACTACCTGACCGGACAGCAGATAGCCATCGTCAGCGACACCGCCGGCACCACCACCGACCCCGTGCGCAAGAGCATGGAGATCGGCGGCATAGGGCCTGTGGTGCTGGTGGACACAGCCGGCATCGACGACGAGGGCAGCCTGGGGGCCCAACGGGTGGAGAAGAGCATGGCGGCGTTGGCCGAGGTGAACCTGGCGCTGCTGCTCTTCACGGAGTGGGGCGACCCCGAGGAGCGGGTCGACCGCTGGTGCCGCGACCACGGCACGCCGTTGCTGCGGATAAGGAGCAAGACGGACATCCCGGGGTATCCGGGCAAAACGGAGATAGCTGAGAATCCTGATTTCCTGCTCACTACCACCGACCCGACACTGCGCGAGGGTCTCCTCGAGGCCATCCGGCGGGCGATGCCCGAGAGCGCCTACCGCAGCCGCAGCCTGCTGGGCGACATCGTCGGCAAAGGCGACACGGTGGTGCTGGTGACGCCGATCGACAGTTCGGCCCCCGAAGGGAGGATGATTCTGCCACAGGTGCAGGTGCTGCGCGACCTGATAGACCGGCATGCCGTCGCGGTGTTCTGCCAGCCGGACGAGCTGGTCGGCACGCTGGCCTCGCTGCACGGGGCGCCGCGGCTTGTGGTGACCGACAGCCAGGCGTTCAAGGCGGTGGCCGCCACGGTGCCCGATGCGGTGCCGCTGACAAGCTTCAGCGTGGTGCTGGCCCGCCAGAAGGGGCTCTTCGACGAGTACCTGCGTGGCACACGCACGATGGGACACCTGCAGGACGGCGACCGGGTGCTGCTGCTGGAGAGCTGCACGCACAACGTCACCTGCGAGGACATCGGCCGCGTGAAGCTGCCTGCCGCCCTGCGCCGGACCACAGGGAAGGCTATTGAATGCGAGGTAATTGGCGGACAATCGCCACTGCCGACCGACCTTTCGCGCTACGCGCTGGTCATACAGTGCGGCGGATGCGTCATCACGGCACAACAAGTCAAGGCGCGCCTGCTGCCCGCCCTCGAGGCCGGCGTGCCGGTGAGCAACTACGGCCTGGCACTGGCCTGGTGCAACGGCATATTCGAGAGAGCGACAAGAATTTTCACACACATAAACTAACACATGATATCATGGAAAAATTCACCATTTTAGTCAATCGCGAAGCCGGTTCCGGCGGCAAAGAAATCGCCGAGAAGCTGGGTGAGCTCCTGCACGTCAACGTATACAGCAAAGCCGCCATCGACGGGCTGATCAAGCACTTCGGCCTCACAGAAGAGGAGATCGAGCACATACGGTCGCGCAAGCAGAACTGGTGGGACGAGGTGTGCCGGTTCCACCGCCAGTTTGCGGCCAGCAGCGACCCGCTGGCCATCGACCAGGAGGTAACGCCGATGCAGCTGTACCACACCGAAGCCAAGCTGCTGAAGGAGCTGGCTGCCGAGGAGAGCTGCATCATCGTGGGGCGTGCGGGGTTCCATATCTTCAAGGACGACCCGAACGCCATCAAGGTGTTCGTTATCGCCGACCGGAAAGACCGTGTGGAGCGCCTCAGCCGCAAGCTCGGCATCGACGCCAAAGAGGCCGAGAAGACCATCGACGAGGTCGACAAGGAGCGCGAGGCCTTCACGAAGACCTTCGCCGGCGTGTCGCGCTACGACGCCCGCAACTACGACCTGGTATGCAACGTGTCGCACCTCGAGCCCGAGGCAATAGTCCGTTCGCTGGAATACATCATCAAAGAGAGAAACACGCATCTCCATGGTTGATATCCACAAGAAGCCCCGACTCTCCATCATCGTAGCCATCGCGCAGAACGGCGCCATCGGCAAGGACAACGACCTGCTGTGGCACCTCTCGGGCGACCTCAAGCGGTTCAAGCGGCTGACCACCGGCCACCCGGTGGTCATGGGCCGCAAGACGTGGGACTCGCTGCCCAAGCGTCCGCTGCCCGGCCGCCAGAACATCGTGATGACCAACAATCCGGACTTCCGGGCCGACGGCGCCACGGTGGTGCATAGCATCAACGACCTCTTCAAGGTGCTGAAGGACTGCGACGACGAGGTCTTCGTCATGGGTGGCGCCGCCATCTACAAGGCCCTGCTGCCCTTCAGCCAGCGGCTCTACATCACCCGCGTCTACCGCGACTACGAGGCCGATGTCTACTTTCCCACGATCGACATGTCGGAGTTCAACCTCGTGGACCTCGGCGAGCCGATGCTGGACGAGGAGAGCGGCCTGGACTACGCCTACGAGGAATACGAGAGGAAATTCAAGCTATGAACACCGTAAAGATCATCAATATCGGCGACGAGCTGCTGCTGGGGCAGGTCGTCAACACCAACGCCTCGACCATGAGTCGTATGCTCACCGAGGCAGGCTTCGAGGTGGCATGTGTCGAGGTGGTGGGCGACCAGCGCGACAACATCGCACGGGCCCTCGACGACCACGAGGGCTACGACGTCGTGCTCATCACCGGCGGCCTGGGCCCCACCAAGGACGACATCACCAAGAAACTGCTCTGCGACTACTTCCACTCCGAGCTGGTGGAGAGCGAGGTGGCACTGGAAAACGTGCGACGCATCTTCGCCGTGCGCGGCTTCGAGCTTACGCCCGTCAACCGCGCCCAGGCCCTGGTGCCAAAGTGCTGCGAGGTGCTCAACAACGACCTCGGCACCGCCCCCTGCATGTGGTTCG
>CAMNIH010000013.1 GCA_946540365.1 uncultured Bacteroidales bacterium
CAACCAGGCATCAACCAGGCATCAACCAGGCATCAACCAGGCATCAACCAGGCATCAACCAGGCATTCAGCCTCCGAAATGCGGCCTGGGAGCGGACTTTGAGCCTGAGCGATCGGGGGCAAAAGTTTTCAACACTCGCCGATGCCCCTTCAGGGCCCTGCGGACGGCACTCTGAGAGTGTTAAAATGTGGGTTTTATAATGCTGATTATTAGGTGTATGTAGTGCTGCTGTGGAATAAATTCACAGTTGGATGAAACTTTTTGTTCTGAATTGCGTTATGGGTTATGAACAACAAAAATTGGTTAAAAAAAACAAAAAAAGGAATTTTTTGTCAAAAAATGGGATTTTCTTCGTAATTTTACAACCTGAAAAAAGTAGGTAAAAATGGCGTTAATACTTGGAAAAGAGTACTGTAAGGTCGATTCGAACGGCCGCTTCAAGTTCCCGATTGCCCTGAAGAGGCAGTTGGAGAGCGAGGACGGTCGTTTTGTGATCCGCCAGAGTATCTATGCCGAGTGTTTGGAGCTGTGGACCTATGCCAGTTTCAGGGAGGAAGTGGAGAAACTCCAGGACAGACTGAATCCTTACCGCCGCGAGGACCGCGAACTGCTGCGCAAGCTCACCGAAGGCAACATCATCGAGCTCGACTCGAACGACCGCCTGTTGGTGCCCGCCGAGCAGAAGTCGCTGGTGGCGGGGGCCAAGGAGTTGGTGCTGCAATCGACCGGCAAGTTCATCGAGCTCTGGGACCGCAAGACCTACGACGAGATGAACGCAAAATCAGGCGACTTCGCTGCCCGGGCAGAGGAGTTGCTGGGAGCGGCCGCTCCTGCCGAACATAGATTGCAGCACGATGACGAACGATGATTACCACAAGCCGGTGATGCTCGCCGAAGCGATCGACGGATTGCACATCCGTCCCGAGGGCACGTATGTCGATGTGACCTTCGGGGGCGGCGGTCATTCGCGTGCCATCATGCAGCATCTGGGTGCCGAGGGGCACCTCTATGCCTTCGACCAGGATCCCGACGCGGCGCGGCGTGTGGAGAGCGGCGAGTGGAACGTGGATGGCGAAGCGTGGAAAGCGGGCTTTACCTTTATCGGCGAGAATTTCAGATACATGAAGTCGTTTCTGCGGTTTCACGGAGTGCGGCAGGTCGACGGGGTGCTGGCCGATCTGGGGGTGAGCAGCCACCAATTCGACACTGCTGAGCGGGGCTTCTCCACCCGGCTGGACGGCGAGTTGGACATGCGGATGGACCGCCAGTCGCCGGTGACGGCCCGCGACCTGGTGAACAGCCTCGACGAGGAGGAACTCTCGCGGCTGCTGCACCTCTACGGCGAACTGCCCAACGCCCGCCAGATGGCGCGGGCTATCGTGAAGGCGCGTGCCCTGGCCTCGATCGACACCACGGGCCAGCTGCGCGACGCCGTCAGCCACCACCTGCCCCGTGGCATGGAGAACAAGTACCTGGCCATGCTTTTCCAGGCGCTCCGTATCGAGGTGAACGGCGAACTGGAAGCCCTGAAGGCGATGCTCGGACAGGCTGCCGAGATGCTGACCGACGAGGGCCGCTTGGTGGTGATCAGCTACCATTCGCTCGAAGACCGCCTGGTGAAGAACTTTATGAAGACGGGCAATTTCGAGGGCCGCGTGGAGAAGGATTTCTACGGCAACCCGCTGTCGACGATGCAGATGGTGAGCCGCGGGGCCGTGCAGGCCGACGCCGCGGAAGTGGCGCAGAACAGCCGTGCGCGCAGTGCCCGGCTCAGGGTGGGCATGAGGAGGATTGAGAAACGTAAAACCGACGATAACAATGGGAAATAAGTTCAGGGATAAAGTGGTCGAAGAGGGCCTCGAGGAGCCGCGTCCGCAAGTGGAGGCTGCGCCGGCGGCGCCTGCTGTCGAGGAGGACGCTGCCGCGTCGGCAACGGAACGGACGCCACGCAAGGGCGCGAAGGCGGCCCGTGGCCTGGGGCGTGTGCTGGGTGGCGATGTGCTGGGTGCCCGGGCGGTGACGCGCCAGATACCGCTGGTGCTGCTGTGCCTGTTCTACCTGCTCCTGATTGTGGGCAACCGCTACCGCGTGGAGAATCTGAGCCGCGAGAAGGCTGCGACCGAGGACCGGATCAACTACCTGCGCGAGCACCGCATACAGATGCAGAAACAATACCAACAGAGTGTGAAAATATCGCAGATCGCCGAGGACCTGAAGGGGACAGGCGTGGGAATCACCAGCGGACCTCCGTATGAGTTATGAGTTAAGAGACAAGTGCTATGAGTGACAATAATAAAGATAATAATAAAAGGATGACGCGCGGGATGACGGCGCTCTACCTCCTGCTGACGCTGGGGGTGGGTGTGGCCATCGTGGCGAGTATCGTCAATATACAGTGGGTGCATGGCGACGAGTGGCGTGCCCGCGGGGAGCGCCGCGAAGCCGATGTGCGGACGGATGCCGCCCGACGGGGTGTGATCTACTCGAGCGACGGCAAGATTCTGGCCACCACGGTGACGGAATGCGACTTGTACCTGGATCTGTACAACCAGGTGGAACTCGACGAGCACGGCCACCCGAAGTACGACCGCAAGGGACGCCCGATCGAGAGCGGCCCCATCACGGACAGCAATTTCTACCTCTATCTCGACAGCATGTGTGTGATGCTGGCCGACGTGATGCCGCAGCACGACGCACTCTACTACCGCGACCGCCTGGTGGCCGAGCGCAGCAAGGAGAAGCCGCGCCGCTGCTTCCTGGTGGAGCGTCATGTGCCCTATTCGGTATGGCTCGAAGTGATGCGCCTGCCGGGGTGGAAGCGCGGCGTGGTGCGCGAGGTGGACGGCCAGAGCGTGGTGCGCCAGGAACGCGCCCACATCTATGGCAACATGGCGAAGAACACCATCGGTTTCCAGAACCAACGCGACGCTAACACCTACACGGGTCTGGAGGGGGCCTACGACAGTATTCTGCGCGGGCAGGACGGCACCTACCGCCGCCGCCGCCTGACCAAAGGTATATGGCTGCCCGACCAGCAGCAGGGACGCCGCGAGGTGCCGCAGCGCACGGATCAGGACCGCGTGGATACGATTGTGCTGCAGGCCAAGGTCGACGGACGTGACATCGTGTCGACGATCGACACACGCTATCAGGATATTGCGGAGAGCTCGCTGAGGGGTGCCTTGCGCCGCTTCGGCGGGCAGGCTGGATGTGCCATACTGATGGAGATGCAGACGGGCTACGTGCTGGCCTGTGCGAATCTGGCGGTGGACACGTCGGTACACGACTACCTGGAGGTTCGCGACCGCAACGTGGCGGTGAGCGACGTGTACGAGCCGGGCTCCACCTTCAAGACGGTCATCCTCACCGCGATGCTCAACGACCCCGGGGTGAAGATCGACACCAGCATGCAGCTCAGGGCTGGCTATAAGAACTTCGGCGGCAAATACGGCGAGATCAAGGACGACCACACGCTGAAAGGGCGCGACTCGTTGAGTGTGAGGGAGGTAATCGAGCAGTCGTCGAATGTGGGTATGAGCGACTTGGGCTGGCAACTCTATGCCGACCGGCGCGACACGCTGCGCCATCTGGTGGAGCGGATGTTCCCCTACGGTAAGCTCAACCCCGACGTGAAGGCTAAAGAATATAATACATATATTAATGACCTCCATGCCTCGAACCGTGACTTTCTGAATTTCTGCTATGGTTACTCGACCCGTATTTCGGCGCTGCAACTGATCACCTTCTACAACGGGCTGGGTGCCGGCGGCAGGATGGTGAAACCGCTGTTCTGCAAGGGTGTGATGCACGGCGACAGACTGGTGGAGACCACACCGGTGGTGTTGAATCCCCGCATGTGCAGTCGCGAGAGCGCTCTGCTGATGCGCTCGATGCTCGAGGGCGTGGTGGAACACGGTACGGGCAACAACATCAAGAACAACACCTACGGCATCGCCGGCAAGACGGGCACGGCCGTCCACAGCTATGCCAACGTGCGCCGCTACAATGCATCGTTCTGCGGCTTCTTCCCGTCGGAGAATCCGCGCTATACGTGCCTGGTGGTGCTGGAGGACATCCCCTACTACGGCCGTCAGGCAGCCGAGGTATTCAAGGCCATATCGGACTGTGTGGTGGCGGTGGACAAGCGGCTGAGCGACGGGGCTGTGAAGTCGGCCTGGCCGCGGCTGGAAGAGGACAGCACCAAGTCGATGCAGCGGCCGGTGGTGGCGCGGGGCGAGCAGGACGAGATGCGGCGCTTGTACAAGATGCTGCGCCAGCCGATGCCCATGGCCGATTCGGCCAGCCGCTGGGTGATGTACAGAGAGGGTGACGACAGCGTGGCGGGCCGCTATGTGCCCTACGTGCCCAGCGAGGGACAGGTGCCCAACTGCGAGGGAATGAGCGCAAGGGATGCCGTGGCTCTGCTGGAGTCGATGGGTTACCGCGCCCGCGTGTCGGGTTACGGCAAGGTGGCGTCGCAGCAGCCGCGTGCCGGTGCCGCCGCCAAGAAAGGCGCCGTGGTAGTGTTAACAATGAGAAATGAAAGATGAGACTGAAAGAGATAATCAAAGGAATTGATGCCGAGCTGACCGGCAATGCCGATGTGGAGATCGCCGACCTGCAGTTCGACTCGCGCCGAGTGGGGCAGGGGACACTCTTCGTGGCACAGCGGGGCACCAAGGTCGATGGACATGCTTTCATCGACGGCGCCGTGGCGCAGGGTGCTGTGGCAGTGGTGTGCGAGGAGTTGCCTGCGGCGACGACCGAGGGGGTCACCTATGTCAAGGTGGCCGACAGCAGCCGTGCGCTGGGCCTGATGGCAGCCAACTATTACGGCCATCCGTCGGAGCAGTTGCAGCTGGTGGGCATCACCGGCACCAACGGCAAGACCACGACGGTCACCCTGCTGCACCGCATGTTCCGCATGCTGGGCTACCACGTGGGGCTGGTGTCGACAATCGTCAACAAGATCGACGAGGAGGAACTGCCTACGGGCCACACCACTCCCGATGCGTTGGAATTGAATCAATTGTTGCGCCGGATGGTGGATGCCGGTTGCCGCTATGCCTTCATGGAGGTGAGCAGCCATGCCGTGGTGCAGCAGCGCATAGCAGGGATCCGCTTTGCGGGTGCCATCTTCAGCAATATCACCCACGACCACCTCGATTTCCACAAGACCATGGCCAACTATATCGCAGCCAAGAAGGGCTTCTTCGATGCGCTGCCCAAGGGAGCGTGGGCGCTGGTGAATGTGGACGACAAGAATGGCCGTGTGATGGTGCAGAACACGAAGGCTGAGGTGCATACCTACGCCCTGCAGCATCAGGCTGATTTCCACTGCCGTGTACTCGAAGACACCTTCGAAGGAATGCACCTCGAGATCAACGGACAGGAGATCTGGTGCCGCCTGGTGGGCCGGTTCAACGCCTACAACCTCACCGCCATCTACGGAGCGGCGGTGCTGAGCGGTGTGGACGCCGGTGAGGCCCAGCGCCTGTTGAGCCTGCTGGAAGCCGCCCCGGGCCGCTTCCAGTATGTCAGTGGACGCGGAATCACAGCCATCGTCGACTATGCGCATACCCCGGATGCATTGCAGAACGTCATCGACACCATCGACCAGATACGCCGCCATGAGCAGCAGCTGATCACGGTGGTGGGTTGCGGTGGCGATCGCGACCGCACCAAACGGCCCGAGATGGCGCAGATCGCCGTCGGAGGAAGCGACAAGGTGGTGCTCACCAGCGACAACCCGCGCACCGAGAACCCCGATGCCATCCTGGACGAGATGGAGGCTGGCCTCGATGCCGTGCAGCTCAGCCATGTGGTCCGCATCACCGACCGCCGCCAGGCCATCCGTACGGCCTGCATGATGGCCCGCGAGGGCGATATAGTGCTCGTAGCCGGCAAGGGACACGAGAAGTACCAGGAGGTGAACGGTGTGCGCTCGCATTTCGACGATGTCGAGGAGCTGGAGAGAGAATTAACGGAGATGAGATAATGGACTATAGTAAAAAAGTAAAGAAGAAATATGCTGTACTATCTGTTTGATTGGCTTGATCGTGTGTTGGATTTCCCGGGGGCGGGAGTGTTCCAGTACATTTCCTTCCGCGCGGCCGCCAGCATGGTGACCTCGCTCTTGATCATGTTGCTGCTCGGACGCCCCTTTATCCGGTGGATGCAGAACAAACTGGGTATGATGGACGAGGTGCGCACCGAGCTGGGCCTCGAGGGAGCCGCCCAGAAGGCCAAGACCCCCACCATGGGCGGCCTGCTGATACTGATGGCCATCGTGGTGCCGACCCTCCTGTTCGCCAAGCTGGACAACATCTACGTGCAAATCATGTTGGGAACCACGGTGTGGATGGGCCTGGTGGGATTCCTCGACGATTATCTGAAGAAGACGCGCGGCAAGGCGGGCCTGCCTGGCAAGTACAAGGTCGTCGGACAGGTGCTGCTGGGGCTTGCCGTGGGACTGCTGATCACGTTCCATCCCGACATCAGCAACCCCCTGAAGACCACCATTCCCTTTGTGAAAAACAACGAATTCGACTATGTCTGGCTGGTCAGCTGGATGGGCTCGTGGGCGGTCAAGTACGCCTGGATCCCCTTCGTGGTGGTGGTGATTCTGGTGGTGACGGCTGTCAGCAATGCCTCCAACCTGACCGACGGTATCGACGGTATCGCCACCGGCGTGGCGGCAGTCAACGGCGGCGCGTTGGCGTTGCTGGCCTGGGTCAGCGGCAACGTGATCATGGCTGGATACCTTAATATTATTTATCTGCCCAACATCGGCGAGCTGGCGGTCTTCAGCACTGCCTTTGTCGGTGCCACCCTGGGCTTCCTGTGGTTCAACACCCACCCGGCCGAGATCTTCATGGGCGATACCGGCTCGTTGGCCATCGGTGGCATCATCGCCGTCTTCGCCATCCTCATCCGCAAGGAGCTCCTGCTTCCGCTGCTGTGTGGTATCTATTTGGTCGAAGACCTCTCGGTGATCATCCAGACCACGGGCTGCAAGCGCTATCGCCGCAAGCATAAACTGCCTGCCGGAGTGCCGGTGCCGGTGGAGAAGCGTCCTTTCCTGATGTCGCCGCTGCACCACCATTACCAGAAGAAAGGGGTGGCCGAGGAGAAGGTGGTGATGCGCTTTATCATCATCTCCATCCTGTTGGCCATATTCACCCTCTCGACGCTGAAACTGCGATAAACAGATAAAATAGAATACAATAACTCATAATTCAAAGAAATGACTTTTGAACCACTTGCCCTCCAAGGTCATGACCGGGCCCACACCGGATTAGCAGGGATTGATGTGCAACGATTGAAGGCCATGCGCGATGCAGGTCTGCGGTCGTGCTTCAACCATTTGGAGAACACTCGCTACCGCCTCGAATTCGTGGCGCGGGTGCGTGGACGCGAGTATATCAACGATGCCGCTGCCCGCACGATCAACGCCACGTGGTACACGCTGGAGACGCTTCAGGGAGGGTTGATTTGGATTGCCGATGCCAATGACCAGACGGCCGACTACAGCCGCTTGGTGCCCCTGGCATTGCGCAAGGTGAGGATGCTGCTCGTCGTGGGTGACGCCGAGGACCGCATGCAGCACACCTTCCGTGGAATCATCCCCACCATCGTGCCCTGCGCCACCCTGGCCGAGGCTCTGCACCAGGCCTATTGCTATCAGTCGGACGACGAAGTGCGGGTCGTCTACTCGCCGGCCTGCTACAACGGCCAGTCGACCACCGTGCAGGGCGAGGCTTTTCGCCATGAAGTGAACGAACTATGAAACTGACCCGCTTATTCCGAGGAGACAAGACGATCTGGGTGGTGTTCATGCTGCTCAGCATCATCTCGCTGGTTGAGGTGTACAGCTCGATAGGCCTCTATGCCTATTCGCTGCCCGGAACCATGCCCACGGGGCTCTTCCTGAAGCACTTGGTTATCGTGGCGATCACCTACGTGGTGGTCATTCTGGTCTCGCGCGTCAACTACCGCTTCTTCTCGCGGTTCGCCATGCTGGGCTACTGGCTGACGCTGGTGCTGCTGGCTGTGATGTTGGCGCTGCAGGGCGGACGTTGGTTCCGCATCCCGCTGATCGGACAGTTCCAGCCCTCCGAGATCGCCAAGATCGTGCTGGTGGTCTTCGTGGCCCGCATATTGGCCATCAAGAAAGACCAGCTGTCCGAGCTGGGCACGTTCCTCCAGCTGCTTATCTACATCGTTCTGGTGGTGGCCCTCATCCTGCCCGAGAACTTCTCGATGGCGGCCCTCATCTTCCTGGTGTGCTATCTCATGATGTTTATGGGGGGTGTCAAGCGTGTCTATTGGTGGCGCTTCTTAGTGGCGCTGGCTTTCGTGGGCATGTTGGGCGCCTTCGTGATGCTCAGGTCGTCGGATGGCGAGGCCGACGGAGGCGAGGTGCTGCACCGCTCCGGCATCTGGGCCGAGCGTATCGACAACTGGCTGCACCCCGACCCCGATGCCCTGACGCAGGAGAATATGGCCCGCATGGCCATCGCCCGCGGCGGCGTGTTCGGCGCCGGCATCGGCAACACGGTCCACGCCCGTCTGATGACGCAGGCCCACAACGACTTCATCTACGCCATCATCATCGAAGAGACCGGCATGGTGGGCGGCATCGTGGTCTTCCTGCTCTACAGCATCCTTTATTTCCGTTGCGTCCGTCTGGCTTGGCGCTGCAAGGGGCGCTTCGGCGCTCTCACCGTGGCCGGCATGGGCACGGTCATCTACCTCCAGGCATTGGTTAATATGAGTGTGGCTGTCGGCGTGCTGCCCGTCACGGGCCAGACGCTGCCCTTCATCAGCTATGGCGGCACGGCCTATCTCTTTATGGGTGTGGGTCTTGGTATCATACAGTCGGTGGCAGCCGATGTCTATGCAGCTGAGAACAGCGAGAAACCCGCCCTCAAACAGGCGTCAGACACCACCCAGCCCGGGCCTTCGGTTGCCGGGGAGCAGGGTTGATGCACATATAAACAAGATGAATTATAGACAATAAAAGAAACTGAAGATATGAAAGCAATCGTAAGTGGAGGAGGATCTGGGGGTCATATATTCCCGGCTGTGGCGATCGCCAATGCCATAAAGAAACGCTGGCCCGAGGCCGACATCCTGTTTGTCGGTGCCGAAGGGCGTATGGAGATGGAGAAGGTGCCTGCCGCAGGCTACGAAATCGTGGGGTTGCCTATTGCCGGACTGCAGCGCAAGCTGACACCGCAAAATATCATCAAGAATCTGCAGCTGCCCTTCCGCATGATGCAGAGCAACCACCGGGTGAAGGCCGTCCTGCGCGGCTTCCAGCCCGACATCGTGGTCGGGGTTGGCGGCTTCGCTTCGGAGCCCACGCTGAAGGCTGCTGCGCAGTTGGGCTTTACGACCCTGCTGCAGGAGCAGAATTCCTATGCCGGCCTGACCAACAAGCTCTTGTCGCGCGACGCCCGTGTGATCTGCGTGGCTTACGATGGAATGGAGCGCTTCTTCCCGCAGGAGAAAATAGTCTTCACCGGCAATCCGGTGAGGGCCGACATCGAGAATATGAGCGTCAGCCCTGCCGAGGGGCGGTCGCATTTCGGCCTGGCCGCTGAAGGGCGTGTGCTTCTCTCCGTAGGCGGAAGCCTCGGCGCACGCAGCATCAACACGATGTTGATGAACCACCTGCACTTCTTCCGCGAGAACAAGATCCAGCTCCTTTGGCAGACCGGACGCTGGCAGTACGACGAGGCGGTGCGTGCCGTCGAGGCGGCCGGCGTGTCCGAGTGGGTCAAGGTGCATCAGTTCATTCAGCGCATGGATATGGCCTATGCAGCGGCCGATGTGGTGGTGTCGCGTGCCGGCGCCATCGCCATCTCCGAGCTCTGCATCGTGGGCAAGCCGGTGGTGCTGATCCCGTCGCCCAACGTGGCCGAGGATCATCAGACCAAGAATGCCATGGCGCTGGTCGACAAGGGGGCCGCGCTGATGGTGCCGGATGCCGACTGTGAGCATCATTGCCTGCCCCAGGTGTTGGAACTGTTCGAAAACAGTGTGCGCAGCGAGCAGATGAGTGCCGCCATCCAGCGACTTGCAGTGCGCGGGGCGGCCGACAAGATTGTGGACCAGATAGAGAAGATTATCAAATGAGATACTATTTCATTGGCATCGGAGGAATCGGGATGAGCGCTCTGGCGCGCTTCTTTCACCGTCGCGGCGACGAGGTGAGCGGCTATGACCGCACGCCGAGCCCCCTGACGGCGGAGCTGGAGGCCGAGGGAATTCCGATTCACTACGACGACCGGCCTGACCTGCTGCCGGACGGGATCGACATGGCCGTCTACACACCCGCCGTGCCGGACGACTTGGGCGAGCTGCAGACCCTGCGGCAACGTGGCGTCCGCATCGAGAAGCGGTCGCAGGTGCTCGGCGAGCTTACACGGGGCAAACGCTGCATCGCCGTGGCCGGCAGTCATGGCAAGACCACCACGAGCACGATGATAGCCCATCTGCTGAGCCAAGCACCCTGCGGATGCTCGGCATTCCTGGGCGGCGTGAGCAAGAATTTCGGCAGCAATCTCTATGTCGACCCCAAGAGCGACTTGGTGGTGGTCGAGGCCGACGAGTACGACCGCTCGTTCCTGCAGCTGCATCCGCACATGGCCGTCATCACCGCCACCGACCCCGATCATCTGGACATCTACGGCGACCACGACCACATGCTCGAGGCCTACCTGCAGTTCGCCAACCAAGTGGACCCCGACGGGCGCCTGTTCCTGAAGCAGGACATCTTCCTGCGCCAGAACGGGGAACCCTTTGTCGAGTATGGCCCGCACCATCACCACGACCACGACGGCCACGACCATCACGACGGCCACGCCCATCATGCCGAGCTCCACACCCCGCACACCACCTATACCGCCCGCGGCATCGAGGCCGACTACTACGCCATCAACGTGCGCACCTACAACGGCAACCTCTTCTTCGACCTGCGCACCCCCGACGGAGTCCTGTTCGACCTCGAACTGGACGGCACGGCCCTTTTCAATGTCGAGAACGCCGTGGCGGCATCGGCCGTGGCCCTGAGCTGCGGTGTGGATCAGTACCAGTTGCGCCACGGCCTGAAGACCTTCGCCGGCGTGCGGCGTCGGTTCGATTACCGCATCCGCGAGAAGGGGCTGGTCTACATCGACGACTACGCCCATCACCCGCAGGAGATCGCCTCGACGCTGGAGTCCATCCGCTATCTCTACCCCGACAAACGCGTGGTGGGCATCTTCCAGCCCCACCTCTACAGCCGCACGCGCGACCTCGCCGACCAGTTTGCCCAGGTGCTGGGCACGCTCGACGAGCTCATCATGATGCCCATCTATCCGGCCCGCGAGAAGCCCATCCTGGGGGTGACCTCAAGCATGGTGCTGCGCAAGGTCGACTCCATGTCGAAGTACCTCTGCACCCCCGACCAGGTGCTCGAGTTGGTGCCGGCCCTGTGCCCCGACGTGGTGGTGACGCTGGGCGCCGGCGATATCGACCGTCTGGTGCCGAGGCTGGAATCCGTATTAAGAGAACAAATGCTATGAAACGACCTGTCAAGATACTCCTGATCCTCCTGGGCGCCATTGTGCTGGCGGTGCTCGTCGTGGTGGCCAATGTCAACCGCTCCCGGTCGGCGGTGCGTGGCATCGAGGTGAGCATCCGTTACGGCAAGACCCCTCCGCTGGTCGACGACCAGACGGTGCGCGACAGCATCCTGGCACGCATCCCGGCGCTGCTGCAGCATTCGGTGGCCGGGGTGGATCGCGATGCCGTGGTCGACGCAGCTTCCGCCGTGCCTTACCTCGACGAGGTGAGCGCTTCGGTCAGCGTCAGCGGCAAGGTGGTGGTCCGCGCCAGGCAGCGACGCCCTGTCGTGCGCCTCTACTATGGCGACAACGAGATGTATCTCGACGGCAAGGGCTGCCTGATGCCCGCCTCGCGGATCGGTTCGTGCGATGTGCTGGTGGCCGGCGGCGACTTCCGCATGCCCATGCCGGCCGACAGCGTGTGGCGTGTCGCCACTTCCGTCGGCAACCGGCAGCTGACCGACCTCTGGCGCGTGGCCTGCTATCTCGACGCCGAGAGCCGCTACGGCGACCTGATCGACCAGCTCTATGTCGAGCGCGACGGCGACCTGATGATGGTGCCCAAGCTGGGCAACCACGTCATCGAACTGGGCTCGGCCGACGACCTGGACACCAAATTCGCCAATCTGCTGGCATTCTATCAGAAGGGAATGCCGCGTGCCGGTTGGGACACCTACTCGCGCATCAGCCTCAAGTATCGCGGACAGGTGGTTTGTACGAAAAGAAACGAAACAAAATAAACAACACAGATTATGGGAACTGAAATCATTGTAGGTCTCGACATCGGCACCACCAAGATTGCATGCTTCGTGGGTGTCCGTGGCGAGCAGGACCGTGTGAAAATTCTGGGCTTCGGCAAGACCGAGTCGTCGGGCGTCGAGCATGGAGTAGTGAAAAACGTCAAGGACGCCGCCGATGCCATCCGCCGTGCTGTCGACGAGGCCGCCGAGCAGGCCAACGTCGATGTCGACGAGGTGTGGGTCGGCATTGCCGGACAGCACATCAAGTCGCGCCCCTCGCAGGGCAGCACCCCCATCCCCCCCGACCATGTCCTGATCGAGCAGGAGGACGTCGACCGCCTCATCGGCGACCAGTACAACACCATGCTCGAGCCCGGCGAGGAAATCATCCATATCTTCCCCCAGACGTTCTATGTCGACAACGAAGCCCTCAACCGCGAGGTGCCCCCCGTGGGCGTGGCCGGCAAGGTGCTCAAGGCCGATTTCCACATGGTGACGGCCAATGTGCAGAACCTGCAGTATATCAAGTATGCCGTCGAGCGCACCGGTCTTAAGATCAAGGGCGTCGTCCTCGAGCCCATCGCCTCGGCCAAGGCCGTCCTCGACGACAGCGACCGCGATGCCGGCGTGGCCATGGTCGACATCGGTGGCGGCACCACCGACATCGCCATTTTCTACGACGGCATCATCCGCCACACGTCGGTGCTTCCGCTCGCCGGCGCCGCCATCACCAACGACATCCGCGAGGGGTGCAACATCCTCAAGCGTCAGGCTGAGAGTCTCAAGGTGAAATTCGGCTCCTGCCTCGTGCAGGCTGTCTCGGAGAGCGACGTCATCTCCATTCCCGGCATCCGCAGCCAGGCCCCGCGCGAGATCTACGTCAAGACCCTCGCCGGCATCATCAACGCCCGCACCAAGATGATCATGGAGCAGATCGACTACGAGATCAAGCTCTCGGGCTATGCCAAGAAGCTGATCGCCGGCGTCGTGCTCACCGGCGGCGGCGCCCAGCTGAAGAACATCAAGGACCTCTGCGAGCTTGTCACCGCCACCGACACCCGCATCGGCATCCCCAACGAACACCTCGAGCCCGACAGCGTCAACTACAACGAGCTGATGCACCCGATGTATGCCACCGGTATCGGCCTGGTGCTCTACGGCCTGGAGAAAGCCGAGGAGACGGCCTCCGCCGACACCGTGGCCGACAGCAAGCGCGAGGAGAAGAAGGGCGGCGTCGATATCTTCGCCGACATGGACGATCTGCCCGCCGCACCGGCCGCTCCCGTGGTCGAGCAGCCCGTGGAGACCCCCAAGAACAAGAAGAAGAAACGCGGCGAGGGCGACTTCGCCAAGTCGCTGTCCGACTTCTTCAAATCGGTCTTCGACGAGGGCATCGACGAGGAATAATGCCGAAATTCACAGCAACCTGTTGAAAACTAATCAAGAAAGATGATTTCGGTTTGCGCGTTTATTAGTAATTTTACGTTGCCAACAACATTGGTTGAAACTGAGTAATGACATCTTTATCAATAAGATAGAAATATAGAAGCACATGGAAGAAAACGCAAATTCCACTTTTTTCACCTTTGATTCGCCCAAAGGGCAGTCGTCCTACATCAAAGTGATTGGTGTCGGAGGCGGTGGCGGCAATGCCGTGAACCACATGTACGACAAGGGTATCGAGGGGGTCGACTTCATCGTCTGCAACACCGATATGAAGGCCCTCAACGCCTCGCCCGTGCCCAACAAGATCCCGCTGGGCGACCTGGGCCTTGGCGCCGGCAACAAGCCCGAGCGTGCCCGCAAGGCAGCCGAGGACAAGAGCGACGAGATCCGCGAGGCCCTGGCCCACAACACCCAGATGCTCTTCATCACCGCCGGCATGGGCGGCGGCACCGGCACCGGCGCTGCCCCTGTAATCGCCGAGATCGCCAAGAGCATCGACCTCGACAACGACGAGAACAAGAAGATCCTTGTCGTCGCCATCGTGACCCGCCCCTTCAGCTTCGAGGGCAAGCGCCGCCGCGAACAGGCCGAGGCCGGCATCGAGGAACTCCGCAAGCATGTCGACTCCATCATCGTCATCAACAACGACAAGCTCCGCTCGTTCGGCAATATGCGCATCTCCGAAGCCTTCGGCATGGCCGACGATGTGCTGCTCACTGCCGCCAAGGGTATTGCCGAGATCATCACCGAAAACGCCTACGTCAACCGCGACTTCCAGGATGTCAACACCGTCATGGAGCACAGCGGCACCGCCCTCATGGGCACCGGCAGCGGCAGCGGCGAGAACCGCGCCCACGATGCCATCGAGGCTGCCACCACCAGCGTGCTGCTCGACGACAGCGACATCAGCGGTGCCAAGAACGTGCTGCTCTACTTCACCTACTCGTCCGAGCACGAGATGACCATGGACGAGCAGGCCGAGATCACCGACTATGTGCTCGACCGCACCAACGGCACGGCCGACATCATCTGGGGCGCCGGCCCCGACGAGAGCCTCGGCGACGAGCTGAAGGTGATCCTCATCGCCACCGGTTTCGAGAAGGTGAAAGGTGCTGTCGAAGAGCCCAAGACCTTCGTGCTCCCTGCCGAGCAGGAGCCGGAGCGCGTGGTGGCTGCCGCCCCCAAGCCCGAGGTGAGCGACCTCGACGGCATGGAGATCATCCATCGTCCGCAGGCAGTCCAGGCTGAGCCTGCCCCCGCACCGGTCGTGGAGCAGGTGGCCCCCGTCGTGGAGCAACCCGCCGTGGCCGAGAAGCACGTCTTCACCCTCGACGACGACCCCGCCTTCGAGATGCCGAAGCGTGCCGCTGAATCCCAGCTCGAGGACTTCAAGACCGAAGTGGACGTCATGGTCGACGAGATCCACCTCGTCAACGAGGCCCATCAGGAGGCTGCCCCCCGCACCGAGCCGGCCCCGCAGCCCAAGGCCAACCCCGCCGTCAACGTCTTCCGCAACGACAACGACGTCACCACCGCCGCCGAGCGCATCCGCCGTATCCACGACCTGCTGCGCAACAACGCCAACGGCGCCGACATCGTGCAGGGCATGTCCACCCGCGAGATCACCGACGAGGTGCTCTTCGAGGGCCGCAGCTCCGCTGTTCGTGAATCGTCCACATCCACCCTGCGTGCCGACGGCCGCATGGTGCAAAACCCCTATTTCCGCGATCAAGTCGACTAAATGACACTCAACCGTAAACTCATCGGCACCGTGTGCGCCGTGGGTGCCGCCGTATGCTACGGCACCAACCCGCTGGGAGCCTTGAACCTATACGCCGAGGGCATGAACACGCCCTCGGTTCTTTTCTACCGCTTCGGCCTGGCATGGGTCATCATAGCCCTCGTCATGGCATTCAAGGCCCTGCGCCACAAGGAGAGCCTCCGCGTGTCGCGCACCGAGTTCCGCACGCTCACCGCCCTCGGGCTGCTTTTCATCGCTTCGTCGCTGACGCTCTACCTGAGCTTCCACCACATGCCTGCCGGCGTGGCCTCGACCATCCTCTTCACCTATCCGGTGATGACGGCCGCCATCATGTCCCTCTTTTTCAAGGAGAAAATACGCTTGGCCACGGTGGTCTCCATTGTCCTGGCGCTGGCGGGCGTGCTGCTGCTCTACTGGGGCGACCCCGGCGGCACCCTCAGCACCGTCGGCGTCGTGCTGGTGCTCGTCTCGGCGCTCACCTATGCGCTTTATATCATCGTCGTCGACAAGTCGCCCC
This sequence comes from uncultured Bacteroidales bacterium, assembly GCA_946540365.1. The sequence continues at coordinate 16,081 of CAMNIH010000013.1, forward strand.
TCCGCATGTCGTCGTTCAAGATCAACTTCTACGTGCTTTTCTATTGTGCCGCCGGCATGGCGCTCTATGCGCTGCTGAGCGGCCAGCCCCTGATGCTGCCGCCCTCGCCCAAGGCCTGGCTCTGGGTGTCGTGGCTGGCCGTGGTGCCCGCCATCATGGCGCTCGTGATGATGGTCTATGCCGCCAAGTATCTGGGCAGCACGCCCACCGCCATCCTCGGTGCCCTCGAGCCCACCACGGCGGTGCTCATCGGCATCTTCGTCTTCGGCGAGCCCTTCTCCATCCGTTTGTTGATAGGTATTGTGCTGGTCCTGACGTCAGTGACCCTGATCGTGCTCAGCAAGTCCGACCGTAACCCCGCCCCCGCCGACCGGCATTGACGCCGTGTCCGGCGCGAGCGGGGTGCTTGCGGTGGCCGCTGCCTGCCGGTGGCGCGCGGCGCACGGCAGGTTTCCATCCATTTGATTTTCTGTAACCGACAGGTTCTCAACACCGTCCGTCTGCGGTGCGGCGGCGGTGCAGCCGGCGTAGTCGGTGGGCGAAAACTCGCCTTGCTCGTCCTGCGCGAAGCCATAGACGGCCAGCGTCCGGCCGCGGAAGGCCTCGGGCAGCAGGAGCCGTATGCGCTGGTCGCGCCGGTAGACCGGAGCTGCGAGCACCCCTCGGCCCGCCTCGGGGCAGTAGACGTAGAGGTGGACCAGGTCCCTCGCCTTCGACCGGCGCATGCCGGCGTTGCGCTCGAAGCTCACCGTCAGCACGTTGTCGGCGTCGACCGCCGGGGTGCCGAGGGCGACTGGCGCCACCGGCCCCTGGCTTAGCTGCAGGTGCTCCCAATCCACACAGAATTCCCCTCCGGCCAGCGCGAAGCATGGCTGGTTCATGCTGACGAACAGGTTGTAGGCCGTCATGCCCATGGCCCGGGCCTGGGCCGTGAGCGCCGTGGTCAGCGCCCAGCGCATGCGCGCTGCCAGCTGCACCTCGGCCTTGAAGAGGGTGCGGTGCGCCACCTGCGCCTCGCTGCGGGGATTGTGTACGTAGGCCGGCCGCGAACGCAGGCACCAGCGCCCGTTCCACAGGTAGCCGATCGCCGGCCCCAGCCGTCCGCTGAAGCCCCCAAGGTAACTGCCATACTGTTTCGCCATGATGATTAAATATTTAGGAGTTCTTTACTACATATCATAACGTATTTTTCGCCTACTTATTGCCTACTCAAGTAATTTTTAACAAGTAGATGATAAGGCGAAGAGTAGTCGATGAGTAAGAGATGGTGCTGCGTCAGGGTTGGGTCATAGGCTGTTAGCGGTGGGGCTCGGCGCCGGGGCATGGTTTGCCAACGGCCGCTTCTACCTGGCGGTGATGGCCGAGTGGAACATCCGTTTCGGCAGGGATTGACAGCCGCCGCCTACGTCCGGCGGGGGATGTCCCATAAATCGGAAAGGCACCCCCTGGGGGGTGCAAGAACTTAGGCGGGGGCAACGCCCCCGATACTGTCGATTGTCCTGTTTTTTACGCCCCGCAGGGGCATAAGAATCTATATCTTATGCCCTTGCGGGGCGCATCTGAGCGGGCGTACCTTGACGGGGGCGATGCCCCCGCCTAAGTTCTTCGTCCCCTGCGGGGACGCTTGGGGGGACACCCCCGTCGGTTTTTATTGCGAGCCGATGGTCGGTGCGGTACAATAATTCTGCAAACTCTGCGTTAAGCCAACACTATGAAAGTTGCAGCATTGGTATCCGGCGGCGTGGACAGCTCGGTGGTGGTGCATCTGCTGAAGGAGCAGGGCATCACGCCCGATATATATTATATACGTATAGGGATGGAGGACGAGGAGGGCTACATCGACTGCCCGGCCGAGGAGGACATCGAGATCACGCAGTGGCTGGCGCGGCACTACGGCTGCCGCTTTGAGGAGGTGAACCTGCACCGGGAGTACTGGGAGAATGTGGTGAGCTACACGATCGACACCGTGCGGCGCGGCCTGACGCCCAACCCGGACGTGATGTGCAACAAGCTGATCAAGTTCGGCGCCTTCGTCGACCGTCGCGGCAAGGACTACGACCGCATCGCCACGGGCCACTACGCCTGCACCGAGCAGGTGGACGGGACCGTCTTCTTAGCCACGGCCAAGGATCCTGTGAAGGATCAGACCGATTTCCTCTCGCAGTTAGACTACCGCCAGATCAGCAAGTTGATGTTCCCCATCGGCGACCTGATGAAGAGCGAGGTGCGCGCCATCGCCCACCAGGCCAAGCTGCCGAGCGCCGACCGCAAGGACTCGCAGGGCATCTGCTTTCTGGGCAAGATCAACTACAACGACTTCCTGCGCCGCTACCTGGGCGAGCGCGAGGGCAAGATCGTGGAGCTGGAGACGGGCCGCGTGCTGGGAACGCACCGGGGCTATTGGTTCCACACCATCGGGCAGCGCAAGGGGCTCTACCTCAGCGGCGGGCCGTGGTTTGTGGTGCGGAAGGACATCGAGGCCAACGTGCTCTACGTCAGCCAGGGCTACGACCCGGCGACGGCCTACGGGCGCGAGATCCCGCTGGCGGGCTTCCACTACCTCAGTGCCGACATCTGGGGCGATTTCGAGCGCGTGGAGGTCACCTTCAAGATACGCCACACGCCTGAGTTCCACCGCGGTGTGCTCTGCCGCGCGGCCGACGGCACGGTGCGCATCGAGAGCGACGACCCCATCCACGGCATCGCCGCCGGCCAGTACGCCACCCTCTACGACCGCGACGCCCACCTGGTGGTGGCCACCGGAATGATTGTCTGACTCCACGATATAGCAACCGATATGCAACTATTTTACAATAAGGATATTACATCTGGCGCCTACTGCACCCTCGATGCCGAGGAGAGCCGCCACGCGGTGCGCGTGCTGCGCTTGCACGAGGGCGACGAACTCAGCGTCACCGACGGCTGCGGCCACCTCTATGCCTGCCGCGTCGTCACGGCCGACGACCGCGCCTGCGTGGTGGAGAGCGTCGATTCGCTACCCACTACCCACTCTCCACTCCCCACTCTCCACTTAGCCGTGGCGCCCACCAAGAACCCATCGCGCATGGAGTGGCTGGTGGAGAAGGCTGTCGAGATGGGGGTGGGGGAGATCACCCTGCTGCAGTGCGACCACTCCGAGCGGTCGTTTCTGAAGACCGACCGGCTGGAGAAGCTGGCCGTCAGCGCCATGAAGCAGAGCCTGCGCTGCTGGCTGCCCGCCATCCGGCCCGCCGTGAAGCTCAGCGACTGGCTCGCGGCGTTGCCCGACGAGCGCTCCGCGCAGCGCTTCATCGCCCACTGCGAGGCCGACCAGCCGCGCGTGGCCCTGGGCGAGGTGCTGGAGAAGGGGCGCGATGCGGTGGTGCTCATCGGGCCCGAGGGCGACTTCTCGCGCCAGGAGATCGAGCAGGCCATGGGCTGCGGCTTCCGGGCGGTCAGCTTCGGCACGGCGCGTCTGCGCACCGAGACGGCGGCCCTCTACGCCGTGGCGGCATTCAACTTTGTCAACAATCTATGAAAAAGACACTTAAGATATTGATTCTCATGGTCGGCCTGGCCGGGACGGTGTGTGCCCAGCCCCAGATCGCCCTGCTCAAGTACGGTGGCGGCGGCGACTGGTATGCCAACCCCACGTCGCTCAAGAACCTGGTGGCCTTCTGCAACCAGGACCAGCAGATGGGCCTCAACCCGCAGCCGGCCACGGTCGACGTGGGCAGCTCCGAGCTGTTCAACTACCCCTTCGTCCACATGACGGGCCACGGCAACGTGGTCTTCAGCGACCGCGAGGCGCAGAACCTCAGAGACTACCTGATCGGCGGCGGCTTCCTGCACATCGACGACAACTACGGCCTGCGCGAGTTCGTGGTGCCGCAGATGAAGAAGGTCTTCCCCGAGCTGGAGTTTGTCGAGCTGCCCTTCAGCCACCCGATCTACCATCAGAAGTACGACTTCCCCAACGGCTTGCCGAAGATCCACGAGCACGACAACCTGCCGCCCAAGGGCTACGGCCTGGTGTGGGAGGGGCGGCTGGTGTGCTTCTTCTCGTGGGAGTGCGACCTGGGCGACGGCTGGGAGGATCAGGACGTACACAACGACAGCCAGGCCACCCGCCAGAAAGCGCTTCGCATGGGGTCGAACATCGTCCGCTACGCTTTTCTTCAACCCGATGCAAAATAATGACCGTATGATACAAGTGGAGATATGCACCCCCTCGCGCGGGTCGGCCGAGGCGGCCAATGCCGGTGGCGCTCAGCGTGTTGAGCTCTGCCGCGACCTGGCGTGTGGCGGCCTGACGCCGAGCGACGGGGACATCGATTATTGTGTTCGTGTGCTGGGGCTGCGCACCCATGTGCTGGTGCGCCCGCGCCCGGGCGACTTCTGCTATTCCGAGGCCGAGGTGGCGGAGGTGATGGCCACCATCGACCGCTGCCGCCAGCTGGGGGCCGCCGCCGTGGTGGTGGGCTTCCTGGACCGCGCGGGTCGCGTCGACGTCGAGCTGACGCGGCGGGCCGTGCAGCGGGCCGAAGGCATGGAGGTGACCTTCCATCGCGCTTTCGACGAGGCCCGGCAGGAGCCGCTGGAGGCCTTGCAGGCCGTCGCCGACTGCGGCTGCCACCGCCTGCTCACCAGCGGCCAGGCGCCCACGGCCATGGAGGGCGCCGCGGTCATCCGCCGCCTGGTGGAGGCCGGCGGGCCGGTCAAGATACTGGCCGGCAGCGGCGTGACGCCGCTGAATGTGCGCCAGCTGATCGAACGGACGGGGGTGGGCGAGGTGCATGGCTCGTGCAAGACCACCCTGCCCGACGGCACGGTGCAGACCGACGCCGTGCAGGTGAGACAACTGATTGAAATTACATCCCAGATATGAAGAAGATTATCCTTGCGGTGACAGCCGTTGTGCTGCTGGCCGCCTGCGGCCGCGACCCGCATTTCATCACCGATCGCGACTACCGGAACATGGTCCATGCCGACTTCGAAGCCCGCATGGCGCAGTTCCCGATGCTCGATGTGCAACTCGACACCCTCGGCCGCGCCGAGCGCGAGGCCATGGAGTTCCTCTATGCCTACATGCCGCTGAGCGACCTGGCCGACTATGAGCCACAGCTCTACCTCGACCAGGTGCGCTACGCATTCCGCGCACGCGAGGAGATGCCGTGGGGCAAGGACATTCCGGAGGATGTCTTCCGCCACTTTGTGCTGGTGTACCGCGTCAACAACGAGAACCTCGACACGGCCCGCATGGTCTTCTTCCGCGAGCTGAAGGAGCGCGTGCAAGGCTTGACCATCGAGGAGGCGGCGCTGGAGGTGAACCACTGGTGCCACGAGCATGTGGCCTACCGCGCCAGCGACGCCCGTACCAGTGCGCCCCTGGCCACCATGCGCACCTCGTTGGGCCGTTGCGGCGAGGAGAGCACCTTCGCCGTCACCGCCCTGCGCGCCGTGGGCATCCCCGCCCGCCAGTGCTACACGCCCCGCTGGGCGCACTGCGACGACAATCATGCGTGGGTGGAAGTCTATGTCAACGGCGAGTGGAAATTTCTCGGTGCCTGTGAGCCCGACCCACGGCTGAACATGGGCTGGTTCTCCGTGCCCAGCACCCGTTGCATGATGGTACACACCAAAGCCTTCGGCAAGTACAAGGGCGACGAGGAGGTGGTGAAGCGCACCAGCCTCTACAGCGAGCTCAACCTGCTGTCGCATTATGCTCCCACGCGCCGCGTCACCGTCACGGTGCAAAACGAGGAGGGTCAGCCCCTGGAGGGCGCGCAGGTGAAGTTCAAGCTCTACAACTACGCCGAATACTACACCCTCAGCACCC
>CAMNIH010000014.1 GCA_946540365.1 uncultured Bacteroidales bacterium
AGCGCTTGGGTTTCTGCAGGGCGTTGGCTTCGACACCGCCGCTGAGCACCTTGCCGCTGGCGGGCTGGACGGTGTTGTAGGCACGGGCCAGGCGAGTGATGCTGTCGAGGACAATCATCACGTCGTGGCCGCACTCGGTGAGGCGTTTGGCTTTCTCAAGAACGATGTTGGCAATCCGGACATGGCGGTCGGCAGGTTCGTCGAAGGTGGAGGCAATGACCTCGGCCTTGACGGAACGCTGCATGTCGGTGACCTCCTCGGGGCGTTCGTCGATGAGCAGCACCATCAGGTAGACCTCGGGGTGGTTGTAGGCGATAGCATTGGCGACCTCCTTGAGGAGGGTGGTCTTACCGGTCTTCGGCTGGGCGACGATGAGGCCACGCTGTCCCTTTCCGATAGGGGTGAAAAGGTCGATGATGCGGGTGGAGAGCGTCTCGAGGGGATGACCGGTGAGCTGGAACTTCTGGTCGGGGAAAAGAGGCGTGAGGCTCTCGAAGGGGATGCGGTCGCGGATGCGGTCGGGCTCGAGACCGTTGATTTCGATAATCTTCACCATGGGGAAGAACTTGTCGCCCTCACGCGGGGGGCGGACGGTGCCACGGATGGTGTCGCCCGTCTTGAGGCCGTAGTTGCGGATCTGCTGGGGCGAGATGTAGATGTCGTCGGGGCTGGAGAGGTAGTTGTAGTCGCTCGAGCGCAGGAACCCGTAGCCGTCGGGCACCATCTCGAGCACGCCTTCTGCTTCGATGACCCCCTGCTCTTCGGCATTCTTTTTGTCGGCCTTGTCGACGGAGGGTGCAGGTTTCTCCGCTTTTTCGGAGGTGGCAGGTTTGTCGGCCGGAGCTGCCGGAGCGGACGCAGCCGCCGGGGCCGGAGCGTCGGCGGTGGCGTTCTTGCGGGGACGGCCGCGTTTGCGCTTGGGCGCCTGGGCGGTCTCGGCAGGTGCAGCAGGAGCAGCAGCGGCGTCGGGGGTAGCCGCGGGGGCCTCGACAGGCTTGGACTCTTCCTTCTTAGGCGCCGGGCTGGCAGGCATGGAGGCCTCGGATTCCGCCTTGCGGCTGAGGGTGATCAAGTCGGGCACCGTGGGCACGACAGGCACCTCAATCAGGTCCGTCGGCTCGGATTTCGCAACAGGTTCCGTAGTTTCTGCCGGAGTTGCATTGTTGGATTCTTTGCGCTTATGCACCTGGGGATTCTTGACGGACGATTCGGCCAACAGCTGGGGCTTCATGTGCTGACGCCGACGCGGTTGCTGCTGGCGAGCAGCATCGGCCGCCTGTTCAGCTGGCGTGGGGTTGGCTGCTTGATGGTCTAAAATACGGTAGATGAGATCCTGTTGCTCGAGCCGGCTGGCCTTGTTGATACCCATCTCCTTGGCAATATCGATAAGTTCGATATGGGCTTTGTTTTCAAGTTCGGTCTTACTGAACATAAATTTGAGATTGTAGGCTTATAAGTCTTTTTTCTGTTTTCAAACGATAATGATTTGGATTTCAAGAAACTTACTGCCACAAAGGCCTGTCTGTTCCTTGTTTTTTGACGATGCAAAAATACACATTTTTCAGAAATTGGTAAAAAAAAAAGACCAGTATGAATATTTTTTTGTATTTTTGCACTCTCAAATTATAATGAAATTATAACATTTTAACAACAGAATAACATGAACATTCCTGCAAATCTGAAGTACACCCAGGACGACGAATGGGTGCGTATTGAAGGCGAATTTGCTTTCGTTGGTATCACCGACTATGCCCAGCACGAGCTTGGCGACATCGTTTTTGTCGACGTCACCTGTGAAGGCGACACCGTCGAAGCCGGCGAGGCTTTTGGCAGTGTTGAGGCCGTGAAGACCGTGGCCGACCTGCTGATGCCCGTCAAGGGCGAAGTGGTGGAGTTCAATAGCGCCCTCGAGGATGCCAGCGCCATCAACGCCGATCCTTACGGTAACGGTTGGATCATCAAGATCCGTCCCGAGAACATGGCCGACATCGACGCCCTGATGGACGCCGCCGCCTACACAGCCAAGATTGGTGCCTAAGTAATCCAAGCAGTAGCACTGCACTACCGATTACCAAACAACAAAAAAGCCGCTCCGAATGGAGCGGCTTCTCTTTTATTAGGATTAGCTTTTAATCCATGATGGTGTTCCAGTTGTGCTTGTCTTCCGCCTCGCCGAGCTGGATGGCGCGGAGAGCGTTGTAAAGCTTGGTGCTGTAGGGACCAGGCTCTTTGCCGAAGACATAGCTCTTGCCGGTCTCGGGGTCATCGAGACGCTCGATGGGGCTGATAACGGCAGCCGTGCCGCAGGCGCCAGCCTCCTGGAAGGTGCTGAGCTCCTCGACAGCGATAGGACGACGCTCGACCTTCATGCCCATATCCTCAGCCAGCTGCATGAGGCTCTTGTTGGTGATGGAGGGAAGGATGCTGGTGCTCTTCGGGGTGATGTAAGCACCATCCTTGATACCAAAGAAGTTGGCGGCGCCAGCCTCATCGACATACTTCTTCTCCTTGGCATCGAGATAGAACTCGCATGCATACTGACCACCGTGGCAGGCCTCGGTGTGGGCCTTAAGGCTGGCAGCGTAGTTACCACCGACCTTGTAGATACCGGTGCCCAGAGGAGCAGAACGGTCGTACTTGCGGGTGATCACATAGGGGTTGGCCTTGAAGCCGCCCTTGAAGTAAGGTCCGACGGGGGTGACAAAGATAAGGAAGAGATACTCATCGGCGGGCTTCACACCCACGGTGATACCGGTACCGACCAGCAGAGGACGGAGGTACAGCGAAGCACCGGTGCCGTAGGGCGGGATGTATTTCTCGTTGAGCTTGATGACGCGCTTGCACATCTCGACGAACTTCTCGGTGGGCAGTTCGGGCATCATGATACCGCGGCAGGTGCTCTGCAGACGCTCAGCGTTGGCCTCGGGGCGGAAAATACGGATCTTGCCGTCCTTGCAACGATAGGCCTTCAGACCCTCGAAAGCTTCCTGACCGTAGTGCAAGCTCGAAGCAGCCATGTGCATCTCGATGTGTTCGGAGCTCGAAACTTCAATCTCACCCCACTGGCCGTTACGGTACCAGCAGCGAACATTGTAATCCGTTTTCACGTAACCAAACGGAAGGTTTTGCCAATCTATATTCATGTTTGTCAGTTTATTATATTGTATATTTATTAACTTATGACATGGCAAAGATACAAAATAAAACCAAATGCGACAAAAAATTTAACCGTGTTGATGAAAACAAGCCAGAATGGGAGCTAAAATTTTCTTTTTTAGGCAAAAAAAGTCCGCATATTGATTTTTTTATGTATCTTTGCATCGTCGATAAGAGAGAGCGATTTGACGTATGGCCCCTTAGCTCAGTTGGTTAGAGCAGCTGACTCATAATCAGCGGGTCCTTGGTTCGAACCCGAGAGGGGCCACAGAGAGCGAATGTTGAATTTAGAATTTTGAATGTTGAATGGCCAATTTCAAAATTCAAAGTTCAACATTCAGTTTTTTGAAGGCATGGGACGGATAATGGCAATAGACTACGGAAGAGTGCGCACGGGGTTGGCGGTGACAGACCCCGAGCGGATCATTGCGTCGGCGCTGGCGACGGTGCCGACGGCGCAGGCTATGCAATATATAAAGGATTACTGCGCGCGCGAGGCCGTCGACCTTTTTGTGGTGGGCGAGGCGAAGCACCTGGACAATACAGCCGCCGAGTCGGCAGCCATCATCGAGCCTTTTGTGCTGCAGCTGCAGCAAGAGTTTCCCAATCACCAGATAGCACGCATCGACGAGCGGTTCACATCGAAACTGGCTTTTCGGAGCATGATCGACAGCGGCATGAAAAAGAAAGACCGCCGCGACAAAGGTGTAATCGACCGTGTGGCGGCGACGATTATGCTGCAAGATTACATGAATACTTTAAACAACAGAATATCATGATACTACCCATAGTAGGTTACGGACACCCGACACTGAGAAAGATTGCGCAGCCGATCGACCGAAGCTACCCGAACCTGAAGGAGCTGGTGGCCAACATGTACGAGACGATGTATGCCGCCGACGGCGTGGGTCTGGCGGCGCCGCAGGTCGACCTGTCGATCCGCGTGGTGGTCATCGGGTTCCGCCCGTACGACGAGAAGACGGATTCCTACGGCGAGGTGACGGAGCAGCACACGCTGGTCAACCCCGAGATACTGGAATTCGGCAACGAGAAGGACTACTTCAACGAGGGCTGCCTGTCGGTGCCCGATATCCACGAGGATGTGCTGCGTCCCACAACGGTGCGCGTCCACTACTGGGACGAGGACTGGGTGGAACACACGGACGACGCGACGGGGCTCTATGCCCGCGTGATCCAGCACGAGGTGGACCACCTGGACGGCAAGGTGTTCACAGACCGCCTTTCGACGCTGCGCAAGACGATGCTGCGCCGTCGGCTGAGCGAGATCGCCTCCGGCAAGGTGCGCACAAAATACCGCATGAAAACATTCCACAAGAAATAAGACCCCCTAAACGATATGAAACGACTGATTCTGTGCCTGATGGGCATGATAATGCTGGCCTCGTGCGGACCCAACCGCGAGAAGCAACTGAGGAACATCGAGGAGCATGAGGAGGCTCTCTCGACGGTGGACCGCCTGGCCGAAGACAGCGAGGTGGACGCGCTGCTGTCCCTCTACCGTTCGTTTGCTGCCGACTTTCCCGACGACAGCCTCGCGCCCGTATTCCTGATGCGGGCCGCCGACATCAACATCTCGCTTGGCCATACCGACGAGGCGATCACGCTGCTCGACACCGTCATCGACCTCTATCCGGGATTCGAGGACCTGGGCGGTTGCTGGTTCCTGAAGGGTTATGCGTTCGAATGCGCCGAGCAGTTCGATTCGGCCCGGAGCGTCTACACCTACTTTGTGGACAACTACCCCGAGCACGATCTGGCCTCGGACACCCGCAAGACCCTCCCCTATCTCGGCATGAGTGCCGAGGAGATGCTGGAGGCCATCCTCAACTCCAGCCACGAAGAAGAGAGCAATAAGAATGAAAGTCCAGTCGTTCCGCATTCGCGCCAGCTATCCTAACTACTTCATGGTGAATCTCTACGCCCGCGAGGGGCGTGAGATTTTCAACCACGACAGCGAGGATCCGGCGAACAAGCTGGAGGGCAACAAGCCCGGCACGGTCATCTACCGCCTGGAGGGCGACAGCAAGGAGACCATCCGCGAGCTGCCGCCGCGCTGGTACGACATGTACACGATGCTCCGGTCGGGCGATGCACAACGGCAGCACTATATCGAGATGCTGCTCGACGAGGCCGACGGGATCCCATGCGCCGAACTGGAGAGCAAGCGCGACGCCTTCCGCAACGAATGCAGCCAGTACGCCATCGACCATCCGCTGACCGAGAACGAGTACCTGATAACCACACTCAACGAGGGCCACTTCACCGACGAGGAGATCAGCTACAAGGGGCGCATGCTGATGGACCTGACGCGCAACTGCTACCCGGTGCCCGATTTCTGCATCCTGACCTCGCGGTCGTTCAACCGACCCGATCTGATACCGGAGCTGGTGGAGGCTGCCATCAGCAACCTCGAGACGATGACCAACTGCCGCCTGGGCGACAGCCATTCGCCACTGGTCTTCGCCATCCGCTGCGCGATGCCGCAATACATCCCCGGCCTGATGCCGACGCTGCTCAATATCGGGGTGACGCGCACGGCCTACGAGGCCCTGCGCACGATGTATGCCGACGAGATGGCCAACCGGGTCTACCTCAGCACGCTGCACTCGCTGGGCGAGATGCTGGGCATCGAACACCGCTATTCGCGCAGCGACATCAGCCTGAGCACCGACGAGCAGCAGGCCCGCATCGCGGAGCTGGAAAGCCGGATCGAAGCCGTCGACGCCCGGCTGCTCACCGACGCACACTACCAGGCCATGCAGCTCATCCTGCATGTGCGCCAGTTCTATATCGACAACAGCGACCTCATCCTGACCTTCATGCAGGGCAAGCAGGCCTTTCCCAGCCTGATCCTCCAACGCATGGTGTGGACCATCGGCAACAACGAGAGCTACCCCGGGGTGCTCTACAGCCGCCATTCGCGCACCGGCGTGGGCAAGCAGGTGGAGAGCTACCGCAATATCTTCGGCGAGGAAATCATGACCGGCGACGTCACGACCGACGACCTCGCCTACCACGACCGAAGCGAGATCAGGCAGCAGTTTCCCGCCGTGTATCATTTCGACCCGCTGCTCAAGAAGCTGGAGGGACGCTACAAGACGCCCGTCACCATCGAGTTCGCCGTCGAGAGCCGACCGCACCAGCTGAGCCTTTTCTCGGTGCTCCAGCTCAATGCGTCGGAGATGACCGGCCGCGCCGCCCTCATCTCGTCGATCAACCTGCGCAACGAAGGCCTGATCGGCGACTCGGACGTCACCGACCTGATCAAGCCCTACCACCTGCGGCAGATCGTATCGGCCTCGATCGACGACCGCTCGCTCTCCAAACTCCAGTTCTTCGGCCACGGTCTGAGCGTGCTGCCCCGCACGGCCATCTCGGCACGCCTGTGCCTGAGCGTCGCCAAGGCACGCGAACTGAAGGCCAAAGGGCAGAATGTGTGTCTCTGCCAGGAGCATTTCGTGCCCGAGGACACGATCACCCTCAACGAGGTGGACGCCATCCTCTCCATGATGCCGGCCGCCATCCACGTGGTCACCGCCTGCCGCGGCTACGGCATACCGGCGTTCATGGACCTGCACAGCTACGGCATACGCATCGAAGGCTCGACCATCGTCAACAGCGAGGGGGCCAGCATCGCCGAGGGCGAGATGATCACCGTCAGCTCACGACGGCAGAACATCTACCGTGGCGAAGCCGATTTCCGGCCCGCCCGGTTCACCAAATACCTGCAGGGAGCCCCTGTCGAGCTAAGCGAGACCGAGCAGCAGTTCTTCCTGGAGATGAAACAGTCGTACCTGCAGTACCAAGCCATCGTCAACAACCAGCAGGCCTCCTACATCACCGACCTTGGCAAACTGGCCCGCCTGGTGCGGCTCGACCTGCACGACAAACCCAAGCAGGCCGCCGGCATCGTCAACCTGTGGTACGAAACACGGCCCGACGACTACGTCGACGGCGTGCTGCAAAGCCGCATGGGCGACCACAACGACCAGAGCCGTCTGTTCAACCTCTTGGACACCAGCCACAAGATCAACTTCTTCCAGCGCATCAGCAACGTGTGTATGCAACGCGGCATATCGGGTCTGACGGCCGGCAGCTTCATGATAGGCCGATTCATAGCCCATCCGCTGCCCATCCGCGTGTGGAACAGCCTCTCCGACACCATCGTGGCATTCCTGCTCAACGAGTACGTCCTCTACGAGAAATACCAGCAGGTGCTGCAGGAGGTGGGCGAGATCAAGCTGGCCCGCGCCCATTCCCGCATCGAGACCGAAGGCATCGACAATATGGTGGTCCACAACTTCGACCTCACCAACTTCTACCCCCTGCTGCAGTCCAACCACCGCTGGCCGGCCGTGTCCGCCGCCCTCGAACAGATCGAGCACCAGGACAACACGCACCTGCTGATCGAAACCCTGGGGCGTCCCATAGACGAATTGTTCGACATGAACTCGTCGTGGAAACGAGCCCAGCTGGACGACATCCTGCGCCAGGCCGGCATCTGACCATCCACAGCGAATTCTTATGTTTTAAGTCCGAAGGACTGACAGCCGACGATAGGCAGGGGGTTCCGGCCACAGGCCGGAAACCCCTACACGATTGTCTCCGTGCAACCGTAGCCCCGACGGGGCGACAGAGAGTTGTGTGTCAAGCTACCTTACCACAGCCACACGTCGGGCGGCGTAGGGGCCGACCTTGACGAGGTAGATACCGCTGGCTGGCACATCGAGGCGGATCGGGGTGCCGCCGTAGCGCACGGCCAGCTGGCGACCCATGGCGTCGAAGAGCGACACCATCTGGCCATCGGCCCCCTCCACGACGATGCGGCCATCCACGGCCGACACACGGACTCCGTCGGCTGCCGCGTCGGCGATGCCGACCCCATCTTCGGCGAATATGGCCATGACGGAGGTGTCCTGATCCACGTCCATATAGCGGGGATTCTGTGTGCTGCCGTCGCTCCACCGCACGAAGCGGTAGCCCTGGTTGGGATTGGCCTGGATATAGGCCTGCATATCGATGCAGGCCGGCCTCTGGATGACGTCGACAGTGCCGTAGGCAAGATTGTTGGAACTGGCGGCAAAGGAATACTGCGACTCCTCGAAGATACTGTACCGCTGCCATTCCGGGGCAGTCTGATAACTGCTCAGCCCCGAACACGGCACCACCACCGTAATGTCGCTGTTCACCTGGTCGTTATGATAGAAGAAGGCGGAGTGTTCCACGGCGGGCGGCACCTGCGCCATCGAATAGATGAACCGCAGATTCGTACACTTCCGGAATGCGCTCGCGCCGATATTCTTCACATTCCGACCAATGACGAGGGTGACGATGCCGGCGGCACTGCGGCAGATTTCATCTGGAACAATCTTGACATTGTTTCCGATAATAAAATTGTGAGGTTGGGGCATCCGGACACCAGGTATCGGGCTTTCGTGCAGCTATCGGCGTTGAACTCGAGCATGGCAAGGCCTGTACAATCGGAAAAAGCGCCTTGGCCTATACTGCCCACATTGGCTGAGATGGTGACGGTGGTGATACCGGAACACCCCCTGAAGGCATCGGGCCCGATGGAGACCACGCTGTTGGGAATGGTGATCGACGTGAGGCCCGAACAGTCCTTAAAGGCTCCGCCACCAATGGTAGTCACCCCTTCTGAGATGGTGAGTGAAGTGAGGCCACTGCATCCGATAAAGGCATCGTATCCAACCTCGCTGACGGTACTTGGAATGTAGACAGAGTTGAGTTCTGTACATCCAGCAAAAGCGTAGTCGCTTATGGTGGTCACATCATCGGGGATTACCAGATCGACGATCTCCTCGCCTCCGATGGTCAAACGGTGCGAACACCACGTCGGATTGGATGTACTCGTGAATATGAAATCTATCTGACACCATTCGGACAAAGTGCCCATGTAAACAGTCATCTGTAGATCGTTGCAATCCTGGAATGCAGCCCCACCGATGTAAGTAACCGCTCTGGGAATTGTAATGTCATGGAGACCGCTCCTCCAAAAAGCGCCTTCTTCTATAGCGGTCACACTCTCTGGTATGGTGAAGTGAACAAGTTTGGTGCAATCTAAAAAGGTAAATGCCCGAATGGTTGTCATACTGTTTGGCAACACAGCATGGTTGAGGGTTCTGCATTCAGAGAAAACGGCCGTACCCATAGAAACCACACTGTTGGGAACAATAATAGAATCGAGTCCACACGACTGAAACGCCCATTCACCGATATGGGTCACACTGTTGGGAATGACAATGGAAGTGAGGCTGGCGCATCCCAAAAAAAGAGACTTGCTTATAGATGTAATACTGTTGGGGAGCGTGACCGAAGCGAGCCTTGTGCAACCGGCAAATGCCCAGGAGCCAATGGACGTCACGCTGTTGGGAAGCGTGAGCGAGGTGAGGCGAGTGCAATCCATGAACGATGAGTCACCTATGGTGGTCAAACTGTCGGAGAAATGGACAGATTGGAGGTCGAAGAAACCATAGAAAGCGTAGTCGCCAATGGCACTCACACCGGCCGGTATGACAAGGTCGGTAACCGCCGTACCCTCAAACCACACGGTATGCGTTACCGAGATCGGATTGGCTCCTTCATTGTCAAAAACAATCTGACACCAGTCCTCCACCGAACCCTCATAATAGGTCTTTGTCAAATTATTACAATTCCGGAATGCATTTTCGCCGAAATGGGTCACTGTGGCCGGAATGGTGATGGAAAACAGGCTGTCGCAATTGAAAAAAGCCTTGTAGCCGATGGCGGTCACCTCATACTTCTGGCCGCCGTAATCGACACTGTCGGGTATCACCACGTCGCCAATCAGCGTGTCATAACTGGGAAAGTAAAAATTGTCCGTTTTGAATGTCACCGTGGCACTGCCGTTCACCAGATTGTAGTACAACTTGTGTCCGCTGGGCGACACCGCAGAGAAATCATAGGCAATAGCCGACGGGGAGACCGCCATTGCACCGGCCAAGAAGGCAAGGAATAAGAATTTGTGTTTCATAATATTGCTGTTTTGGGGGTTAATATTCCAATGGTTTTTCGGTGCAAATATACGAAAAAAAAAAATTATTCTGCAAAAAAAAATTTTCAAACCGGGTGCGCAGGCGCGGGACCGCAGGCGTCCCGCCTGCATGACGGGTACGCAGGCGTCCCGCCTGCATGACGGGTGCGCAGGCGTCCCGCCTGCATGCAGCCGAGACGGCTGCGCTCCCAGTTGCAGCCGGGACGGCTGCGCTCCCAGATGCAGGCGGGACGCCTGCGCTCCCGGTTACAGGCGGAACCGGTAGCCGTAGCTCCACTCGACGAACTCGGCCTGCCCGTAATGGGCGTTGATGCCCACTCCGACATAGCTGTTGCCGAAATTGTAGTAGAGCGCCAGCCGCTCATAGACCGGCTCCACCACGCGGCCCGAGGTGGCCACCATGAGTCCGATGCCGCCCCGCAGGCTGACGCGCCCCCAGTAGAACTCCACGAACGGCATCGCGTTGACATACATCGGCAAACGGTAGGGGTCGCCGTAGCGCTCGACCTGCCACCGGTGGCTGAAGTTGTACCACAGGTCGACCGTGGCGCCATAGCCGAACAGGGGACTGTGGTGATACTGATAGTTGAGCGACAGGTCGTAGCACAGGAAGACGCCGCTCTGGGCCATCGTGCGGCTGAAGGTGAGCCCCGACGAGAGCATCGCCCCCACCTCGTGCCAAGGATCGAACGGGCATTCCGGCTTGGGCAGCGCAAAGACCTCCCGGCCCGACCGTCTGGGCTGGCCGTCGTCGAGGGCCATCCCCATCTCGAGGTGGATGAAATTGAGGCCCCGGTTGGGCCGTCTGATGTTGCCGTTGCTGGAATGCAGCAGCCGCAGCGCCAGATGCGAGCGGTCGCCGAGGCGGGCCACCAGGCCCAGGTCGACCAGGCAGACGACCGGCGTGGTGATATAGACGTTGGCGGTATCGCCCGTGGCGTAGCGGGGCTTGGTGTAGTGGGCCAGGCCGAGCCCCATGTCGAGATCGAGCCACGGCAAGAGGGGCGTCCGCACCACATAGCTAACCCCCAGCCGGTTGCCGGCGATGCCGTGGGGCATAATCCCCAGGTCGAGATGCACGCCCGACGACGGGTAGCGGCGCCTCCGGCGCCAGCATTCGCCGTCCGTCGGCCGCTGAAGCCATGTGGCACCCAGACTGGTACCCCAGGTGTTGTGTGGCGATCTGAAGCTGTACGCAGTCACCAGATACTCGCCGCCGACAGCAAACTCCCAATGCCGCTCCTGAGCGCGGACGACCGTCGGCAACATGACGAGTATCAGTATAACCGCACGCCTAACCATTCACCATATCCAGATATTGTTGTTCGTTGATGATCTCGACTCCCAGCTTGACGGCTTTCTGGCGTTTCTCGGGCCCCATCTTGTCGCCGGCCACCAGGTAGGTGGTCTTGCCGCTGACCGACCCGCTCACCTTGCCGCCGTGGCGCTCGATGTCCGCCTTGATCTCGTCGCGCGAGAAGTGTTCGAACACGCCGCTGACCACGAGCGTCATGCCGTCGAGCACCCCGCCGGCGGCGGCCCACTGGCCGCTCATCTGCAGGCCGGCGACCCGCAGGCGTTCCACGATGCGGCGGTGTTCCGGCGCGGCGAACCACTCGCTGACGGCCCGTGCCGTCACCGCGCCCACATCCTCCACCTGGGCCAGCTCCTCCTCGGTGGCGGCCATCAGGGCATCCATATTCTTGAAGTAGCGGGCCAGCTTCTTGGCCCCCACCTCGCCCACGTAGCGGATGCCGAGGGCGAAGACCACACGCTCGAAGGGCACCTGCTTCGACCGTTCGAGGGCCGCCAGCAGGTTGTCGGCCCCGCGGTCCTGGATGGTGGCATCGGTACCAAGCCCCACCAGCTGGTCGCGCCGCAGGTCGTAGAGGTCGGCCACATTGTGTACCAGCCCGGCCGCGTACAGCAGCTCGAGCCGTTCGGGCCCCAGGCTCTCGATGTCCATCGCCTTGCGCCCCACGAAATGCTCCAGGCGGCCGATAATCTGCGGGTGGCAGCCGTCGCTGTTGGGGCAGTAGCTGCCCGCTTCGCCCTCCAGCCTGACCAGCGGGGTGCCGCATTCCGGACAGCGGGCGACGTACTGCACCGGCATGGCGCCGGCCTGCCGCCGCTCCATGTCGACGCCCACCACCTTGGGGATGATCTCGCCCCCCTTCTCGATCAGCAGGTGGTCGCCCACGCAGATGTCCATCTTGCGGATGAAGTCGGCGTTGACCAGCGTGGCGCGCCGCACCGTGGTGCCGCCGAGCCACACCGGGGCGAGGTTGGCCACCGGGGTGACCACGCCGGTGCGCCCCACCTGGTAGCTGATGCTCTCGAGCGGCGTCGACACCCGCTCGGCCTTGAACTTGAAGGCGATGGCCCAGCGGGGGCTCTTGGCCGTCAGGCCCAGCCGGTCCCACAGGGGGGTCTGGTTCACCTTGATGACGATGCCGTCGATGCCGAACGGCAGGTCGAACCGCGCACGGTCCCAGTGGTCGATGAAGGCTTTTATCTCGTGTATGTCTTTACACTCCTGGATGTAGGGCTGCACCTTGAAGCCCATCTGCCGCGCATATTCGAGGCGGCCGAAGTGGGTGTCGGGCAGGGCGGCCTCGTCGGGCCCCATCATGAAGTACATGCAGAACATCAGCTTGCGCTTGGCGCATTCGGCGCTATCCTGCAGCTTGAGGCTGCCGCTGGCGGCGTTGCGGGGGTTGGCGAAGGGCTCGTCGCCCTCGGCCTCGCGCTGGCGGTTCATGGCCTCGAAGGCCTCGAAGGGGTAGACCACCTCGCCGCGGGCCTCGAAGTCGTCGGGGTAGTCGCCCCGCAGGGTGAGCGGGATAGTGGGGATGGTCTTGGCGTTGGTCGTGATGTCGTCGCCCACGGTGCCGTTGCCGCGGGTGACGGCCTGCACCAGGCGCCCGTGGCGGTAGGTGAGGCCGATGGCCACCCCGTCGTACTTCAGCTCGCAGGTGTAGCTGAAGGGCGTGCCGTCCAGCAGCTTGCGGGTGCGGGCCTCGAAGTCCTCGATCTCCTCGATGCTGTAGGTGTTGCCCAGCGACAGCATGGGGAAGCGGTGCTCGACCTGGCGGAAATTCTTGTTCACCTCGCCCCCCACCCTCTTGGTCGGGCTCAGCGGGCTGGCCAGCTCGGGGTACTGCCGCTCGAGGTCCTGCAGCTCGCGCATCATGCGGTCGAACTCCTCGTCGCTGACTAACGAGCGGTCGTTCATGTAGTACTCATAGTTCAGCCGGTCCAGCTCGGCGGCCAGCTGCTCCATCTGCAGGCGGATGGGCTCGGTGTCTATAGCGCTGAAGAGGTCCATTGTCCGATGAAATTGAGTGATACGGGTCCCGTGAGGCGCACGTTGTCGAAGGCGCCGGCGGAGCGGTCGAAATCGACCTGGAAGTCGCCCCCCCGGGCGACGATGCGGCGGCTGTCGGTAACCAGGGCGGCGGCCGTCACGCCGGTGCCGCAGGCCCACGTCTCGTCCTCGACTCCGCGCTCGTAGGTGCGGATTGCCAGGCGTCCGTCGGGCAGCGGCTCGACGAAGTCGACGTTGGTGCCCTGCGGGAAGAGGGATGCCATCTGCCGTATGCGGCGTCCCTCGCCGACCACGTCGTAGTGTTCCAGGTCGCTGACCTGCTGCACGTAGTGCGGCGAGCCGGTGTCGACGAAGGTGCCGTCGAGCACCCGTTCCATCCCGTCGGCGGCGATGCTGCGCATGCCGAGGTTGACGATGCCGCGGCGGCCGTCCCACGACAGAATATGCGCATCGTGGGGCCCGTCGTAGCCCATGAAACGGAGCCTCTCGCCCATGCCCAGCAGGTGGGCAAAGGCCGCGATGCAGCGGCCTCCGTTGCCGCACATCGACCCCAGGCGGCCGTCGCTGTTGTAGTAGTGCATCTCGAAGTCGTAGCCCGCAGGGGCGGCGTCGAGGGTCATCAGGCCGTCGGCCCCCACGCCGAAACGGCGGTGGCAGATGCGCGCGATCGCGGTGCTGTCGAGGGCAATGAGGCCGGCGCGGTTGTCGACGACCACGAAATCATTGCCTGCACCGTCAAATTTATAGAATTCCATTTTATCTTAATAGTCAATCATCGGGAACAGCTTGCGCAACTCGATCAGCTGGGGATTCTGTTGCAGCATGGCGTTGTACTTGTCGTTGGGCGAATAGACCACCTCCTCCTTCTCGAGGAAGCGCGGGTTCACCTTGCAGTCCAGCATGGGCATGCCGGTCTTCGTGCGGAGGGCCTCCATGACGTCGATGCGGTGGGGCTTGAACTCGTCGGCGAACCAGGTGGTCTGGGCGTCGATGGTGATCATGCCGGGGTGGTCGCCCTGATGCACGAGGGCGCCGGCCATGAGGTCGGCGAGGCCCAGCTCCAAGGCCACCTCGTCCCAGTAGCGCTTCAGGTCCTCGTCGGTCAGGGGCTTGACCTCGGCCTGCAGCCGGTGGTGCGGCACGGCGGGCGGGGCGTTCTTGATGGCGGCGATGGAGATGCCGCCCATGAGGCCCGGCGCACGCGTGACGGTGGCAGCGGGCTGCACAGGGGCAGCGGGGTTCGCGGGAGCGCCGGATGCAACGGAAACTCCAGAATCTCCGGTCTTTGCGGAATCACCGGGGACACCGGGGGCGCTGGGGGCCGGCGCCGCCGGCTTGCCCCCTTCCACTGCATCCGTGCCTGTCCGCTCCGGACGTCTTGCTATCTATTGCACACCGCTCGAGGCCAGCTTCATCAGGCACACCTCGACGAAGAGGCGCTTGTTGTTGGCGTCGCGGAAACGGTACTCGTAGTCGGAGGCTGTGTTGAGGTAGCCCAGCAGCAGCGGCAGGCCGCACTGGCGGGCCTGTTCGCCGTAGCGTGTACGCAGCCGCTCGCCCCCCTCGACCAGCGAGAGGGTCTGCGGGTCGAGGCTGACCATGAGGTTGCGCAGGTGCTCGCAGAGGCCGGTCATAAAATGCTGGCCGCCAAAGCCGCGCGTGAGGACATCCTGGTAGAGCAGCAGCGAGCCGCCGATGTCGCCGGCACGCAGCATGTCGACCAGCCGGAAGTAATAGTCGGCGTCGAGCACGTTGAGGTTCTCCAGGCAGCCCTGGTAGGTGAGGTTGCCCTGGGTGAAGTTGACCAGCTGGTCGAAGGTGGAGAGCGCGTCGCGCATGCCGCCCTCGGCCTTGGTGGCGATCAGCTCCAGCGCCTCGGGTTCGTAGCGCACCCCCTCCCGGCCGGCCACGTACTCGAGGTGATGCACGATGTCGGGCACCTCGATGCGCTTGAAATCGAACACCTGGCAACGGCTCAGGATGGTGGGGATCACCTTGTTCTTCTCGGTCGTGGCGAGGATGAACTTGGCGTAGGCCGGCGGCTCCTCGAGGGTTTTCAGGAAGGCGTTGAAGGCCCCGGACGAGAGCATGTGGACCTCGTCGATGATGTAGACCTTGTAGCGGCCCGTCTGCGGCGGGATGTAGACCTGCTGGGTCAGCTCGCGGATGTTGTCGACGCCGTTGTTGCTGGCCGCGTCGAGCTCGAAGATATTCATCGAGGCGCCCTCGTTGAACGAGCGGCAGCTCTCGCATTCGTTGCAGGCCTCGCCCTCGGGGGTGCGGTGCTCGCAGTTGATCGTCTTGGCCAGGATGCGCGCGCAGGTCGTCTTGCCCACCCCGCGGCTGCCGCAGAAGAGGAATGCCTGCGGCAACTGGCCGGTCTGAATGGCGTTCTTCAGCGTCCGCGTGATGTGCTCCTGGCCCACCACGCTGGCAAACGTCGAGGGACGATACTTCCTTGCCGAAACTACATAATTATCCATATTTCTGATTGTCAAATATTAATAAACTTCACCCTCACCGAATTCCATGTGCAAATATACAAAAAAATCCGACATGGCGACACAAAATTTCGATTCCCCCCAACCAGTCCCCCGGCCTACCCTGACTCTACCATTTCTTCAGTCGTTCTTCAGTCGTTCTTCAGTCGTTCTTCAGTGATCACTGAAGAACGACTGAAGAACGACTGAAGAACGACTGAAGAAAAGGTAGACCTGATACCGTGTCAACCCTGCCCCAGGGAGAGGGCATCGGGCGCCACAAATCGCAAAAAAATGGCCGGAAGAGCCGCCATATTCGATTTTTTTTGTATATTTGCACTTTCAAAGTATTGTGCCGACAAGCACAACACATTGTGAAACAAACGAAAAGATAATATATAAAACATAAAAACAATGACACCTTCACACATTGAACACATCGGTATCGCTGTGACCAACCTCGAGGAAGCCATCCGCTACTGGGAGGACGTCATGGGTCTGAAATGCTACGCCATCGAGGAGGTCAAGGACCAAAAGGTCAAGACGGCCTTCTTCCGCTGCGGCGACGTCAAAATCGAATTGTTGGAGCCCACGTGCCCCGAGAGCACCATCGCCGCCTTCATCGAGAAGAACGGCGGCAAGGGCGGCATGCACCACATCGCCTTCGCGATGGAGGACACCGACACCGCCCTCGGCGAGGCCAAGGCCAAGGGGGTGCGCCTGATCGACGAGAAGGCCCGTCCGGGCGCCGAGCACCTCAAAATCGGCTTCCTGCATCCCAAGTCGACCCTCGGCGTGCTGACCGAATTCTGCTGCAAATAAAATCCACCACCCACCAATAAAAACAGTAAACGTTATGGCTTTTGAACAAAAGATAAAGGAACTGCTCGACAAGCGTGCCGAAGCCAAAGTCGGCGGAGGCCAGAAAGGCATCGACAAGCAACATGCCCAGGGTAAACTGACCGCCCGCGAGCGCATCGCCCTGTTGCTTGACGAGGGTTCGTTCGAGGAATTCGATATGTTTGTCACCCACCGCTGCACGAACTTCGACATGCAGAAGAAGTCGTACCTGGGCGACGGCGTGGTGACGGGCTACGGCACCATCGGCGGCCGCATGGTGTACGTGTTTGCACAGGACTTCACGGTGTTCGGCGGCTCGCTGAGCGAGACGATGGCCCTGAAGATCTGCAAGGTGATGGACCAGGCCATGAAGGTCGGCGCCCCGGTGATCGGCCTGAACGACTCGGGCGGCGCCCGCATCCAGGAGGGCATCAACGCCCTGGCCGGCTTCGCCGAGATCTTCGAGCGCAACATCCTGGCCAGCGGTGTGGTGCCGCAGATCAGCGCCATCTTCGGCCCCTGCGCCGGCGGCTCGGTCTACAGCCCCGCGCTGACCGACTTCATCCTGATGAGCAAGGAGAACAGCTATATGTTCCTCACCGGCCCGAAGGTGGTCAAGACCGTCACGGGCGAGGACGTCACCGTCGACAAGCTGGGCGGCGCCATGGTGCATGCCACCAAGAGTGGTGTGGCCCACTTCGTGGGCGAGACCGAGGAGGCCACCCTGCAGCTGATCCGCGACCTGGTGAGCTACATCCCGAGCAACAACTTCGAGGAGGCTCCCTACGTGCCCACCGAGGATCCGATCGACCGACTGGAGGACTCGCTGAACAGCATCATCCCCGAGAACCCCAACGAGGCCTACGACGTGAAGGAGGTCATCGCCGCCATCGTCGACGAGGGCCGCTTCCTCGAGGTCCACGAGAACTTCGCCAAGAACCTGGTGGTCGGCTTTGCCCGCATGGGCGGCATGAGCGTCGGCATCGTGGCCAACCAGCCCAAGGCCATGGCCGGCGTGCTGGACTGCAACGCCTCGCGCAAGGGAGCGCGCTTCGTGCGCTTCTGCGACGCCTTCAACATACCGCTGGTGACGCTGGTCGACGTGCCCGGCTTCCTGCCCGGCACCGGCCAGGAGTACAACGGCGTGATCGCCCACGGCGCCAAGATGCTCTTCGCCTACGGCGAGGCCACGGTGCCCAAGGTGACCGTCACCCTGCGCAAGAGCTACGGCGGCGCCCACATCGTGATGAGCTGCAAGCAGCTGCGGAGCGACATCAACTACGCCTGGCCCACGGCCCAGATCGCCGTCATGGGTGCCAGCGGCGCCACCGAGGTGCTGCACGGCCGCGCCCTGAAGGAGATCACCGACCCCGAAGAAAAGGCCAAGTTCATCGCCGAGAAGGAGAAGGAGTACAACGACCTGTTCGCCAACCCCTACAACGCCGCCAAGTACGGCTATATCGACGACGTCATCGAGCCGCGCAACACGCGCTTCCGCGTCATCCGCGCCCTGCAGGCCCTGCAGACCAAGAAGGACTCGCTCCCGATGAAGAAGCACTGCAACCTGCCGCTCTGACCTGAACAACAAACAATTCATTTTATTAACCAATATTTTAAACATCAAAACAACAATGAAGAAAGTTCTGTTTACCGCTGCCGCCGCTCTGGTGATGTTCGCCATGACCGCCTGCAACAACAACAAGGCCGCCGAGGCCGCCGAGGACACCACCTGCGCCGCCACCGAGCAGTGCGAGCACAAGTGCAACAAGGCCGAGGGCGACACCACCATGTGCTGCAAAGCCGAAGGCATGGCCATGGACAGCACCAAGGCCTGCTGCAAGGAAGGCCAGGAAGGCTGCAAGAAGGCCGAAGGCGAGAAGTGCTGCAAGGCTGAAGGCAAAGAGTGCCACAAAGAGGCTGCCAAGTAAGCACTTGGACGTGAACGGATCCGGCGCGTCAGCGCTGACGCGCCGGATTTCAAACAACGTTTTGATGTTAAAACAAAGAGATTGTTAGATGAAAACACTTAATAAACTGCTAATCGCAGGTCTGCTGAGTTTCGCCACGCTGACAGCCATGGCGGCCCCGCAGCCCCAGCACGGGGCACAGGGCGGTCAGGACGCCGTGACAGGCGCCACCCAGGCCGCGCAGCAGGAGGCCCCCCACGCGGGATGCCCGATGCATGCGCTGACACCGTCGGTGGACCTCCAGAGCGTCAAGATCTGCTATGCGCCCGACCTGGGCGCCTTTGTGGCAATCGACAGTGTGGAGTGTTCGGTACACCTGGTGTCGGTCGAGACGATGGACACCATCGGCGTATACAAGACCGACGACACCTACAAACGCCACGACCTGAAGAACATCCTGCGCCCGGTGAGCGTGTCGGCCATGGGTCCCTATGTGCTGGTGCTGGCCTCGGGCGTGAACGACACGGCTTACGTGGCCATCCTCGACTCGAACATGCACGAGGTGGCCCGCCGCACCTTCCAGAGCCCGATGTACGCCATGTGGCGCGAAGGCGGCGCCCTGACCGTCGTGGGCCGCAACCCCTACGGATACGACATCAACATCCTGCCGCTGCACCGTCTGAACTTTGAACAGTTCGCCAACGGCGAAATCAGAACCCACCACTACCGCGTGGCCAAGCAGGCCGAGAAGATCAAGGAGAGCGACCCCGTGGGCGTCGGCCTCGCCGCCGTGGCCGTGGCTGTGGTGTTCCTCGCCCTGGTGTGCATCTGCCTCATCATCTCCGGCTCGGGCAAACTGATCTCCAGCGCCGAGGAGCGTAGCAAAGAGAAAGGCAACGCCAAGAAGGCTCCGGCCATCAAGCCCGTCAGCTCGGGCAGCAGCGCCGAGGACGAGACCATGGCCGCCATCGCCGCCGCCATCCACCTCTACAACAACGAGCTGCACGACGAGGAGGAGACCGTGATCACCATCCAGAAGGTGAAACGCGACTGGACGCCTTGGAACGCCAAGTACTATAATATGAATCATTACTTTAATAATAAAAGATAGGCAATGAAAAGCTATAAGCTCAAGATAAACGGCAACGACTACAACGTTGAGATCAACGAAGTGGAAGGCCAGGAAATCAAACTCGACGTCAACGGAACCAGCTATGTCGTCACCGTCGACCAGGAAATCAAACAACAGAAGAAGACCGTGGTCAGCACGCCGCGTCCGCAGATGGCCGCCGCAGCCGCCGCACCGAAGAGCAGCGCCCCCGCCGCCGCGGCCGGCAGCAAGGTGACCACGCCGCTACCCGGCACCATCCTCGACGTGTTCGTCAACGTGGGCGACACCGTCAAAGCCGGCCAGACCGTGGTTCTGCTTGAGGCCATGAAGATGGAGAACAACATCGAGGCCGACGTGGCCGGCACGGTCAAAGAGGTCATGGTACGCAAGGGCGACAGCGTCCTCGAGGGCGATGTCTTAGTAGTAATCGGATAAAAACTGAAGTCACATGATTAGTTTAGCCACAGGTGGCTTCATGGAGTTCATGTCGACGCAGCTGGTTCAGTTCCTCGAATACACCGGCTTCGCCAATGTGACCTGGGGCCACATCGCAATGATTCTTGTCGGCTTGGTGTTCATCTTCCTGGGCATCAAGTACGAATTCGAACCCCTCCTGCTCGTCCCCATCGGATTCGGTATGCTCATCGGCAATATCCCCTTCTATCCAGGACTGAAGATAGGCATCTACGAGCAGGGATCGGTGCTCAACATCCTCTACCACGGCGTGCAGAACGGCTGGTATCCGCCCTTGATCTTCCTGGGCATCGGCGCCATGACCGACTTCTCGGCGCTGCTGAGCAACCCGAAGCTGATGCTTATCGGCGCGGCGGCCCAGGTGGGCATCTTCGCCGCCTACATGGGCGCCCTGGCCCTGGGCTTCATGCCCAACGAGGCCGGTGCCATCGGTATCATCGGCGGTGCCGACGGCCCGACGGCCATCTTCATCAGCTCGCAGCTGGCCCCCGACCTGATGGGTGCCATCGCCGTGTCGGCCTACTCGTACATGGCCCTCGTGCCCGTCATCCAGCCGCCCATCATGCGACTGCTGACCACCCCCAAGGAGCGCACCATCCGCATGAAGCCGCCGCGCAAAGTGTCGAAGCTGGAGAAGATCACCTTCCCCATCATCGGCCTGCTCTTCTGCGCCTTCATCGTGCCGAGCGGCCTGCCCCTGCTGGGCATGCTCTTCTTCGGCAACCTGCTCAAGGAGTGCGGCGTCACCAAGCGCCTCTCCGATGTGGCCTCCAACGCGGTGGTCAACATCTGCACCCTGCTCATCGGCATCACCGTGGGTGCCTCGACCCAGGCCTCGGTGTTCCTCAGCGGCAAGTCGCTGATGATCTTCGGCCTCGGCGCCGGCTCGTTCATCGTGGCCACCTTCTGCGGCGTGCTCTTCGTGAAGATCATGAACCTCTTCCTAAAGGAGGGCAACAAGATCAACCCGCTGATCGGCAACTCGGGCGTCAGCGCTGTGCCTGATGCCGCCCGTGTGTCGAACAATGTGGGCCTGGAGTACGACAAGACCAACTACCTGCTGCAGCACGCCATGGGCCCGAATGTGGCCGGCGTGGTGGGCTCGGCAGTGGCTGCCGGTATCCTGCTGGCATTCCTGC
>CAMNIH010000015.1 GCA_946540365.1 uncultured Bacteroidales bacterium
TCGTCGCATGCCTACCGCACCTTCGATCCGCGGCTGTTCGCCCGCCATGGGGTGCGGGTGTTCAACCTGGGGTCGTCTATGCAGACGCCGTTGCAGACCGAGGTGTTGATAGACAAGTGGTTGGACTCCCTGCGGCCTAAGCTGGTGGTCTTCGAGGTACACCCCGACGTGATGCAGCACGACGGGGTGGAACCGGCTGTGTATCAGCTGTGCAACCTCCAGCCGACATGGCAGATGGTGCCGATGATGCTCCGCACAGCCAACCGGCGGGTGTTCTGCACGGGCGTCTACGCCATGCTCCATAATCGTTTTTCGGACGATTTCGCTCGCTATTCCGACCCCGTGGATTGCGGTGTGAATCATTATGTTGAAGGCGGTTATGTGGAGCGTGACTTGGAGTGCTACAGCCCCGTTCCGCACCATGGCGATACGATCCGGGTGCGTGGTGTGCAGCGCCGTGCCTTGCGTCGTTGTGTCGACAAGCTGCAGGCGCTCGGCATTCATTATATCCTGCTGCAGGTTCCGGATACAAAAGTGCTGCTTGATTCGTATTCAAATCTCGCTGAATTCCAGTCGGAAATGAGTGGTTATGGAAAGTATTGCTTTATATCCTCTCCTGCGCTCGACGACTCGCTTCATTTCTTCAACGAAGACCATCTGAACCAGCGGGGCGTCGAGCTGTACGACTCGTTGGTTTGCAGTCAATTGATTATTCCAATACTCGATTCATTATGATTGTATTAGGTTTGATGTCGGGCACTTCGCTCGACGGGCTCGACATGGCCCTCTGCAATATTGATGATAACGGCTGCCGCATCCTGGCGGCGGACACCCGTCCTTATGCTCCGGAATGGCGTCAGCGGCTCTCGTCGCTCGAGGAATCGTCGGCGTTGGAATATGCTAAAGCAAATGTTGAATTAGGACACTATTTTGGACGTAAAATCAATGAGTTCCTGCAATCGAACAGATTGACTAAACCCGCTCTTGTGGCCTCGCACGGACACACCATTTTCCATCAGCCGGCCATCGGGCTGACAACCCAGATCGGCGACGGCGACGCCATCGCGGCCGAGACTGGCCTGCCGGTGGTCAGCAATTTCCGCACCCTCGATGTGGCCCTCGGCGGGCAGGGGGCCCCGTTGGTGCCGATAGGCGACGAGCTGCTCTTCGGCCGCTACGATGCCTGCCTCAACCTGGGGGGCATTGCCAACATCTCCTATCGCGAAGAGGGGCGCCGCCTGGCGTTCGATATCTGTCCTTGCAATATGGCCCTCAACCGCTTGGCGGCGTGCTTGGGGCTCGATTATGACCCGCAGGGCGAAAATGCCCGCCGCGGGAATGTCCACACCTGCCTCCTCTCCACGCTCAACGGCTTGGATTACTATGCTTTGCCGTCGCCCAAGTCGCTCGGAAAAGAGTGGTTTGTGGATGCATTCTGGCCTTGCATCGCCTCGTCGGGAGAGGACACCTGCGACCTTCTGGCCACCGTCACGCATCACATCGCCATCCAGATTGCCCGTGTGCTTGACCGTCAGCAGGTTGGCACACTCTTAGTGACGGGTGGCGGCGCCTTCAACAGCTTCCTGCTCGAGCGGTTGGCCGATTACCGCCCCGCAACGCACATGGTGGTGCCGGACGATCTGATTGTCAACTACAAAGAGGCGATGGTGTTCGCCTTCTTGGGGTACTTGCGGGTCAAGGGCCGGGTGAACACCCTGGCCACGGTGACCGGCGCGCGGTGCGATTCGGTGGGGGGCACCCTCAGCGGCCTTTTTGACGGTGAGGGCGCGTAGCCCACGGCATACCCTTTTTGTTAATTATTTTGCAAATATCCGAATTTTTTGTATATTTGCATGTGAATGTAAGTAATGCCTGTGGTATATTAGGCGTTGGTTGACAGATGGTTGTAGTGTTTGTGTGCAGCGTCGGCAGCGTTCTTTTGTCCACCGGCAGGCAGAATTCAAGGATTAATAAAATAGAATCATGTCGAGCTACAAACAATGTCCCAACGGACACTTCTATTTTGGCGATCAGTGCCCCTATTGCAAATCCACATCGGCTCCCGCGAGCCAACCGGCCCCTGCTGCCGAGCCTGTGAAACCGCAGACCCAGGAACCGCCCCAACCCAAGGTGGAGAAGGTGGAGGCCCCGCAGCCTCCCAAGCAGGAAGAACCCATAGTAAATCAGAATATTACCGCTGAGCCAAAGGCCGTCGAGGCCCCTCAGCCGCCGGTGTCGCAGGCACCGGCTGAGCCCCCTGCACCGGCGGTGGAGACACCCGTCGCCCCGGCACAGCCTGCGGAAGCGCCGCAGCCGCCGGTGGCAAGTCAGCCGGAAGTCCAGCCCGCGCCGGAACCCGTCAAGCCGGCAGAGCCGGCCCCGGCGGTGGCAGCCCCGGAGCCGCCGGCGGCGCAGCAAGCGCCTGCCGCTGAGGCGGATGCACCTGTAGCCGCCCCCAAGAAGGGCAAGGCCGCGAAGGCCCCCAAAGCACCCAAGGCCCCCAAGGCACCGAAGGCTCCGAAAGCCCCCAAGGCGCCCAAACCTGCGAAAGCCCCCAAGGCTCCGAAGGAGAAAAAGAAATTCCCCATTCTGGCAGTCATCATCCCCGTAGCGGTGCTGCTGGTGGGTGCTGTGGTGGCTTACTTCCTCTTCTTCAGGGTTGACCCGGTGACGAAAGCGGCCACGGCCAACCTGGACACCTACAAGACGGAGGTGGAGCGCTGCAAGGCGTTGATCGACGAAGGCTCGGGGCAGAACGACAAGATGCTGCTCGAAGCCAAAGGCTTGATTGACTCGGTGATCGTGCCGATGGAGACGAAATACTCCGAGGTGATGGCCGAAGAGTACAACCAATCGGAGGGCCTGCGCGAAGCGTTGGATGTCAAGATGATGGAGGCTGCCAAGTGGTGGGCCGACATCGCCTTCAGCGCGCTGAAGGAGTTGGGCGACTACAAGAGTTCGTACAAGTACTACCGGAAGGCCCTGTCGCTCTACGACGATCCGCAGATCCGGGCAGAATACAATGATGTCAAACAGCAGATGAAAGAATTGGATAAATGAAGAAACTTGTTTTCGTATTGATGATGCTCTGTGCTGCCGCAGGCGTGTCGGCACAGGACTGCTACACCACCCACCGAAGCAAGGGTATCGAACTGTATAACAGCAAGAGGTACGACGAGGCTATCAGCCAGTTCAATTTTGCCATGAAGTGCGCCCCGCGCACGCACGACCTCGACCGGCTGATCCAGCGTTGCATCGAGGGCAAGAAGAGCCAGGCGCGCAAGAAGGCCCAGGAGGCGGCCGCCAACGAGAATGCGGCCAAGCCGGTCCAGGAGGAGCGCGAGGATACGCGCCAGCCCGAGGTGGAGCAGCCGGCACCCACGGTGCAGGAGCCGGAGCCCGAGCCGGAGCCCGAGGTGAAGATCATCTCGAGCCGTTACGAAGGCGGCTGCAACCAGGGGAGGGCCGGCAGCACGGTCACCTCGCTGATATGTGTCAAGAATATGAAGGGGCAGCGTCTGAAGGCGCGTTGCTACATGGCGCCCGAACGCGGTGGCGCGAAGGCCATGCTGGCCTACGATATCAACGGCAAATACACGGTGTATGGCGGCAAGTCGGGCCAGGAGAAGGAGTTTGCCGTGGACGAGGACGAGGTCTTCCTGACGGCGACATTCTTCGTGCCGTACAACGTGATGGACTTCAAGGGAAACTACGGCGAGCAGCCCCTCAAGGCCGACCTCTATGTCTTCCAGGAAACGGTCGACCCGAAGAAGGAGAACATGAACATCATCCCCGGCGGCGAGGCCCACGAGTACTTCCCGATGCACCCGGTGTCGATCATGGTCAACGGCAGCTCGAACGATATCGACCTGCCGGTCGATTACGAGGGCGGAGTGCTGGACCTCAACATTGCCGCTTGCAGCGACGAGGTCAAATGGAGCGAGATGCCCGCGTGGATCCGTGTCGATGCCTACGGTATCCATATCGAAGAGAACAACACACCGACGACGCGCGAGGCGGTGGTGACGGTGAGCTCGAGCGAAGGCGGGGCCCCGATTGCCATCAAGGTGAAGCAGGAGGGGGTGACGGCCGACAAAATCGAGGTCAAGATCAATCAGGTGAAGTTCGACGAGCACGTGGTGGACAATTCCTACGGCGCCGAGGTGCTGCGTGCCCACATCTCGGTCGACATCAAGGGCGCCCACGGACGCACGATGAAGGCCTTCCTGCTCTTCTATGCCGAGGATGGCACGACCCCGCTGGTCGACAAGTACGGCAAAGAGGTGAAGGGCTTTGGTATGGGTTCCATCCCGTCGAACAACGCGTGGTTTGACGATTTCGTGGTGCGTGCGTACTACAACCACTTTGTCAATGCGGTCAATGTGGTCGGCACCCAGACGAAGGTGTATGTCGCCGTGTCGTTCGACGACGGGGAAACCTTTGTCGCCCGCAGCGGCCCCTACACCATTGCATGGTAGTGCATGCAAGGGGCGAAATTCCGCGTTTTGCCCTTGCCCATCCTGCGGAATTGGAGAAGCGGATGCTGAGGGTGCGTGTTTTTAATCGGTTGTCAAATAGCGAATTGTAATTTATTTTACATTTTTATTTGGCCATATCGAAAAAAAGTAGTACTTTTGCACCCGTTTTCAAGACCGAGAGAGGCCTGAAAAATGGCGGGATAGCTCAGCTGGTTAGAGCGCTGGATTCATAACCCGGAGGTCATCAGTTCAAGTCTGATTCCCGCTACAGAATAAAAAGGAAAAGGCTTTGCATCACTGCAAAGCCTTTTCTATTTTTTCCATCACGGCGTCGGGGGTGATGGCCCGCAGGCATCGGTGGTCGCCGTAGCGGCACCGCCGTTGCCCGAAGGCCGAGCAGGGCTGGCAGGGCAGGTGGGCGCAGAGGGCGTTGGCGCGGTCTTGGCCGTGGCCATAGAAGCCGAAGTCGGGGTGCGTGGCGCCCCAGATGCTGACCACCGGTGTGCCCACGGCCGAGGCGAAGTGCATGTTGGCGCTGTCCATGGTGACCATGAGGGGCAGGGAGCGGATGATGTCCAGCTCCTCGGCGAAGGTGTGTTTGCCGGCCAGCGAGGTGATGTTGGCGTGCTGTGCGGCGAGGGATTCGAGCTGCGGAGCCTCCTCGCGGCTGCCGAAGAGACGCACCTGGTAGCCTTTCCCGGCCAGCATCAGGGCCAGGGCGCAGGTGAATTCCCAGGGCCATATCTTGCCGGGATGCTGCGCGAAAGGGGCGATGCCGATGGCGCGTGGCTTCTCGGTCGGGGCTGACGCATGGACGGTCTGGTAGTTGATGAGGACGTGGTGGTTTTGGTTGTCGAGCCCCAGGCGGTCGAACACTTCGGCGTAGCGCTGGTCTTGCGGTTTGCGGGGACGCATGCAGAGGTGGTTCAGGAAGAGCCACCGCGAGAGGCGCCCCTTGCGGATACGCCGCAGGGGGATGTGATGCAGGTGGAGGAGGGCCTGGAGCCGCAGCAGGAACAGGGCGCGACCCACGCGGTTGATCTGGTGAAGGTCGGCGATGGCGTCGGCCCCGACGCTCTGCAACTGGCGGCAGATGGCGCGGGCGCTTTGCTTCTTCTTCACGCCGAGGAAGTCCACGTTGGGTATTCCCTGAAACAGAGGCTCCAGCAGGGGCGGTGCGGCCACGGTGAAGCGCACATCGGGGTTGGCCCAGGCGTAGGCCCGCAGGACGGGGACCATGATGGCCACGTCGCCCAGGGCCGAGAGGCGCACTGTCAGAATATGGTCAGGCTTGCGCTTTGCCATAGAGCATCGGGTTCAGCGCCGGGTCGTTGTACATCTTCATCTGGCGGTAGAGGCGCATGATGCGGCGTCCGGCGGCGAGGTCATCGAGCAGCTGGTCGATGGCGAGGGTGAGGTCGGCGCGCTGGGTGAGCAGCGTGTCGAGCTTGGCCTGGCATTTGGCGCGGTGTTCGTCGTCGCCGCGGCGGGCTTCAATCTGGAAGTGGTAGATCTTGAGCGCGAGGATGGAGAGCCGGTCGATGGCCCAGGCGGGTGTCTCGGTGTTGATCCGCGCGTCGGGCAGCGGGGTGATGCCCTTGAACTGCATGTAGTAGTGGTCGTCGATGCGTTCCACGAGGTCGGTGCGGTGTTGGTTCGACCGGTCGATACGCCGTTTGAGTTGCAGGGCGTCGACGGGGTCCACGTCGTCGGGCCGCACAAGGTCCTCGAGGTGCCATTGTACGGTGTCGACCCACGATTTCTCCCACAGCAGGGCTTCAAACGTGCCGTCGGCGTAGGGGGAATGGAGGGGGGCGTCGACGGAATCGACGGTGTGGTAATCGTTTACCTGTCTCTCAAAAATTGTATATAATTCGTTGGCATTCATGGATTCGTGTGTTGTTGATTAAAATATATGTCCGATATTGATGTGGATGTAAGGGCTGCGGGTGAGTGTGGTGTAGCCGATGGTGGCCCCGATGGGGCCGATGATGGTGTTGTAGTGGTAGGCGGCCTGAAGACCGACGATATAGGTGTCGGGTTGCATCTGGGTGAAGTCGTCGGTGTGGTAGGCGGCAGCGGCGCGCAGTTGCAGGTAGTGGCTCTTGTGGATGTTGTACTGCAGCTGCAGCTGGACGGCGGCAAAACGGCTGTCGGTGATTTCGATATGGCCCAGTCCCGCGAAGGGCATCTGCTGCTCGACGAAGTGGCCGAAATTGTTGCCACCCAGTATGTTGGAATAGGCCAACGGGGCTTCGGGGCCGAGCAGCAGGCGCGAGTAGAGCATGGGTTGAAGCGACCAGCGTTCCGCCAGCGGCAGGTTGATGCGCCAATGGACGCTGAGGTCGCTCAAGCCGGCCTTGTTCTCGAAGCCGTAGAAGTTGGTGGTTCGGTAGGCGTAGGCCGCATGGAAGCGGTTGCCACGCGTGGGGAAGTACCAGTCGTTCTCGGTGTTCAGGTCGGCGCTGAAGTGATAGGATATGTAGTGGTCGTTGAGGAGCGGCGGTATGTCGCTGGTGGAGGTGAGCAGTTGGCCGTAGTAGTTGTAGTAGTCCCAGCGCACGCCGGCGTGGAGGTTGTAGCGGTGCAGGCGCAGGTCCAGCGGTGTCAGGTCGGCGGTGTGCTGGCGGTAGCGCACGTTGTAGGTGCGTGTGCCGGCGGTATATACATCCAGGTCGTTGATACGCAGGGTGTAGGCCAAGGTGGGGTTGAATCCCGGGTGGCTGGTGAGCATGGTGGCTTCGGCGCGCGCCATGCTGCGGCGTCCCAGTCGCAGGGTGCCGGCCAGGCCGATGGGGATCTGGGTGCGCAGCGGGAACTTGATGCCCAGCTGTATGGCCCCCATCTCCTCGGTGTCGAACCGGAAGCCCGCACTGGCGATGGGGATGCGGCTGACGGTGGCCGATGTGGTGGGTGTCTCCTCGGGTACCGGCATGGCAGCCCGGGCGTTGGGGTGGGGGTAGGCCACGCTGTCGATATGGTAGCGGTGGCGCAAGGCCAGCAGGTGGTCCCAGAGTTTGCGGGTGGCTTCGTCGCCGCGACGCAGGAGGGTGTCGATCGAGGCGCTGGTGAAGCTGGCGGCGCTGTAGCCGCTGACGTCGACATGGATGAAGATGTCGCTCAGCTTGATGTTGTCGTTGAATTTGTTGCGGCTGTTGATGCTGATCAGCTGGCCCATGACGGCGCCCACGTCGTTGATGTCTTCCGACCGCGTCATGAGGTCCTGCACGCTGACGCCGATGACGATGTCGGCCCCCATGGCACGTGCGATGTCGGCCGGATAGTTGTTGCGCAGGCCGCCGTCCAGCAGCACCATGTTGCCCATGCGGACGGGAGTGAAGACGCCCGGGATGGCCATCGAGGCACGCATGGCCTGGATCAGGTGGCCGCTGTGGAAGACGACCTCGCGGTTGGTGACGATGTCGGTGGCGACGCAGGCAAAGGGAATGGGGAGGCTGTCGAAGCTGATGCTGTCAAGATAGCCGGTGCATAGCCGCCGGAAGAGCAGGTCGAGGTTGCGTCCACGAATGAGTCCACCGCGCTGAGGCTGAGAGCCTCCCACGCCGCGGATGACCACGTAGGTGTTCTGCTCCTCGCGTTGCCGCAGGGTGAGGCGCGACGGGTCGGAACGGTCGCTCAGCAGGGCGGCCCAGTCCTGGCTGCGTACCAGCGAGTCGAGGAAGTCGGTCGAGTAGCCGATACTGTAGAGGCTGCCGATGAGGGCACCCATACTGGTGCCGCAGACGATGTCGATCGGGAAGCCGGCCTCCTCGATGACCTTGAGGGCGCTGATGTGGGCCACCCCCTTGGCGCCGCCGCCGCTGAGGACCACGGCCACCCGCGGACGGTCGGCCTGCCCCATGAGGGTGGTCGCCGTCAGCAGCAGTATCAGAAGTGTTGTGAGTCTTTTCATTGAGCTTGCAGGTAAATATCTTTCTTTACACGCACCCCTTGCAGCAGGCCGCGCAGGGTGAGGTAAACCATGAACGAGAGCCACAGAGTGTTGTTCCAGGTGTGGGCTGTCAGGGTGTCGTATTGTTGGTTGAGGGTCTTCAGTCCGAAGTAAAGGGCGAAGAAGGCGGCCGTGGCGACGAACATGGCGTTGCGCATGGTGCGGCTGGCGGTGGCGCCGACGAAGATGCCGTCAAAGAGGAAGGCGGCGAAGCCGCACACAGGGATGGCCAGGATCCAGACCAGGTAGTCGCCAGCGGCATCGATGAGGGCGGTGTCGGAGGTGAAGATGTGCAGGAACTGCTGGCTGAAGAGGGCGTAGAGGATCGTGAAGATGGCGGTGAGCACCAGCCCCCAGAGCAGCAGCAGGCGCACCGACAGGCGCAGGTTCTTCGGATCTCGGGCCCCGATGTAGCGGCCCACGAGGCTCTCGCCGGCATAGGCGAAGCCGTCCATGATGTAGCTGAAGAGGGTGAAGAACTGCAGCAGCAGGGCGTCGATGGCCAGCACCTCGTCGCTGATGCGGCCGCTGGCGGCGGTGATGAAGGTGAAGACCGCCGACAGGCACACCGTGCGCAGGAAGATGTCGCCGTTGACCTTGAAGAAGCGCTTCATATCCTCCCAGCGCAGTGCCCCGGCAAGCAGTCTTCCGCGTTCCACGTTCCACGTAGCACTTTCCTTTTTCCATTTGCGACGCAGAAAGACGGTACCCAGCAGCAGTCCCGAATAGTTGGCGATGACGGTGCCCAGTGCCACGCCGGCGATGTCCCAATGCAGCACCAACACGAACAGCATCGATGCCAATATGTTGACGCAGTTGAGCGCGATGGCGATCCACATGGGGGTCTTCGAGTCCTGCATGCCGATGAACCACCCCTTGATGGCGTAGAGCCCGAGGGTGGCCGGGGCGGCCCAGATGCGGATGAAGAAGTAGGTCAGCGCCAGCCGCAGCACCTCGGGGCTCCCCTCGAAGATGACCAGCGCCAGCCGCGAGATGGGCCACTGCAACACGATGAGCAGCAGGGCGATGCTGAGCGCGATGGTGCAGGCGCGGACGAGTATCTTCAGCGCCTCGTCCCATCGCTGGGCGCCGTAGGCCTGGGCGGTGAAACCGCTGGTGCCCATGCGCAGGAAGCCGAAGTTCCAGTAGATCAGGTTGAAGATGGAGGTGCCGATGGTGATGGCGCCGATGTGGTTCGAGGAGAGATGCCCCACAATAGCCATGTCCACCATGCCGAGCAGCGGCACGGTGATATTGGTGATGATGTTGGGCAACGCCAACCCCAGAATCCTTCGGTTCATCGCACTGTCCTCGATTTAATCGTTAATCCTCAATCCTGCAAATGGCGGTGTTGAGTACCCGTTTGGTGGCGCGGTCGCTGACGAAGGCCACGACGTGGCAGTTCTCCAGACGGATGCTTGCGTCCTTGACGCGGTAGGTGCTGAATGTGGCTTGGCGTTTCTCGCCGGCGGCGCCCGTGGCGTCGACCTCGGCGCCCCACACGTCGGTCATCACATCGCGCAGCATGTGGTTGTGCATGTAGCCTTCGATCACCTCGCTGCCGTGCGACTGGCGGTAGGCCAGCGAGTCCTCGATCAGCGCCAGCGTGAGGGTCAGCGGCGAGGAGTAGCTCTGCACGAACTGCAGGCCCACCGTGATGTCGATGGCCCCCTCGGCGGCTTCGGTGGCCTTCACCTCGACGCCCAGCACGGGGCTCTCGCCGAGGGCGCTCTGCAGGTCGGCCGTGATGTTGCTCATGGCGCCGCTGTAGGTGCGGCTCTTGTCGCGGTTGACGTAGGCGCTGGGGATGGCGTTGATGCCGTAGTAGTGGTCCCATGTGGTGCCGTCGTCGGTGCGCAGGTCGAGGTCGCCCGGATAGGGGGTGCCTTGGCCCACGGGGTGGTTGATCGAGATGACGACCAGCTTGTCGCCCAGCTGTTCGTGGGCGGCGTCGAGGGTGATGTCGGCATCGGGGCAGTTGGGGCAGCGGGGACCGGTGAATTTCTCCACCAGCACATGCTGGTCGGTGCCGACGGCGGGGCCGTCGCTCCAGGTGGCGCTGATGCCGGCGAAGAGGGTGTAGGTGCCGTCCTCGGCGGGCTCTATCTTGTCGCAGGCGCCCAGCAGCAGGGCCGCGGCGCACAGGGTCAGTATGCTTTTCTTCATTGTTATAACTGTTAACTCAAAACTCGTAACTCTTAACTGTTCAGAAGCTGGTGGTCAGGCTGAAGGTCAGGCCGTTGCTGGCGGGCACCTGACGGCAGACGCCGCCGATGCAGAGCAGGCCCTCGCGCTGCTTGCCGTAGCCCACCTGCAGGCGTGTGGTGCCGTGGGTGTAGCCAACGGCCACGCTCGGGTAGTTGCCGATGCCGTCGTTGTAGGCGTACTGGTCGCTGACCGAGATGAACCAGTGGGTGCCGGGGTTCCACTCGACGAAGCCCATCAGCCAGTCGCCCGCGCGGCGGTCGGTATGGCCCTGTGCCTCATCGTAGTAGCTGTCGCTTCCCACCCACTCGGCCTTGAAGTGCAGCGAGTGTTTCTTGCTGACGCGCCAGTGCAGGTCGCCCACCACGATGTGGTTGTGGTAGAGGTCGGGCTCGTGGCCTTCGACTACCGGGTTGAACTCCTGGTAGCAGTAGATGGCGGTGAGGGTCAGCTTCTTGCTGAGTTTCTTCTCCACCTCGAGGCTGGCGTCGGTGTAGAAATGCTCGCCCATGCCCGTCCATGTGGCGGTGTAGCCCTCGGTGCCGGCGCCGCCGGTCTGCGTGGTGTCCAGTCCGTAGATGGCCGAGGCGTTGAGGGTCACGTCGGTGCCGTACTTGCCGCCGAGGAAGGTGCCCTTCTTGAAGCGGTAGGCCACCTCGCCCTGCACGCCGTTCTCACCGATGACCTGGGTGGCGTAGGGGTAGAGCGTCAGCGAGGGGTAGGTGTACTGCCGGTTGATGGCGGGTATGTAGTTGATGTAGAGCATCTCGCCCGCCTGGCTGCGCGACGACTTGAAGCTCATGTTGTCCACATGCTTGGCCTGCAGGCTGGCGCTGAGGCCGCGGCGCGAGTAGCCGAGGTTGAGCATCAGGGCCTCGCCCGGACGGTAGATGTAGCCGTTCATGATCGAGGGATCCTGCCCCTTGCGGGCATACTCGCTCTGGAGGGTCCAGTGGCCGTAGGCCATGTTGAGGCGCACGGCTGCGGCGCCCACGTTGAGCGGCAGGTCGAGGCGCCGCTCGGGGTCGGCGGCCGAGGGAATGCTCTCGTCGGCCTCGTACTTACTGACGAAGCCGGCACCCAGCGTCAGGTGCAGCTTGCTGTCCTGCATGCCGCGGATGAGGCTGTTGAGGTCGGCTTCGGCGTCGATGCCGCGCACCAGGCCTTCGCCGTAGCCCCAGTAGATGCGCTGCTTGCCGGCCAGGGCCTTGATGGTCAGGCCGTCCACCGGACGCAACTGCACGTTGACGCCCAGCAGGGCGTTGTCGAGACCCAGGTAGCGGTCCTCGTAGGCACGGAGGATCATGCCCGAGCCGAACTGCTCGTAGAAGTTACCGGCCGTCACGCTGATGCGCTTCGACTTGTAGCTGACGAAGTAATGGGCCAGCCCCTGGCCGGTGTACTGGGCGTCGAAGCCCAGCAGGGGCGTCTGGTAGGCCTCGAAGCGCAGGCCCGCGCTGAAGTCGCCGTTGGTGTACAGAATGTCGGCCCGGGCGTTGAGTTTCATAATCTCCGGCACGTCCGAGGCGCCGATGACGGTGTCCTCGCGGCTCATCTGGCCGTCAAGCTGTATGTTGCCCGTCACGTGGCCGCCCATGATGCCCTGGGCGGCGGCCGAGCCGGCAAGCAGCAGGGCTGCTGCGGCAAGTAGTAATCTCTTTATATTCATATTATATTTTTATATGCTAACTGTCGATAAGCAATCCTAAGCATCATATCACTCCCCCTGACGATGGATCATGAAGGGAGTGATGCAGAGGGGATGCAGAGATGATGCAGGGGGGATGCCTACTTGAGGAGGGCGCGCACCTGCTCGATCACTTCCTCTTCGGCGCCGGGCTGGTAGCCTTTGTGCTGCCACACGATCTCGCCCTGGCCGTTGATGATGAAGGTGTGGGGCGGATCCTGGCCGATGTTGAGGGCCGTGGCGAAGTCGCGGTTGGAGTCGAGGTAGACGTCGTAGTAGTGCTGGTATTCGTCGTCGCCGGTGTCGCTCCAGCCCTGCTTCTCGGTGACGCCCTTGACGCGGGCGGCCGTGCGTGCGTCGTCGATCGAGACGATGACCATCTTGACGCCCGTCTCTTCGACCCATTCGTCGTAGACTTCGCGGATGGTCTTCAGTTCGAGCATGCAGGGGCCGCACCAGGTGGCCCAGAAGGAGATGATGACGGGGCGGCCGTCGTTCTGGATGGCCGACGACTGGACGCTCTTGCCGTCGAGGGTGCGCAGGGTGACGTTGTCCGGCAACTTGGCGTTCTGCGCCATGAGACCTGTGCCCATGAAGAGGGCGAGGAGGATGGGGATGATCTTTTTCATATTGTTTATTGTTTGATTTATTTGCCTTCTTTTATTTGTGTTTGCTTTTGTTATTGTTTGCTATTGTCTTAACTCCTTAACTTCTTTAACTTCTTAACTTCTTTAACTCCTCAAATAAGTACTATATGTCAAGCTTTTCTTGCATCGAGGCCAGCGTCAGCTGTTCCTGTTCGATGAGTCGAGAGGTCCATTGGGTGGTCTCGTGGTC
This sequence comes from uncultured Bacteroidales bacterium, assembly GCA_946540365.1. Next base: position 13,160 of record CAMNIH010000015.1, read on the forward strand.
GTCGAGGTCGTCGCGCAGCTGGAAGAGGCGTCCGTAGTGGAGGCCGAACTGCCGGTAGGCGGGGTTGCCGAGGGCGGCGGCGGTGGCGAAGAGGTTGGCGGTCTTGCCGTCGATGACGGTGAGGTAGTCCTTCTTGGTGATGGTGTGTCCGGCGAGGAGCTCTTGCTGCAGCAGCTCGGACTCGACCATCGAGATGACGGTCTGGTTGATGAGGCGCGAGGCGTCGGCGTCGCCCACCTCGTCGAGCAGCTGCATGATATGGGCCAGGTGGTAGTCGCCGAGCAGCACGGCGATGCCGTTGTTCCAGCGTGCGTTGACCGAGGGGCGTCCACGCCGTTGGGGCGAGTGGTCGATGACGTCGTCGTGGATGAGCGATGCGTTGTGCAGCATTTCGACGGCGACGGCGAGGAGGAGTGTGCGGCGCGAGTGCAGCGCTTCGGGCCCGAGGGTGGCGGCAGCGGCAAGGGTGATGCGGGGGCGCAGCATCTTGCCGCCCTGCGAGGCGACATACTGTTCGACTTGCAGCAGCAGGTGGCCGCGTCCCTGGGTCATGCGGCGGAGGTACTCTTCGCGCACACGGTCCAGTAGGGGTTGAAGGTCTGTGGTTGCGGTGCTCATTGTTTTTCGTTGAGTTCGCCGAGCAGGGCGGTGAGTTTGTTGGTGAGCGGTTTGGAAGCTTTGACGAGTGGGAGACGCAGCACGTTGGTGATCCGGCCTTGCGATTCGAGCAGTGCTTTGATGCCGGTGGGGTTGCCTTCTTCGAAGATGGCGTTCATCAGCGGAAGCATGGCGTAGTGTAGCGGAAGGGCTTTCTTCAGGTCGCCCTTCATGGCGAAGTGTACCATCTGGCTCATCTCCTTCGGAAGGGCGTTGGCCATGACGGAGATGACGCCGTCGGCGCCGAGGGCGAGCATGGGGAGGGTCAGCGCGTCGTCGCCCGAGATGACGCGGAAGCCCGCCGGCCGCGACCGCAGGATCTCCATGATCTGGTTCATGTTGCCCGACGCTTCCTTGATGCCGATGATGTTGGGGCATTCGGTGGCGAGGGTGAGGGTGGTCTCGGCGCTGATGTTGACGCCCGTGCGGCCTGGCACGTTGTAGATCACCACGGGCACGGGCGACGCCTCGGCCACCGCGCGGTAGTGCGCCAACAGGCCTCGTTGGTTGGGCTTGTTGTAGTAGGGCGCAACGGAGAGGATGCCGCTGATGCCGTCGAAGTTGGTGCGGGCGATGGTGTCGGTCAGGCTGAGGGTGTTGTTGGCCCCGAGGCCGAGCATGATGGGCAGGCGGCCGCTGACGGTCTCGACGATGAACTCCTGCACGGCGGCGCGCTCGTTGGGGGTCATGGTGGCGGCTTCGGAGGTGGTGCCCAGGGCTACGATATAGTCGACTCCCGACGTGATGATGTGTTCGATAAGGGCTTCAAGCCGTGTGAAGTCGACGGTCTCCTGCTGGCGGCGGAAGGGGGTGATGAGTGCCACTCCGGTTCCGGTGAATATGGGTTGTTTCATTGGATGGATATGCTATTTTTTAATCATACTGAGGTACTCGATAACGTTGTTGAAGAAGCCTTTGAGCTCGACCTGTCCGTCGCCGCGGATGATGAGGTCGAAGACTTCGGAGGGGTCCTCGGCCGGGGTGGCATAGACCACTTTGAGGCTGGCGGTGGTGCGCAGGGCTATGTATTGCGCAAAGAAGTTCTCCTCGCCGATGGTGTCGATCAGCAGGTCGTATTTGTTCTCGACGAAGGGGCGGATCGAGTCGTCGCTCGGCAGGCCCCAGAAGTTGATGTCGGTCTTCGAGCGCACGATATGGGTGGCCTGGTGGGTGATGACGAAGCCGAGCTCCTGGTCCTTCTGCAGCAGGGCGATGATGTGAACCACCTTCCCCTGGTTCTCCATGACTTTGGCGAAGTGGTGCAGGATGTTCCATTGCTGCTCGTCGACAAGGCGACAAATGACGCCGATGCTGCGGATCTCGTCGATGTTGTCGATCTTTTTCTCGCGAGGGGCGGCCTTGAGGTCGCGGATAAGATGTTTGCGATGTATTTCTTTGATGAATTCAAACATGGTGCTGTTATTCAAATAAGGTATGTTGTCTGTAAAGGGTGAAGCTGTGTCGGTGGTGCGGGGTGACGCCGTACACTTCGATGGCGCGGTAGTGGTCGGCGGTGGGGTAGCCCTTGTTGTGGTCCCAGCCGTAGGCGGGGTATTCCTGATGCAGCTGCACCATGATCTGGTCGCGGTGGGTCTTGGCCAGTATGCTGGCGGCGGCGATGGGCATCAGGCGTGCGTCGCCGCGCACGATGCACTGGTAGGGCAGCGGGGTCTCGTTGTAGAACCGGTTGCCGTCGATCAGCAGGAACTCGGGTTTGATCCGTCCCAGTTGCCTGCCCCCGCTGACGACCCCTTCTGCGGCCTGCCCCAGCAGGGCGTTGGCGGCCAGGCACATGGCGTGGGTCGAGGCATGCAGGATGTTCCGTCGGTCGATCTCTTCGGGACCTACGACGGCGATGGCCCATGCGGCGGCCTCCTCCTGGATCTCGTCTCTCAGCCGCTGGCGTTGCCGTTCGGTGAGCTGCTTCGAGTCGTTGAGGGTGTCGTTGACGTAGCCCTCCGGCAGCAGCACGGCGGCAGCCACGACGGGACCGGCCAACGGGCCGCGCCCCGCCTCGTCGCATCCCGCCTCAAGGCGGCCGGCTATCAGATGGGCGTCTAACATAGGAAAGCAGCGGTTAAGATGATGATCAACAGAATGTCGTATATCCACAGGCGCTGCCTCCGCCGGCCGAAGCCGGTGGCGGTCTCGCTGGCGGCGGTCAGCAGCCGGTTGACGCTGAAGCTGAACGGTATGGCGAATAAGACCATCCGGATGGGCAGCAGGGGGCTGAAGAAGAGCATGCCCAGCGCCCCGACCGAGCACAGAAGCACGTCCGAGGCGTTCTTCTGCCACAGCACGGGCCGTTCGCTGAGGTGGTTCAGCAGGTTCATCAAGGCCCAGATGAATATCAGTGCCAGCGCGATGCTGGCGATGGCGCCTCGGTCGGCGGCGCCCGTCACCAGTGTGGGTTGGAGGCTGGCCAGCGTCGTCTGCCACCAGTCGCCCAGTCCGTCGGTCAGATAGAGGATGAGCACCAGCAGCACATACGGGGCCAGAAATCCAAGGATCATCACCGCCCAGTCGCGCCAGCCGTAGAGGCGATAGTTCGCCGCGATGAGCAGGTAGCTGAGTATCAGCAGTGCGGCCGGTTGGTAGAAGAGCGAGGCAATGCCTATCAGCAGGGTGGCCCCGCACGCCCGGTTGAGCGAGATGGTGAGCAGCGTCCCCCGGAGTGCGAGCTGGTTGAGGAAGGCGATAAGCACGCCGTTGACCAGTATCATAGGGGTCAGCGTGGTCGCTCCGGCACTCATGGCCACAACGTACAGAAGGGTGGGGAAGAGGCTGTTCTGCGACACCAGGTTGACGTTGACCAGCAGCAGGTTGAACAGGACCCCCTCCGCCAGCACAAGGAGCATGGCGATGACGACCGTCAGCCGGGGAATGCCTGCGAACCACTGGCAGAGCAAGCCGTAGAGGATGGCCGGATGATCGCCCCCCTCCATCGCCGGAGGATCCGTCAGCGGATGCAACCACAACAGAACCAGTACTGCCAGTAACAGTACTGTCTGCAGGGTCATGCTCTGTTGTAGTTGCTTGATCATTAGCGGACAATCAGTTTTTCGGTGCGGCTACCCACGCGGACGATGTAGATGCCTTGGCTCCAGCCGCCAAGGTCGATGGTGGCCTCGGTGTCGATCGGCTGTTCGGCCAGGCAGCGGCCGTTGATGCTGTAGATCTGCAGGGTTTGGCGTTCGCCGCAACCCGTGTTGATGGTGACCTGCTGGTTGGCAGGGTTGGGATAGACGTGGATCGGCAGGCGCTGCTCCTCGGCTTGGTTGATGCTGACGCGGCTCAGGGCCTCGTTGACCGCCGCCAGGGCGTCGATCTTGCCCCAGCCCCAGCGCTGGTCGGCGCTGTTGTTGGCATGGATGGAGCCCGTCTTGTCGTCGTTGCGTGCCGTGGTGGTGATGATCTCGCGTATCTCGTCGACCGTCAGGTCGGGGTTGGCCTGCAGCAGCAGCGCCACCACACCCGTGACGGCCGGGCTCGACATCGAGGTGCCGCTCATCTTGCTCCAGATGTAGGTGTTCAATCCGCTGGTCACGCTGGCGGTGGCGGCATAGTTGCCGTCGGTCCAGTTGCTGATCGACGAGTTGACTTCGTAGCCCGGTGCCGAGATCTCGGGCTTCTGGCCGCCGCCCAGGGCGGGCCCGTAGCTCGAGAAGTAGGCTATGTCGCCCGTGTTGTACTGTGCCGAGTCGTAGGTCCAGGTGTCGGCATGGTGGGCCGCCACGCTGATGGTCTTGGCGGCGCAGGCAGGCTCGCCGATACCGTAGTAGTTGTCGCCGGCTGTGAAGTCGGAGTAACCGCCTTTGACGAAGCGCGCCCCTTCGTTGCCCGCATGGTTGGTCTTGTTGGCCACGTTCCAGGCATGCACAGTGCCGTTTTCGGCGGCGATGTACATCTGCAGCTGTATCCCCGCGCCGCGGTCGACATCCATCTGGATGTGCGGACGATGGTCGAAGGGATTGCTGCGTTCCATCAGCACCCGGTAGGGGATGTCCACCGTGTCGCAGTGCATGGTGTCGTAGAGGATGGTGTCGCCGTCGAGGGTGTTGAACATGACGCTCTTCCAGATGGTGCTGTCCTTCTTCAGACCGAATCCGGCGCTGAAGTCGTGTCCCTGTTCGCCCCAGATGATCAGGCATTGGCCGATGGCTTCGGGCACGGCGGTATAGTAGGTCGGTACGGTCTTGAGGGTGTCGGGGGTGGTGCTGAAGTTGCGGCTGATGTGGAAGTCGTCGTCGCCGTTATTGCCACCGCTGGTGACGAAGACCACCCCTTCGTTGCTCCAGTTGTTGATGGCCTGGCTCAGGAGCGACATGCCGTCTAAGCAGCTGAACGAGTACATGCCCCAGCTGCTGTTGATCACAAGGCGGCGGTTGCTGTCGGCCGCCACGTTTTTCATCCACTGCACCCCTTCCATCCAGGCGGCCTCGCCCAGCTCGAACGAGCAGAACAGCAGGCTGGCGCCCGGGGCCTGGCCACGGAACTTGTGCTCCTCGCCGGCACCGGCGCCGGCGCAGATGCCGGCCACATGGGTGCCGTGGGTGCCGTAGCCGTAGAGGTTCGAGGTGTCGCCCTTGGCCCTGCGCAGGTTGCTGTTGCCTATGATCTCGGTGCCGCGGGTGAAGCCCTCCGGGGCGGGCCCCGCCAGGCGGAAATGATCCCATGCACGTATCAGGCGGCGGTTGCCGGCACCCGAGTTGTAGTTGGGGTGCGTGTAGTCGAAGCCCCAGTCGGTGATGCCGATAAACACCCCCTTGCCGTTGAATCCCAGACCGCCGGTGACGCCGTTGCCCGCCTCCACCTGGTCGGTGCGCGTGTCGCTGCGGGTGTGGTTCATCAAGGGCTGTGCCACGCGGTGCGAGATGCTGTACTGCACCACCTCGCGGTTGCTCTCCAGCACACTCAGGCTCTCCACCGGCACGGTCAGCGTCACGATGTCGCCTGCCTCGGCGCCCACGCTGATGCCCGCTTTGGCCAGCCGGTCGCGGTCGAAGCCTGGCGTCATCTTCGCCAGGAAGTCAATCCGGCTCGCCCCGGCGGCGATTTCCTCACGCACAAGGGCTTTGGTGTCGATGCCACATTTGGCACTCTGCGCCATGGCGCTGCCTAAGATGCACATTGTCAAAAGACTCAATAGTATCTTTTTCATAATTTCTTTATTATATACAAAATGCAAATATACGAACTTTTTTCAACATGCGCGAGAAAAAAAACACCCCCTCCCTCCGTCGGGCCGCACCGGCAAAGAAATAGCCGTGGACTTTGGGCCCACGGCTATTGCTTGTCGCCACAGGTGTGGCATCTTGGAATCGCTTACACCTCCCAGGTGTCGCCGCTGTTGAGCAGGTCGTCCATGCATTTGTACTTGCCGACGTTCATCTGCTCCTCCATCTGCTCTTCGTAGAGCTGGGTGTAGCTGACTTTCTTCACGTTGCGGATCACGCCGAGGGCCACGGGCAGGTTCGACGCGGGACCCATGTGGGCCAGCATCATGTGGATGCCGGTGTCCTCGGTGGTCTCGTCGTGTACCATGATGTCGTCCATCGTGACGCCGTTCTCGCCGAGGGTGACCACCTCCAGCTGGCGGCCGTTGAAGCGCAGACCCTTCTCCTTGTTCTTGCCGAAGAGCATGGGCTTGCCGTGCTCCAGCACGATGGTGCGGTCGTCGCGCACGGCGCGGTCGGTGATGGCGGCGTGGGTCTTGTCGTTGAAGATCACGCAGTTCTGCAGCACCTCGACCACCGAGCAGCCGTCGTGTTTGGCGGCGCGGGTCATGCAGTCCGTGCTCAGGTTGGGCACGCAGTCCAGCGTGCGGGCGAAGAAGGTGCCCTGGGCGCCCATCACCAGCTCACCCGGGTTGAACGGGTAGTCGATGGTGCCGTAGGGCGACGTCTTGGTCACCTGGCCGAACTTCGTCGTGGGGCTGTACTGGCCTTTGGTCAGACCGTAGATCTCGTTGTTGAAGATGGTGATGTTCAGGTCCTGGTTGCGGCGCACGGCATGGATCAGGTGGTTGCCGCCGATGGCCATGCTGTCGCCGTCGCCCATGTTGACCCACACGCTCAGGGCGGGGTTGGCCAGCTTCACGCCCGTGGCGATGGCGCAGGCGCGGCCGTGGATCGAGTGGAATCCGTAGGTGTCCACATAGTAGGGTATACGGCTCGAGCAGCCGATACCGCTCACCATGCAAACGTTCTCTTTCTTGTACCCCGTCTTGGGGAAGGTGGCCAGCAGGGCCGCCAGGATGGCGTGGTCGCCGCAGCCCGGGCACCACTTCACCATCTGGTCGCTCTGGAAATCAGCCTTTGTATATTCTCTGTCCGCTTTGGGAACGAAATGTTTTTCCATTGTTTTCTGTTTTTGTGACCAATAGGTCTTATAGGTCTTATAGGACTTATAGGACTTACAGGCCTTATAAGACTATTTGGTTATTTCTCAAGGAGTCTGTTAAACTCGGCTTTCAACTCGCCAACCTCGAAGGGCAGACCCATCACCTTGTTGTACTGCGTCATCGGGCACTCCGGGTACTTGGTGCGCAGGTAGCCGGCAAACTGGCCGTTGTTCAGCTCGCAGACCACGATCTTCTTGTACTTGCGCAGGATGTCACCCGTGTTCTTCGGCAGCGGGCAGATGTAGTTGAAGTGGGTGTAGGCCACCTTCTTGCCTTCGTTGTTCATCTCCTCGACGGCCAGGGTCAGCGCACCGCTGGTGCCGCCCCATCCGACCACGAGCAGGTCGGCGTCCTTGGCGCCCGTCACCTCCTGGTCGGGGATGTAGTTGGCCACGCGGTTCACCTTCTCCTGACGGTTCTTGGTCATCAGGGCGTGGTTCTCCGGGTCTGTGCTCAGCGGTCCGTCGGGGCATTTCTCAAGACCGCCAACGCGGTGGCTCAGGCCTTCCATGCCGGGCAGTGCCCACTCGCGGGCATATTTCTCCTCGTCGCGGCGGAACGGACGGTAGTTCGGGTCGTTCTCCTTGGCCAGACGCGGCTTGATTTCAGGCATGTCTTTCATGCTCGGTATGCGGAACAGCTGGCTGCCGTTGCCCAGATAGCCGTCGGTGAGCAGGATGACGGGGGTCATGTGCTCCAAGGCAATCTTGGCGGCGTTGAAGGCCCAGTAGAAGCAGTTGGC
>CAMNIH010000016.1 GCA_946540365.1 uncultured Bacteroidales bacterium
GCACCCCCTCCTTCACGTCGTCCCCCTCCTCGTACTCGGCCATCTCGGCGGCCTGCTCGAGGGTGGCATTGATGGCGGGGGCCATCTGGCGCGCGGCGGGCGAGAGGCGCGTGTTGCGGCTGCTCAGGGCCAGGCCGTCGTCGGCACGCACGATGGGGCAGGGGACCAGCTCGATGGGGTACTTGATCTGTTCTAACAGGGCGCGGATGACGGCGATCTGCTGGTAGTCCTTCTCGCCGAAGTAGGCGCGGGTGGGCTGGGCGAGGTCGAACAGGCGGCGCACCACGACGGCCACTCCGTTGAAGTGGCCCGGACGGCGCGGTCCTTCCATCACCTCCTCCACCGGTCCGAAGTGGTAGACGATCTCCGTCGGCTCCCCGTCGGGGTACATCTCCGCCACCGAGGGCGTGAAGGCCAGCAGGTTGTCCGTGCAAGAATTCTTAATTCTTAATTCTAAATTCTTAATTAACTCCAGGTCGGCCTCGATGGTGCGGGGGTACTTCTCGAGGTCCTCCTTGTTGTTGAACTGGATGGGGTTGACGAAGAGGGAGACCACGACGAGGTCGTTCTCCTTCAGTGCGCGCTCGATGAGCGAGAGGTGGCCCTCGTGGAGGGCGCCCATGGTGGGTACGAGGCCGATCTGGCGGCCCTTATCCTTGGCTTCGCGCACGGCCTGCTGCAGGTCGGCGGCATTCTGTATCTGTTTCATTATTGGGTTTAAGTTTTAAGCTGTGAGTTTTAAGCTGTGAGTTTTGAGTTTTAAGTCGTGAGTAACTTGCGTAGCCACTTAAAACTTACAACTAACAGCTCACAGCCAGTTATAATTCTATTTCTCCTTTGCCTTGGCGCACGAGCTCGATGCCGTCGGTGCAGTCGACGACCGTCGAGGGTTCGGGGTCGGCGATGCCGCCGTCGACCACGGCCCACACATGGTTGCCGAAGTGGTCGTGGATCAGCTCGGGGTCGGTGTAGTTCTCCGGCTCGTCGCCGTCGTCGTCGAGGGGCCGCACCGAGGTGCCTATCAGCGGCGTACCCACCTCGTCGATGATGGCGCGGGCGATGGCGCTGTCCGGCACGCGGATGCCGATGGAATGGTTCTGGTTCTGATAGTTGCGCGGCACCGAGCCCGACGCCTCCATGATGAACGTGAAGGGGCCCGGCAGGGCGCGCTTCAGCAGGGCGAAGGTGTCGCGATCCATGGCGCGCACATACTCGCTGGCCATGCTCAGGTCGGAGCAGAGCATCGAATACTTGGCCTGTTTCAGTTTGAACCCCTTGAGCTGTGCGATGGTCTCGACGGCGCGCTTGTGCTCCATCGAGCAGGCGAAAGTGTAGAGCGTGTCGGTGGGCATGATGACCACCTCGCCGTCGCGCAGGGCGTCGGCTATGCGTCTCACTTCGCGCACGTTAGGGTTCTCGTTGTAGAGCTTTATCAACATTATTCTTTCTTTAAAAAGAAAATGCAAAAGTACTACAAATCGTCGACATGGCCAAATAAAATTTCGGATATTGCTAAAAGTCAGACAGGTGAGCCATTCTTTTGTGCATCGGGCAATAAAGAAGCATGGAGTGCGTTATAGAGGGTATGAAGAAGATTATGATCATGCTGCTGATGACCTGGGCAGCGATGCAGGCCTGGGGACAAGATGTTGATTTCGACCGCTATTTTACGGGCGGTACGCTGCGGCTTGACTGCCTGCGCGAGGGCAATGCCGAGGGCGACACGGTGTGGGTGGAGCATTGGCGCGACCGCGGAGCGGAATGGCACGGCTCGCGTACGCAGACGGTGGATCCGTTCGACAATGGCGACTACCGTGTGGAGGTGCGCGAACGCGGCACGCACCGGGTGCTCTACTCGCGCGGCTACAGCAACCTCTTCCGCGAGTACAAGGACACGCCCGAGGGGGCTAAGGAACGCCGTCGCTTCGAAGAGACGCTGCTGGTGCCCATGCCACGGGTGCCGGTCGAAATAGCCCTGCGCAAGCGCGTGGACGGGTTGAAGATGGTCGACGCCACGGTGGTGGATTTCAATCCCCGTCGGCAGAAGCTGGAGCAGGTCGCGGCGGCATCGGACAAGGCCTGGGCCCTCGAACACCATGGCCCGTCGGAACTCAAGATGGATGTGGCCTTTGTGATGCAAGGGTTCGACCGGGTGGACGATGCCGAGTACGAGGCGACCTGTCGCCGGATGGCCGAGGTGCTCTTCGGCAAGGAACCGTTCCGCAGCCATCGCAAGGATTTCAATATTTATTTCGTTAAGGGCGACGCCGGGGTGGAGTACAACACCTTCGGTGCCGACCGCTATGCCATGACATTCAAGGTGTGGCAGTTGCACGACGTGTTGGGCCAGACGCCGGCCGACCATGTCATCATTGTCATCAACAACGAGAAATACGGCGGCGGCGCCATCTATAACTTCTACTCGGTCAGCTCGCTGCACAAGATGGCCGAGAGTGTGCTGCCGCATGAGCTGGGCCACGGCATCGGCGGCTTGGCCGACGAGTACGTCGACGAGGACCTGAGTTATGCCAGCCTGCACCGTACCGACTACGAGCCGTTGGAGCCCAACATCACCAATATGGTCAACTTCGACAGTAAGTGGAAACACCTGTTGGCCAAAGGAGTGCCGATACCCACGCCGCCCGACGACCGCGTGCCGCGCGACGAGAACGGAGTGCTCGGGGCCTACGAGGGTGCGGGCTACAGCGCCAAGGGCGTCTACCGCCCGGCGATGCGCTGCATGATGCGCGACTACGCTCCGTTCTGCCCCGTCTGCCGCGAGCGCCTGGAGGCGGTGTTTGAATTGTACACCAGATAAAACGGATGTGAGGCAGATGAAACGACTGATCTATGTGTCCCTGGTGCTGCTGCTGATGCCGCTGCTGACGGTGTCGTGTGGCGAGCACATCTATGCCGACGAGTATGAGGTGGAGCTTGTGTTCTCGCAGGACACGCTGAGCTTCGACACCCTCTTCACCACCGTGGGCAGCGCCACCCGGACGGTGCTGGTCTATAACAAGTCGGGACACGACGTGCGTCTGAGCAGCGTCACGCTGGAGAAGGGGCGCGCCAGCCGGTTCCGCCTCAATGTGGACGGCGACACATCGATGGTGGCGCGCGATGTGGAGCTGCTGGCGGGCGACAGCCTCTTTGTCTTTGTGCAGGTCAACGTGAAGCCCAACGACCAGACCGCCCCCTTCATCGAGGAGGACGCCATCCTCTTCGGCAACGGTCAGCGGCTGCCGCTAACGGCCTGGGGCCGCAATGCCGTCTATCACAGCGTGCCCGAGGGAGCGCCCTATGGCGTGGTGGATTGCGAGGGGTGGGACCACACGCGGCCGCATGTCATTATCGGCACCGCCGCCATCCTCGACGGGCACACCCTCACGCTGCAAGCCGGCGACGAGCTTTATTTCTACAACGACGGTATGCTGGCCGTGGACAGCAATGCCAGTCTGGTGGCGGTGGGTACGGCCGAACAGCCGGTGCTCTTCACCTCGCTGCGGCACGACGGATGGTACTCCTTCCTGCCGGGGCAGTGGCAGTGCCTGTGGTTCACCAGCGGCAGCACCGGCAACCGCTTGGACTACACGGTGGTGGAGAATGGTATCGGCGGCCTGCGCGTCTATCCGAGAGCCGACCTGACGGTGAGCAACACGGTGATCCGCAACATGAGCGACGCGGCCCTCATCGGCCAGGGGGGCTCCATCGCGGGGCGCAACCTGCTGGTCTACGACTGCCTGACGACATTCACAGTGCTGCGCGGAGGCAGCTACACCTTCGAGGGCTGCACCTTCGCCGACTACTGGCGCTACAACGCGCGGCGGCTGGAGAGCGTGGTGCTGACCAACTACCTGCTCAATGCCGACGGGTCGGTGCGCGAGGCGGCCGACCTGCAGCGGGCCGATTTCACCGATTGCATCATCTACGGCAACTACGCCAGCGAAGTGATTGTCAGTGGTATCGAGGGGTACCAGCTCAACAGCAGCTTCACTCACTGCCTGGTCAAGGGAGGCGAATGGGACGAGGATCCGCTGTTTGCCGATGTCGAAGCGGACGACTACCACCTGCAGGAAGGATCGCCGGCCCAGGGGATAGGCTATCAGTTTGATAATTAAACAAAGGAGATACTATGTACGAATACGTGAGAGGCCAATTGGCCAGTCTGGAGCCCACACAGGCTGTCATCGACTGTGGCGGGGTGGGCTATCTGTTGGAAATCAGCCTGAACACCTACGAGGCGTTGCGCCGCCACGAGGGGGCGGAGGTGAAGCTCTACGCCCACCATGTGGTGCGCGAGGATGCGCAGCAGCTCTTCGGCTTCTACGACATGGCCGAGCGCGAGATGTTCCGCCTGCTGATCGGGGTGAACGGCGTGGGCAACCAGACGGCACGCATGATGTTGTCGTCGCTCACGGTCGACGACCTGCGCGAGGCTATCCAGTCGCAGGACGTCAAGCGGGTGCAGCGCGTGAAGGGCATCGGCGCCAAGACGGCCCAGCGCATCGTGCTGGAGCTGGCCGACAAGATGGGCGTGGCGGCGGCAGGCATGGGCGACCACGGCGCGGCGGCACGGAACGTGGCCCGCGACGAGGCCATGCAGGCCCTGCTGATGCTTGGCTTCGCCAAGCCGGCTGTCGAGAAACTGCTCACGTCGACCGACTGGCGCAACGCCGACGGCAGCGCCATGACCGTCGAGGAGATCATCAAGGTGGGTCTCCAGCGTCTGTAGAAGGAAGCATCCCATAGGCATCATCCAGGCATCAACTAGGCATCCCCTAGGCATCCCCTCTGCATCATGTCTGCATTTTAACAGTCCGGATGCAGAGATGATGCAAGGATGATCACTTTTTTTTATATTTAGCGCATCGTGGGTACAATATTTGTTGCCGATCTGCGTTTCATGTGGGTTAAAGTGAAGAAAAGCGCGTTGAGGTACAGATATGCCATACTCCTGTTGCTGATGCTGCTGGGTTGCGCCCCGCTGTGGGGACAGTCCGACACGGGGACGTTTGTGCCCATGGGGTCGGGCTATACGCCGGCGGCGGTGAAGACCGAGGTGGAGTACAACCCGGAGACGGGTGACTATGTGAAGATTACCAAGGTCGGCGACATGGTGATCGGGCGCGAGTATATGTCGTTCGAGGAGTATCAGGACTGGCAGATGGACCAGTTGCTCGACAAGTACTGGAACGAGAAGAAGGAGGGCAGTGTGCTTGACAATGCGGGGGGCGGACTGCTGAGCAAGATCCCTGGCTTTGACCAGATTACCCAGAAGCTGGACCTGCTCAACGGCAAGCCTTTGATCAGCATCAACCCCAGCGGCAGCGCCGAGTTGACCTTCCAGGTGGTCAACAACTACCGTGAGGATCCCCAGGTCGACCAGCGGCAGCGCAGCGTGACAAATTTCGACTTCGACGAGAACATACAGATCAACCTCAACGCCAAGATCGGCGACCTGTTCGACTTCGACATCAATCAAAACACCAAGGCCACCTTCGATTTCGAGAACAAGATCAAGCTCAAGTATGAGGGCAAGGAGGACGACATCCTGCAGCTCTTCGAGGCGGCCGACATCTCGTTCCCGCTGCAGACCACCCTCATCAAGGGCAGTCAGCAGCTGTTCGGCTTCCACACCAAGTTGAAATTCGGCAAGCTGACCGTCGATGCGGTGCTGAGCCAGAAGGAGACCTCGACCGAGAACCTGCAGGTGCAGGGCGGCGCCAGCAGCCACGAGTTCGAGATCCGCGCCGACGAGTACGAGGAAAACCGTCACTACTTCCTGGCACAGTACTTCTACGAGAACTACAACCGGGCGATGAGCACCCTGCCGGTGGTGAACAGCAACATCCGGATCCTGCGCATCGAGGTGTGGCGCACCAATGTGGGAGCTGCCGTCACGCAGAACCGCAACATCTTGGCATTGACCGACCTGGGCGAGGCATCGCCCAGCAACAGCCGTGTGGGCGGCACCGGCATGCGGTTGCCTGACAACCGGGCCAACACCCTGCTGGAGCTCGTCAACCCGTCGAGTGTGCGCAGCATCAACTCGGTGTCGAACTACATGCAGGGGCTGGGCATGACGGGTGGAACCGACTATGAGAAGATCGAGAGTGCCCGTCTGCTGGGCAGCAACGAGTACACCTTCAACGCCCAGCTGGGATTCATCACGCTGAACCAGCCCCTGAGCAACGACCAGGTGCTGGCCGTGGCTTTCCAATACCAGGTGGTGGGCGACACCAACGTCTATCAGGTGGGCGAATTGACCACCGATGGTGTGAACGACCCCAATACGCTGATCGTTAAGTTGATCAAGGGTACTTCGACCAACACCCACGGCCCGTTGTGGAGGCTGATGATGAAGAATGTCTACTTCCTGAGAAGCAGCCAGCTGAGTCGTGACAACTTCCGGCTCAACGTGCTCTACGAGAGTGCCGAGGGTGGGGTGGGGATCGGTTTCTTCACCGAAGGGTCGCAGCAGGGCAAGCCCCTGATCGAGGTGTTCGGGCTGGACCGCATGGACGCCAGCCAGAGCTACTACTATGCCGACGGAGTGTTCGACTGGTTCGACTCGGCGGCCTTCAAGGGCGGCACCATCCAGGCCTCGACGGGTCGCATCTTCTTCCCGTACGTGGAGCCTTTCGGCAAAGACCTGAGAGAGTTGCTGGGCGACGATGAGATGGCCGACCGCTATTGCTTCGACTCGCTCTATACCATGACCCAGACCCTGGCGCAGCAGTATGCCGACCGCAACCGTTTCTATCTTGAGGGTTACTACACCTCCAGCGTCAGTGGCGAGATCTCGCTCGGCTACAGCGTCACCCCCGGGTCGGTCACGGTGACGGCAGGCGGTATGCCGCTGATCGAGAACGTGGACTACACGGTCGACTACACCATGGGCACGGTGCGCATCATCAACGAAAGCATCCTCTCGTCGAACACGCCCATCAGCGTCAGTTCGGAGAACAACTCGTTCAGCATGACCACCAAGCGGATGCTGGGCGCGCATATCAACTACGAGTTCCAGCCCAACTTCAATCTCGGTGCCACGGTGATGAACCTGCACGAGAAGCCGATGACGCAGAAGAACAACTTCGGTGACGAGCCGACGAGCAACACCATCTGGGGACTGGACCTCAACTACAGCCACGAGGTGCCGCTGATCACCAAGCTGGTGGACTTGCTGCCCGGCATACAGACCAAGGCGCCGTCGAACCTCAGCCTGACGGCCGAATTCGCCCACTTTATTCCCGGCATGAGCAGCACGGGATCGAAGGAGGGATCGGTGTCGTATGTGGACGACTTCGAGGGCGCCGAGAACAGCATCAGCCTGACGACGGCCGTCTCGTGGTCGCTGGCCAGCACCCCGCAGGACTATGCGTCGCCGCTGGCCATGTTCCCCGAGACAGCGCCCGGCACCGGCCTGGCCTACGGCTACAACAGGGCCAAGCTGGCTTGGTACCGTATCAGCAACGACTTCTACGACCGCAACTGCCCGGCCAACATCACGGCCGACGACCGCTCGCAGCCCTACGCACGCCGCGTCTATGAGCAGGAGGTCTTCCCCAACAAGGACCTGGCTACCGGCCAGCCCACCAATATCTACGAGCTCAACCTGGCCTACTATCCGGAGGAGAAGGGCCCCTACAACTACGATGTGGCACCGACGGCCTACAGCGCCGGTATCGAGGAGCATGGACTGCTGCGCAACCCGGGCTCCCGCTGGGGCGGTATCATGCGCAAGCTCGACTATACCGACTTCGAGACCCAGAATATCGAGACCATCGAATTCTGGCTGATGGATCCATTCATCGAGAATCCCAACCACACGGGCGGCAAGCTCTATATCAATCTGGGCGACATCAGCGAGGATATTCTACGCGACGGGCGCAAGAGTTTCGAGAACGGCCTGCCCACCTCGCTCACGGTGGTCGACGTGGACACCACCATCTGGGGCCGTGTTCCCTCGACCCAGCCGATAGTCAACGCCTTCGACAACGACGAGTCGTCGCGCAAGTATCAGGATGTGGGCTACGACGGCCTGGGGTCGACCCACGGTCTGGGCGACGAACAGAGCTTCTTCGCCGACTACCTCGAGTCCATCGCGCAGCAGTTCGGCACCGGCAGCGAGGCCTATCAGAAGGCCCTCCAAGACCCCTCCAGCGACGACTTCCGCTATTTCCGCAGCACCTACTGGGACGACAACGATGTGAAGATCAACGACCGCTACAAGTACTACAACAATGCCGAGGGCAACTCGCCGGTCGACAGCGACATGGAGGAGAGCTACAACACCAGCGGTTCGACCTACCCCAACGTGGAGGACATCAACCGCGACAACACCCTCAGCGAGGCGGAGAATTACTACCAGTATGTAATCGACCTCAGCCCCGACCGGATGGTGATCGGCGAGAACCACATTGTCGACATCCAGGAGGCCCGCAATATCCAGTTGCCCAACGGCGAGACGACAACGTGCAAGTGGTACCAGTTCCGCATCCCCATCCGCGAGCCGGACCAGAAGGTGGGCAGCATCAACGGCTTCCAGTCCATCCGCTTCATCCGTATGTTCCTCAACCAGTTCGAGGAGCCTGTCATTCTGCGTTTCGCCACCCTCGACCTGGTTTATTCCACGTGGCGCAAGTACACCGAGGACCTGCTGCAGCCGGGCGACTATGTGACCGGCAACACCGAGGAGACCACATTCAACATCTCCACGGTCAGCATCGAGGAGAACGGCAGCCGCCAGCCGGTGCCATATGTCCTGCCTCCGGGCATCGAACGCGAGACATGGTATACCAGCGGTAGCAATTATATGACGCTCAACGAGCAGGCCGTGTCGCTGGAGGTGGGCAACCTGGCCTCGGGCGACGCCCGTGCCATCTACCGCTCCACCAGCTACGACCTCCGTTTCTATGGTCATCTGAAGATGTTTGTCCATGCCGAGCAGATGTTTGCCAACGACCTCCTGCGGGACGACGACCTCGTCCTCTTCGTCCGGCTGGGCAGCGACTACACCAACAACTATTACGAGTACGAGCTCCCGCTGAAGTTCACCCCCTGGGGCACGTCGGTCGACGACCCCTACGCCATCTGGCCGCAGGACAACAACGTGGATATCGACCTGCAGATGCTGACCCAGGTCAAGACCAACCGCAACATCCATATCCGTGCCGGCGAAAGCGGCTATTCCCCCTCGGCGCTCTACTCCGAGGTCATCGGTGGCCGTAAGTACACGGTGCTGGGCACCCCGAACCTGGGCAAAATCAAGGTGATCATGATCGGCGTGCGCAATCCCAAGAAGGAATCGCTCA
The DNA here is from genome assembly GCA_946540365.1 of uncultured Bacteroidales bacterium. The sequence continues at coordinate 9,315 of CAMNIH010000016.1, forward strand.
CCGACGGCAACAATATGCTCCCCAAATCGGCCATCGTGTGGGTCAACGAGTTGCGACTGACCGATTATATCAACAAGGGCGGCTGGGCGGCCATGGCGATGGCACGCACCAATCTGGCCGACCTCGGCAACCTGTCGCTGTACGGCTCCTATTCCACCGCCAACTTCGGCAACCTGGAGGACCCCCTCATCAAGGAGGAGCTGATGAACACCTTTAACTTCCAGACCACGCTCGACATGGAGCTGGGCAAGTTCCTGCCCGAGGACTGGGGCCTCCACATCCCGCTCTACCTCGACCACAACCGCGAGATAGGCAGTCCCGAGTACAATCCCTACAACCCCGACGTGCTCCTCTACGACGACCTGGCCACCTTCCAGAACGACGACGACCGCGACAGCGTGGCCCAGATGACCCAGCGCCGCAAGTCCGCCACCAACCTCACCTTCGCCAATGTGCGCAAAAACCGTGTCGGAAAGGACAACCTCAAGCAGCATATCTACGACATCGAGAACTTCAACTTCTCGTATGCCTACAGCCGTGAGCGCATGTCGGACGACGAGATCGACCACTACCAGAAGGACCAGCACCGCGGAGGCCTCACCTACAACTACTCGCTTCAGCCCAAGCCCGTCAAGCCCTTCGAGAAGTCGCCCCTCTTCAAGGGTAAGAACTGGAAGATCATCAACGATTTCAACTTCTACTACCTGCCGAAGAACATCTCCTTCACCACCGAGGTCTACCGCGACTTCGAGGAGACCCTGCTGCGCAACAAGAGCGCCGCCTTGGTCATCCTGCGCCCCACCTACTTCAAGCAGTTCACCTGGCAGCGTACCTACGGCTTCCAGTACGACCTCTCCAAGGCGCTGCGGTTCCAGTACAATGCCAACGCCAACGCCCGTATCGAGGAGCCGATCGGACGCCTCGAGTCGCAGTCGGCCATCGACTCCGTGTGGCATTCCATCGCCGGCGGCGGCACGATGCAGAACTTCCAGCAGACGGTCAACGTGCGCTACGACCTCCCCATCAACAAGTTGCCCTACATGGACTTCCTGTCGGTGCCGCTGCAGTACCGCACCACCTTCACCCAGCAGGGCACCACCCAGGCCCTGGCGTCGATGGGCTCCCTGCTGCAGAGCTCGTCCACCACGCAGGCCGGCGCCCAGGCCAAGCTGGAGAGCCTCTACAACAAGATACCCCTGCTGAAGAAGGCCTGGGCCAACAAGAACAACGGCCGCAACAACAACCGTGCCGTCCGCCAGCCCGCCCCCAAGAAGATGTCGCAGAAGGACTCGATCGCCATGGCCGACAGCCTGAAGCACGAGAAGACGAAGCAGCTGCTGCGCGAGATAGGCTATTTCGGCATCAGGATGCTCACCGGTCTGAAGAATGTCGACCTGCAGTACAACGCCACCACCGGCTCCCGTCTGCCCGGCTATATGGGTGAACCGCAATACGTAGGCCTCGACCCGCAGACCCACTGGTCGCCCGGCTTGGGGTATGTGCTTGGCTACGACATGGACGTGGCCGACGACCTCCTGCGCTACGACCTCCTCAGCCGCGACACCCTCTTCAACACCCCGCATGAGAACACCTCCAACCAGACCCTCTCGCTGCGGGCCATGTGGGAGCCGATACGCGACTTCAAGGTCGACTTCAACGCGACGCGCACCAGCACCATGCGCGAGGAGTACTACTACAAGTACATGTCCGACGTCGGGGCTGTCACCGGGCCGCTCTCCTACGTCATGACCGGCAACTACACCACCACCACCTGGGCCTTCGCCACCGCCTTCTCCGACCGCGAGCAGCTCTTCCGGCAGTTCCTCGACAACCGTAGCATCGTCGCCCAGCGCCTGGCCGACGCCAACCCCGACCCCTACAACGCCCAGATGGTGCTCGACACGATGAACGGCCAGTACTACCCCGCCGGCTACAGCGGCAACTCGCAGACCGTGCTCCTCACCTCGTTCCTGGCCACCTACCTTGGCAAAGACCCCGCCACCCATGGCTTCTCGCCCTTCTTCGGCATCCCGCTGCCCAACTGGTCGGTGAACTACAACGGCCTCAACAAGGTGAAGTTCCTCAAGAAGTGGTTTACCAATATCACCTTCGCCCACAAGTACACCTCCACCTACACCGTCGGCCACTTCTACACCGACCCGGCGCTCTCGGCCCTCGACGATTACGACTATGGCCTCGAGACGGCCCTCAACAGCACCGGTGACTACATCCCGCCCGTCAGCGCCGACGGGGTGCAGCTCCGCGAGCAGATGAACCCCCTGATCCGGATCAATGTCACCATGGTCAACAGCCTGCAGTTCAACTTCTCGGTGCAGCGCGACCGCGACCTGCTGCTCTCCTTCTCCAACAACCAGCTGACCGAGACCACCCGCGACGGCATCACCCTCGGCGCCGGCTACCGCATCAAGGATGTGGCCTTCTCGGTCCAGTTTGCAGGCAAACAGCACGACCTCAAGAGTGACATCGTCCTCCGGTTCGACCTCTCCTATATCAGCAACATGACCAATATCCGCAAGATCAACAGCTACAACCCCGAAGTCGGCGGACAGATCTCCTCGGGCAGCGAGGTGTGGCGGATCGAGCTCAGCGGCGAGTATGCGCTCACCAACAACCTCACGGCAAAAGCCTTCTTTATGACCAATATCAACAATCCCTATATCATGAACACCTACCCCAACTCGACCACCAAGGGGGGGCTGACGGTCAGGTTCTCTTTCTAACACAGCACACACACGTTATGGACAAAAATAGATTCAATGATTTTGACGACGAGGAACGCCAGTTGGTGCTTGACTTCGAAAACACGGTCCTCAAGGGGGGCATGCAGTTCTTCGACGTCGACGAGTTGGAGGTGATTATCGACTACTACTTCGAGGTCAACGACCTGCAGCCCCTGCAGCGGGCTGTGGAGTTTGCCGAGCAGCTCTACCCCGACAGCACCACTGTCCGGCTGCGCCGGGCCCACCTGATGATCGCCAACCAGCAGTTCGAGCCGGCGCTCCGCATCATCCAGCAGCTGCGCCGCAAAGAGCCCGACAATACCGACGTGGCCTACTCGCTCGGCGTCGCCTACGGCGCCATGGGCGAGCACGAGAAGGCCATCCAGCATTACCTCGAGGCCGCCAACGACGGCTGGCTTCTCGGCCGCATCTACTCCAATATCGCCGAGGAGTACTACCAGATGCTCGACTACGACGAGGCCATCCGCTACTACAAGCTCGCCCTCGACACCGACAGCTACGACAACATGACGCTCTTCAACTATGTCGACACCGCCTTCCAGGCCCACAAGCTCGAGGACGCCATCACCTACCTCAAGTCGTTTGTCGGCGAACATCCCTACTGCGGTGAGGCCTGGCAGAGTATCGGCAACGCCTACCGCGACCTGGGCCTTCTTGAACAGGCCGTCGATGCCTACGAGTACGCCATCGCCATCGACAAGAAGAATGTCGACGCCTACTCCGACCTGGCCATGACCCAGGAGATGCTGGGCCACCCGTCCGACGCCGTCACCACCCTGCTGCGCAGCTGCGACTACACCTCCAACCGCTCGGCCCTCTACCGCCAGGTGGCCTACATCTATCTCCACACCGGCAACTACGAGATGGCGACGACCTACTTCCGCAAGTCCGTCGACGAAGATCCCGACGATGCCGCCTCGCTGGCCTCGCTGGCCTTCGCCTACGCCGTCAGCGACGACCTGGACCTCGCCCTGACCACCGTCCGACGCGCCCTCCGCCTCGACGCGCAGAACGCCGAGGTGCTCAGCATCGCCGCTATGATCTACGACATGCGCGGCAACTTCGAGGCCGCCAGCGACTACTACGAGCGCACCATCGCGGCCGACGGATGCACCGAGCTGATGTGTGAGCAGTACGTCCACTTCCTCTACCAGCACAAGGTCTACGATGTGCTGATCGAATTCTGCGACGAGTCGATCGAACTCTATCCCGGCCACCCCTACTACTGCACCTACCTCGCGGCCGCCTGCTTCTACACCAACCGCTACAACCGTGCCAGCCGCGCCCTGCCGCATGCCGACCCCGACCTGCTGGCCGCGATATGCCCCCAGATCATCCAGCACCCCCGGCTCGGCCCCCTCGTGCCGAAGGTAAATGATACGGAATCAGATAGTTAATATAATTATAAATATAAGTTTCTGAAAAACAGTTATGAAACCCTATCCCCTCTGCATCCCCTCTGCATCCCCTCTGCATAATGTCTGCATCTCTCAGCCTGAGAAGCACACCGCAGGCAGGAAAATTGCTCTTCTTCTGATGCTGTTGTTCCTGGCGACCCCGGCGCTGCAGGCGCAGCAGTCGGTCGGCGTGGCCGAGGCGGTCGACAGCACTAAGAGCGGCTGGGTGGCCTCCGTCCTCCACTGGTACGACGCCCACATGAACTACGTCGCCGTCGCGGGTCTGATGACCCTCGAGAGCTCGTTCATCCCCTTCCCGTCCGAGGTGGTCATCCCGCCGGCCGTCTATGTGGCGGCCAACCCCGAGAGCGCCGGCGGCATGAAGATATGGCTCGTGGTCCTCTTCGGCACCCTCGGCGCCCTGCTCGGCGCGCTGATCAACTACTTCCTCTCCATGTGGCTCGGACGGCCGATCGTCTACGCCTTCGCCGAGAGCAAGCTGGGCCGTGTGCTGCAGCTGTCGAAGGAGAAGGTGCAGCGGGCCGAGGTCTACTTCAACGACCACGGCAACGTCTCCACCCTCGTGGGCCGCTTCATCCCGGTCATCCGCCAGCTCATCAGCATCCCGGCGGGCCTCAGCAAGATGAACCTCGGCGCCTTCTGCTTCTTCACCACCATCGGCGCCCTGGCGTGGAATGTCGTCCTCGCCCTGCTGGGCTACCTGGCCTACAAGGCCGCCGACCCCTCGGTGATCGAGAAGTACAGCCACCAGCTGAGCATCATCATCGTGGCCCTCTTCGTGGCCGTGGTGCTTTTCTTCGTCCTCCGCGCCGTCATCCGGAAACGGAAAAAAACAAAATAAATGAATATTAACGATATAAGGGGTCAATTCCCGATATTGGACCAGCAGGTGCATGGCCATCCGCTGGTCTATCTCGACAATGCGGCCACGACCCAGAAGCCGCGCTCGGTCATCGACGCACTGACCGACTACTACAGCCACCTCAACGCCAACATCCACCGCGGCACCTACCATCTGGCGGCCGTGGCCACCGAGGCCTACGAGGCCGTCCGCCGTCAGGTGCGGCAGCTCATCAACGCCCGCAGCCACGAGGAGATCGTCTTCACCCGCGGCACCACCGAGAGCATCAACCTCGTGGCGTCGTCATTCGCCCGCCGCTACTTCCGCGGCGACGACGAGGTGATCGTCTCCGGCATGGAGCACCACTCCAATATCGTCCCGTGGCAGCTGGCCGGCGCCACCGTGCGGCCCGTCCCCTTCAGCGACGAAGGGGTCCTCGACCTCGAGGCCTACGAGCGGCTCTTCACCCCCCGCACCCGCCTCGTGGCCCTCTGCCACGTCTCCAACACCCTCGGCACGGTCAACCCCGTCCGGCAGATGATCGACGTGGCCCACGCCCACGGCGTGCCCGTGTTGGTCGATGGCGCCCAGGCGGTGGCACACCTCCAGGTCGACGTGCAGGCCCTCGGCTGCGACTTCTACTGCTTCTCGGGCCACAAGATGTACGGCCCCATGGGGGTCGGCGTGATGTATGGCCGTGCGGAGCTGCTGAACGAGATGCCGCCCTACCAGGGTGGGGGAGAGATGATCGAGAACGTCACCTTCGAACACACCACCTACAACCAGCTGCCCTACAAGTTCGAGGCCGGCACCCCCTCGGTGGGCGACGTCATCGGCCTCGGCCGTGCCATTGAATTCATGCAGCAGGTGGGTGTCGACAATATCGCAGCCCACGAGGAGGCCCTGCTCGCCTACGCCACCGGCCGCCTCGCCGCCCTGCCCGGCGTGCGCCTCTTCGGCACCGCCCCCGGCAAGGCGGCGGTGATCTCCTTCCTGGTCGGCGGGGCGCACCCCTACGACGTGGGCACCCTCATCGACCAGCTCGGCGTCGCCGTCCGCACCGGCCACCACTGCACGCAGCCCGTCATGGACCGCTACGGCATCCCGGGCACGGTGCGCGCCTCCTTCGCCGTCTACAACACCCGCGACGAGGTGGATCTCTTCATCTCCTCGCTCGAACGAATAATGCCAATGCTGCAATAGAGACATGCTTGTCAACCTACATATCGAGAACTATGCCTTGATTCGCGAAAGCGATATCGCCTTCGGCCCGGGCTTCGTGGCCATCACCGGCGAGACGGGTGCCGGCAAGAGCATCCTCCTCGGCGCCCTGGGGCTGCTCCTCGGCCAGCGGGCCGACAGCGGCGTGCTGGCCGAAGCCGACCGCAAGTGTGTCGTCGAGGCCCAGTTCGACATCGCCGGCCTGGGTCTGGAAGCCCTCTTCGCCCAAGCCGATGTCGACTACGACGACCGCCTCATCCTGCGGCGCGAGATACTGCCGTCGGGCAAGAGCCGCGCCTTCGTCAACGACACCCCCGTGCAGCTGCCCTTCCTCAAGGCGCTCAGCCCGCGCATCATCGACATCCACTCGCAACATCAGACCCTCACCCTGGCCGACAGCCTTTTCCGCTTCGCCCTGCTCGACACCCTCGGGGCCCGCGAGGCCTCGCAGGCCTACGCCGCCGCCTACCGCACCTACCAGGACCTCAAGCGCCAGCTCGAGGAGCTCACCGCCACCGAGGCCCAGAACCGGCGCGACCAGGACTACCTCCAGTTCCAGTACGACGAGCTGGCCGCCGCCGCCCTCGAGGCCGACGAGCAGGAGGCCCTCGAGCAGGAGTCGCACCTGTTGGCCCATGCCGAGGCGGTGCGCGAAGGGCTCTCCACTGCCGCCGCCCTGCTCGACGACGACAGCGAGCAGGCCGTCCTGCCCCGCCTGCGGGCCGCCAAGTCGGCCCTCGCGCATATCGCCTCCTATCACCCCGACGCCGAGGCCCTCCTGCAGCGCCTCGACTCGGCCCTCATCGAACTCGACGACATCGACCGCGAGCTGCAGCACACCGCCGACGGCGTCTCCTTCAGCCCCGAGCGCCAGCAGCAGGTCGACGACCGCCTGGCCCTCCTCTACCGGCTGCAGAAGAAGCACGGAGTCGACAGCGTGGAGGCCCTCATCGCCATCCGCGACGACCTCGACCGGCGCCTGCAGTCCATCGCCTCGCTCGACGGCCGCATCCAGGCCCTCATGGAGGAGGTCGACCGCGCCTTCGCCGCCGTGCAGACGGCGGCCGACGCCCTCAGCCGTGCCCGTGCCGCGGCGGGCAAGGCCCTCGCCGAGGGCATCCTCCCCACGCTCCGCGACCTGGGCATGCCCGAGGCACGCTTCGCCGTCGACCTCGCCCCCACCGCCACCTATGGCCCCACGGGCCACGACGCGGTGCAGTTCCTCTTCAACGCCAACCGCGGCGCCGCCCTGCGCGACCTCTCCAAGGTGGCCTCCGGCGGCGAGCTCTCGCGTCTGATGCTGGCCATCAAGAGCATGCTCACCAGCCATACGCTCCTCCCCACGATCATCTTCGACGAGATCGACACCGGCGTCAGCGGCGACATCGCGGGCGCCGTGGGCCGTATCATGTGCCGCATGGCCGGGCGGATGCAGGTCGTGGCCATCACCCACCTGCCCCAGATCGCCGCCCGCGCCGGCCAGCACCTGAAGGTCTACAAGGAACAGACGGCCGACCGCACCGTCAGCCGCATCCGTGCGCTCGCCCCCGCCGAGCGCGTCACCGAGGTGGCCGTCATGCTCAGCTCCGACCCGCCCACCCCGGCGGCGCTCCAGACCGCCAAAGAACTGATGCAATGAACTACTACTTAGTGGGATACATGTACTGTGGCAAGACCACCTTCGGGCGCACCCTGGCGGCCGCCAAGGGGATGGACTACCTCGACCTCGACCAGGCCTTCGAGGCCCGCTACCACTACACCGTACCCATGTTCTTCGAACGCTTCGGCGAGGCGGCCTTCCGCACCCTCGAGACCCAGATGCTCCATTCCACCGCCGCGCTCGACAACACGGTCATCGCCACCGGCGGCGGCACCCCCTGCCACAGCGGCAACATGGACTTCATCCTGGCCCACGGCACCGCCATCTACCTCGAGATGAGCGTCGATGCCCTCGTCGAGCGGGCCCTGCGCAGCCGCCACCGGCGTCCGCTGCTCCACGGCCTCCCCGAACCCCGCATGCGCGCCGCCATCGAGGAGCAGCTGAAAGAAAGGGAGCCCGTCTACCGGCGGGCCCCCATCATCCTTGACGGATCCAATCCTGTAATTCCTTAGTACTCGAAGGCGCTGCCTCCCAAGAACTCGCGCATGATCGAGTTGTGGGGGATGTACTTGTCGTCGATGGGCAGCAGCAGCTCGGAGAAGACCAGCAGCTGCTGGGCCGAGGCGTACTCCTCGCAGTCTTCGGGCACCTGCTTCAGCAGGGGCTCGGCGTAGCGCTTGAGCACACCCAGTTCGTAGAGCAGGGCGCTGTTGAACATCACGTTGGCGTTCTCCTGGTAGGGGAAGATGTGTTTGCGCTCGCCGCGCACCACCTCGGGCCAGCGGCGCAGGGTCTCGTAGGCGTTCCAGCCGCGGAAGTTGTTGTCGCGCACGATGCGGCGCACCAGCCGGTTGTCGGTGCCGTGGATGATGTTCTGGTCGTCGATGGCCAGCTGGGTGAGGGCCGAGACGTAGACCTTGAACTTCAGCGCCTCGTCGATCTGGGCCGTCAGCTTGGGGTTGAGGCCGTGGATGCCTTCGACCACCAGGATGCTGCGGGGCCCCATCTGGAGGGTCTTGCCGCTGAAGTAGGGCTCGCCCTTGATGAAGTCGTAGGTCGGTATCTTCACCTCCTCGCCACGGAAGAGGGCGTTGAGCTGCTCGTTGAGCAGCGGTATGTCGAGGGCTTCGACACACTCGAAGTCGTACTCGCCGTTGGGCAGCTTGGGCGTGCGCTCGCGCCCGAGGAAGTAGTCGTCGAGCGAGATCTGCTTCACGTCGTAGCCCAGCACGTTGAGCTGCACGCTCAGGCGGCGGCACGAGGTGGTCTTGCCGCTGCTCGACGGGCCGGCCAGCAGCACCATGCGGGCGCCGCTCTGGCGCACTTGGTCGGCGATCTCGGCATACTTCTTCTCATGCAGCGCCTCGGCCAGCAGGATGAGCTGCTGGCCGCCGTGGTCGTGGACGATGCGGTTGTAGTCGCCCACCGTGGGGGTCTGCAGCAGCTCCACCCACTCGTGGTGCTCGCGGAAGATGGCGAACAGCTTGGGCGTGTCCTGGAAGATGGAGAGCTTGTCGGGATGCTCGGGGTCGGCACACATCAGCAGGAAGCCGTCCTCGTAGAGGCGCAGGTCCCAGGTGGTGATGCAGCCCGTCGAGGGGGCCAGCTTGCCGTTGATCTTGTGTACCTTGTCGTCGAGGAAGTTCATCTCGATGTACAGCTGGCGCAGGTGCTCGAGCACGTAGAGCGTCTTGGGCACCTGCTGGTCGCGCACCAGCTCGATGGCATCCTTGAGCAGCATCGTCTTGTTGACGAAGGGCAGGTCCTGCTCCTGCATCTCGATCATGCGGTCGCGCACGGCGGTACACACCTCCATGTGGTCGGGCAGCTCGTAGCCCTCCTCGTTGGATTCGATGCGGCAGTAGAAGCCGTTCTGCAACGAGTGGTCGATGCTGAGCGAGGCCTTGGGATAGCAGTCGCGCACGGCAGCATAGAGCATGAAGCACAGCGAATTGCGATACATGCGGAAGCCCTGCCGGTCGGTGATGTCGATCAGACGCACCACCTTGGGGTTGTAGATGTGGTACTGCATCGGCTTCACCGTGTTGTTCACCAGTGCGCCGAGGATGGGCCAGCGCAAGGGTTCGCCGGCGGCGGCCTTCTCTTTGGTGTAATGTTCGGCCAGTTCGGCCACCTGAGTGCCCTGCGGCACCCTCATCCGCTCGCCCGTGTTGGCAAGCACTATCTCTACGTCGGTCATTTGTTTTAGCGATTAGGTAGACAGTAGTCAAGTAGATAAGTAGTTAAGGCAAATGCTGCCCTTGCCACCTAATCGTCCCACTGCTGTCTGGTTTTAATTGCGTTAATATAACTATTCAAAACTTTACTGGTCTCTTCTATCTCCACGAGCATCTGCTCCGCCTCGTCGGAGGTGATGTAGTTGAAGTCGACGGACAGGTATACAAAGCAGCGGCACTCTTCCAGGCTGCCTTGTGAGTAGTTGTAGAATCGCAGTTTGTCGTCTTTCCCCAGGCGTTTGTAGCCCTCGGCGATGTTGGCTGCAATCGACACGGCGGCGCGTTGGAACTGGGAGGTCAGCCCGTATCGTTCCACGTCGGGGAAGTGGCGTGCCACCCGATACACGTGGTTGATGAATACACGTGCCTTCTGCCATGCGATAACGTCCTCGAAACGCGATGTCATACGATCGGTATTGCCTTACCTACTTAACTACTTACCTACTGTCTACTTAACTACTCGATCAGCTGTTCATCACCTCTTCGATCTCCTTGACGGTCTTGGGGATGGGCTTGCCGAGGATGCGGGCGCCGGTGTCGGTGACCAGCACGTCGTCCTCGATGCGGATGCCGCCGAAGTCGCGCCATTTGTTGAGCTCGTCGAAGTTGATGAAGTCCTTGCAGGTGCCTTCGGCCTGCCACTTGTCGATCAGGGCGGGGATGAAGTAGCAGCCCGGCTCGTCGGTGATGACGAAGCCCGGTTGCAGGCGGCGGCCGCAGCGCAGGCTGCCCAGGCCGAACTGCTCGCTCGGGCGGGTCTCGTCGTCGTAGCCCACGTTGATCTGGCCGTAGTTCTCCATGTCGTGTACGTCGAGGCCCATCATGTGGCCCAGGCCGTGGGGCATGAGGAGGCTGTGGGCGCCGGCCTCGACGATGTCGTCGACCGCCCCCCGGAGGATGCCGATGCCCTTGTAGCCCTCGGCCAGCTTGCGGCTGGCGGCCTGGTGTACTTCCTTGTAGGTGATGCCCGGGCGGGTGACGGCGGCGGCCTCCAGCTGGGCGCTGAGGACGATCTCGTAGATGGTCTTCTGGCGCTCGTCGAAGCGGCCTCCCACGGGCACCGAGCGGGTGATGTCGGAGCAGTAGTTCATCGGCGTCTCGCAGCCGGCGTCCATCACCAGCATGCGGCCCACCTCGAGGCGGTTGTTGTGGCCGTGGTTGTGGAGCGTCTCGCCGTGGACGGTCATGATCACGGGGAAGCTCACGGGGCCGTTGCCCTTCCAGGCCTCGCCTTCCATGAATCCGGCCAGCTCGTACTCGTAGCGGCCCGGCATGGCCATGCGCATGGCGCCGACGTGCATGTTGTAGGCCGTGGCGATGGCGCGTTCGATTTCGTCGATCTCCTCGGCGCTCTTGATCATGCGCTGCTTGACGCAGGCCAGGATGAGCTCCATCGAGGCGTGGCGGTCGACCGAGGCGTAGCT
>CAMNIH010000017.1 GCA_946540365.1 uncultured Bacteroidales bacterium
TTGGCCAGCACGCCCAGGTCGCGCATCTTCAGGCACACGTCCCATGCCTCCTTGCCGTTGTGGGGCTTGATGATGATGGCATTCAACAGGCCCTTGCCGCGCACCTTCTCGATCATCGGGCTCTTGAAGCTCGACATTTCCTCGCGGAAGATCTTGCCCAGACGCTCGGCGTTCTCCATCAGATGCTCGTCCTTGATGACCTGCAGGGCGGCGATAGAGACCTTGGCGGCGATGGGGTTGCCACCGAAAGTGGAGCCGTGCTCGCCGGGTTTGATGTTGAGCATGATGTCGTCGTCGGCCAACACAGCACTGACGGGCATCACGCCGCCACCGAGGGCCTTGCCGAGGATCAGCAGGTCGGGGCGCACACCCTCGTGGTCGCAGGCCAGCATCTTGCCGGTACGGGCGATGCCGCACTGCACCTCGTCGGCCATGAAGAGGACGTTATACTTCTTGCAGATATCGTAGCATTTCTTGAGGTAGCCTTCGTCCGGAACATAGACACCGGCCTCGCCCTGGATGGGTTCGACGAGGAAACCAGCCACCTTCTTGCCGTGCTCAGCCAGACATTTCTCGAGTGCATCGGGATCATTGTAGGGGATGCGCAGGAAACCGGGCGTCATGGGGCCATAGTTGGCATAGCTCTCGGGATCGTTGCTCATGGTGATGATGGTGATGGTGCGACCGTGGAAGTTGCCCTCGCAGCAGACAATCATCACCTCATCGTTCGGGATACCTTTCTTCACCACACCCCAGCGACGGGCCAGCTTCAGGGCCGTCTCGTCAGCCTCGGCACCGGTGTTCATGGGAAGCACCTTGTCATAGCCGAAATACTCGGTAACATACTTCTCCCACTCGCCCAAGCAGTTGTTATAGAAAGCACGGCTGCTAAGAGTCAGTTCGTGGGCCTGGTCGCACATGGCCTTGACAATCTTAGGGTGACAATGACCCTGATTCACAGCACTGTAAGCAGATAGGAAGTCATAGTACTTCTTACCCTCGCAGTCCCACACGAAAGCACCCTCGCCTTTGGCAAGCACCACGGGAAGCGGATGATAGTTATGAGCGCCATAACGGGCTTCCATTTCCATGAATTGTTCTGATTTTGTCATAGTTATATGTTTTTAAGAATTAAATATCCCTTCTACATTGACGGTGCAAATTTACACATTTTTTGTAAATAGACAAAAAAGTTTCATCATCTACTTGTATTTTCGCATCCATGTCATCTGCTTGCGGGCATAGTGCCATGTGTTGAGTTTGATGTCGGCGACGGCATCGGCGAGCGTGCGAGAGCCGTCAATGACAGGGAACAGTTCTCTGTAGCCCACCGTGTTGAGGGTGCTGAGATGACGATAAGGAAGGAGGGAACGGACCTCGTCGAGGAGACCATCAGCCATCATCCGATCCACGCGACGGTCGATCCGGTCTCGAAGATCGACACGATCCATTTCCATCACCCGCACTTCGACACCCCACGGATCACCCTGTTCCGACTGTTCTTCCCTGTGCTCTGCCACGACACGGCTGTAGGGACGTCCGGTGGTCAGACACACTTCGAGGGCGCGTTGCAGGCGGGCAGGGTTTTGGCGGTCGACGCGAAGATAGTAGTCAGGATCAAGTTGCGCAAGGAGTTTCTGCTTTTCGTCAAGTGGCATCTGCTGCAAACGGGCTCGTAGTTCGGGAGCTGGATCAGGCATGGGCGATACGGGATGCAGCAGGGCGTCAATATACAGGCCGCTGCCTCCGACTGCAACGACGGTGTCGTGGCGCCCGAAAAGAGTGTGCAGCATCGCGACAGCATCGCGGCGATAGTCATATATATTATATGGTTCGGTGACCGACCGGCAGGCTATGAAATGGTGGGGGGCGGCGGCAAGTTCGTCATCAGTGGGGCGGGCCACCCCGATACGCATCTCGCTGTAGAACTGGCGGGAGTCGCATGAGATGATTTCCGTGTGGTACTGTTGTGCCAGCCGGACCGCAAAGGCCGTCTTACCGACAGCGGTAGGGCCAGCCACAACAATCAATCTGAGCGGCCGCACACCATTTGCCGGTTCTGCCTTGGAGCCAACCATCACTTCACGTTCAGCACCTTGTCAAATTCGTCCCAGAACTCAGGGAAAGACTTGCCCACCACATCGGGGTTCTCGATCTGGAGGTCGGGGAAAAGCAGGCGCAAGGGAGCAAAAGCCATGGCAATACGATGATCGCCATAGGTGCGCACCATCTCCTTGGGATTGAGCGTCGAAGGCAGGATATGCAGTTCCTCGTCGGTGGCATTGACGGTGACCCCCATGCGGTGCAGCTCGGTGGTGATAGCCTCACGACGGTCGCTCTCCTTCAGGGCGATATTGCTGACGCCCTTCAGAATGGTGCGCACACCGGCGGCGGCGGCGGCTACAGCAAAAGTCGGCACCAGGTCAGGGCAGTCGAGACAGTTGAACTGGGCGGTCTTGACCCGCTCGCCTCCCCCCTGGATGGTCACGCTGCGCCCCGTGGCACGATAAGGCGAACGGACTTCAGTGCTCATCACACCCAGCTGGCGGAAGAAACGGTCGGTGGCACTGTCACCCTGGCAAGAATCCAACTGCAGCCCCAGCAGACGAATACGCAATTCGGGCTTGAGGAGTGCCATGGTGTAGAAGTAGGATGCCGACGACCAATCGCGCTCGATGGTGATGGTTGCCGGTTTGGGGCGGCCCTCGTAGCGTTGGACATAATAAGTACGCCCGTTGGAGGAGCGTCGGACCTCGACACCGGCCTGGCGCAGAGCGTCGCACGTCATCTCGATATAGGGACGCGACGTGGGGCGCTGCGTCATGGTGAGCGAGATGCCGTCAGGCATCTTGGGGGCCACCAACAGCAGGGCACTGACAAACTGACTGCTGAGCATCGGGTCGACGCTGACGGTGCGCTTGTTCGGCACGCCGCCCTGTATTTGGACCGGCAGGAACCCCTCCTGTTCGGTGCATTCGATACGTATACCCAACTGGCGAAGAGCCTCGATCAGGGGGGCCATGGGCCGTTGACACAGACGCTCGTCGCCGGTAAGAACATAATGGCCGGACGAGAATGCCAACAGCGGCATCATGAAACGCGCCACCGAGCCTGCATTGTCGCAATAGAAAACATTCGACGAATGGCTCTCCAGTTGCGACAACAATTGACGGAGCAACTTAGTGTCGTTCGATGTCGAGAGTTTCCCTATGCGGAAATGGCTCCCCATCAGGTGGTTGATCATCAACCAGCGGTTGCTCATGCTCTTCGACGCTGGCAGATTAATGCGGATGTCGTTGGTGTTCATACGATGTCGTATTCCTTAAGTTTGCGGTAGAGTGTTCTTTCTGAAATATGCAGGTCGGCGGCAGCCAACTTGCGGTTGCCGCCATGCTGGGACAGAGCGGCCTGAATAGCCTGCTTCTCACGTTGGTCGAGGGCGATCGAGCCTTCCTCGATCACTTCTGGCGTGAGGAACTCCTCCTCTTCAGCAGGCTCGCGCAATGGTTGTGCGGGCAGGTAGGGCGACGGCTGTTGGTCCACCTGCATGTGAACGCCCTGGGCCAATTGGGCAACAGCCTGGCGCAAATCACTGATCTCCTTGCGCATCTCGTTGATCATCTGGCCCATCGAGAGCGCTTTCAGGAGCAATTCGCGATCGGTGATCTGATTGCCCGGTGCCCCTTGGTCGCCGACGACGGCGGGCATACGTTCGCCCGACGGAACGAAGGTGAGGTAGTTCTGCAGGATGGCAGGCGTTATGGTGCGTTCGGTCTCGACCACGGCAATCTGCTCGGTGATGTTCTTCAACTCGCGCACATTGCCGTGCCACGGGTAGTCCATCATCATCCGCTTGGCCTCGTCGGTCAGGACTATGGGGGGCATGTGGTACTTCTCGGCCACATCGGACGAGAACTTACGGAAGAGCAGGGGTATATCATCCTTGCGCTCGCGCAAAGGAGGCAGGTAGATGCTGAACTGATTGAGTCGATAGTATAGATCCTGGCGGAAACGTCCTTGACGGACAGCCTCGACGATGTCGACATTGGTGGCAGCCACCACACGCACATCGATCTTCTGGGCCGACGAACTACCCACCGGTATGATCTCGCCGTTCTCGAGCACACGCAGCAGCTTCACCTGCATGGCCAGAGGCAGCTCGCCCACCTCGTCGAGGAAGATGGTGCCGCCGTCGGCCTCTTCGAAGTAGCCCTTGCGACTGCGGTCGGCACCGGTGAAGGCGCCCTTCACATGGCCGAAGAGTTCGCTTTCGATGGTCCCCTCCGGAATGGCACCGCAGTTGACCGAGATAAGGCCTCGCCCTTGCTTGGCATGCTTGCGCTGGCTGTTTTCGTGGATGATGCGCGAGAAGACATCTTTGCCCACTCCGCTCTCGCCGGTGATAAGGATCGAAAGATCGGTAGGCGCCACCTGGATGGCTTTGTACAGAGCCATCTCGAGGCGCGGGTCATTGCCTATAATATCGTATCGGAGCTTGATATTCTTAGTATCCATAGGTTCTTCTGTTCTAATAGCTGTCGCAACGCGGCGCAATCACTATGTTGCGCGCCTGCTGTAGTTGCCGCATGACGGTGTTGTATTGCTGTATTTGGAACAAGAGCTCGTTCTGTTCGTCAGCCGTGGCCGTACGCAACTGTTCGCGCAGCTCGGCCGTCATCTGGGCCAGGCGGCCACTCTTGAAAGCATAGATGCTCTCGGTGAGGTCCTGCAGCAGATTGTCCTCGATCTTGGGAATGAAAACACCCTTCGAGCGCCACGTGTCGCTGAGGGAATAGGTGTCCATCATCAGCGTGACGGCGAAGACACGCAATTGCTCGTCGCTCGAATTGAGGAAGCGCGAGGTATCGACCTGGTGAGTCATGTCCAGCATGAGGGCACATTGTTCATAGACCCGTTGGCACAGGGGGTGGACCATCGTGAGGTTGTCACGCTGCAGCTCGGAGACGATGATCTCCGCCACCGTGTTTTCCGACACCTGCCGGTGCCCTTCGCTGTCGACAGCCTCCTGCAGCACCTTGTGGTTGCCGTAGTCGAGCAACAGCTTCACAAGATGGCGCTCAGCCTCCGGCAACGCATTTTTCCCCGTATTGGGGGTATTCCCAGCCATAGTCGGATGGCTTTCCGGCGCAGCGGCCGGCGTCTCTGCCGGTGCCGGCGCCCCCTCTTCGGGAGCCGCCTGTCGCTCTCCGGACTGTGCCCGCTGGGCCTCTTCGTAGGCCTTCTGACGGGCCGTGGCTGCCGCCTTGGCCACCGCGCTGCCCAGCACATCCTCGCTGACATGCAGCAGGAATGCGCATTGACGGATGTACTCGGCCCGCTCGAGCATATCGCTCACCAACGCAATGGAATGGGCCGTATCGCTGATCAGTTCGGCACGCCGGATGGGGTCGTCCTTCACCCCGTCGAGCAGCACGCGGGTCTTGAACATGATGAAGTTGTCCTCATGCTGCGCCAGATAGTCCTGCAAGGCCGTCGAGCCGTACTTCTGAGCATAGCTGTCGGGATCCTCGCCATCGGGGAACAGCACCAGACGCACATGCATTCCCTCGGTGAAAAGGAGGTCGACCGCGCGGAGGGCCGCCTTGATGCCGGCCGAATCGCCGTCATAGAGCACCGTCACATTGTTCGTGTAGCGCTTGATCAGGCGTATCTGCTCGGTCGTGAGGCTGGTGCCGCACGACGCAACGGTGTTCTCCACCCCCGACTGGTGCATTGACACAACATCGACATTGCCCTCGACCAGGTAGCACTTGCCCGCCTTGGCGATGGCCGCACGGGCCTGGTAGAGGCCGTAAAGTATACGGCTCTTGTTATAGATGTCCGAATCGGGCGAATTGACATACTTGGCCGCCTGCTTCTCCGAGCTGAGCACGCGACCGCTGAAACCCAGCACGCGGCCCGAGATGCTGTAGATCGGGAACATCACACGCCCACGGAAACGGTCGTAGCGCTTGCCGCTCTCCTCCTTGACGATGGTGAGTCCCGTCTTCTCCAGAACCGTCTCGCTGTAGCCGTTCTTAAGCGCATGATCGGTGAAGTTGGACCACTCGTCGAGGCAATAGCCAAGGCCGAAGCGCTTGATGATCTCGTCACTCATGCCCCGCTGGTGGAAGTAGCTGAGGCCTACGGCGCGCCCCATCTCGTCGTTGAAAAGCAGGTCGGCAAAAAACTTTTGGGCGAACTCGCTGACGTGGAACAGAGCGTCGCGCTCGTTCTGCCGCTGCTGCTGCTCGGGGGTCATCTCCTCCTCGTGGATCTCGATGTTGTACTTCCGCGCCAGATACTGCAGCGCCTCGGGGTAGGTGTAATGCTCGTGCTTCTTCAGGAAGGCCACCACATCGCCCGCCTCGCCGCAGCCGAAGCACTTGAAGATACCCTTCGACGGCGACACATAGAACGACGGCGTCTTCTCATTGTGGAACGGGCAACAACCAATGTGGTTGGCCCCCCGCTTCTTGAGAGACACGAAATCGCCTATCACCTCCTCAATCCGGGCGGCGTCCATTATACGCTGTATGGTCTCCTGGTCTATCATCGAAACAAAATGCAAAAATACAACTTTTTTCCGACATGGCAAAAATAAATTAAACAGGCACTGCCGATACACAAAAGATGATTTTATGCAGAGGGGATGCAGGGATGATCCAAAGGGGATGCATGGATGATGCCTGTCTGGGGCCTGGGGTGGATACAAAGACGAGGGCTGGCAGCTTTCCGCTGCCAGCCCTCGTTGGTTCAAACGCACTTGCACAGGTTATTTCACCACTTCGATTGCGCCGTTATGCTCGACATTGCCGTTGTAGCCCTTGGCCGAGAAACGGTAGAAGTAGGTGCCGGCGGGCATATCCTGGGGATCCCAGAAGTCCTCGTCGCGAGAAATATTCTCTTTGTGATAGACGCGGGTGCCCCATTTATTGTAGATGTCAAGCTGGTTGATGGGATAGCCCATTCCCTGCACCAGGTTACCGATTACGAAGCGGTCGTTGACACCGTCTCCATTCGGACTGACGACATTGGGGAACTGCAAGAAGTCATTGACCACAAGGATTGTGTTTTCGGTGGTGTCACGGCAGTAGATAATATTTCCCGAAGGGGCAAGGTTGTCTGTACGAGCGATCAGGCGCACCGCATAGTTGCCCGAGGGGTCACCGTCGGTGTACTGCGAGAAGTCGAAGGTCGGGGTCTCCTCGGTCAGCGTTTCCACCGACAGCGGATAGTCAAGATTGTACTGCACCTCCCAGAAATACTTGGTCCACGGCGTCTTGGGCTCAGTCAAATTGGTGAAAGTGGCCACGGGATTGAGCACCGAGGGATAGGTCGGTGTCCACGAGAAACCGGCATGGGGGGCATCGTAGACGGCTATGGCCTTGGGGCTGATGATGGAGTCGATACATCCGTCGGCCGAGGTGGCATAGTACTTGAGGTCATACAGACCTGCATCGTACGTATGGGTCGGGCTGGCCAAAGTCGACGTAATACCGTCGCCGAAGACCCAATAGTGCTCCACTGCATCAACACTTCGGTTGTCGAAAGTGAGGGTGAACGGCGCGCAGCCTTCGAAGGTGAAAGGTACAGGCACAAAGTTGGGAAGCGGCTGACGACGGACATCGATCCGGATCGTGTCGCGCGCTTCGCAGGTAAGGCCCTGAACAGGACGGTTCATGGCTCGTACCACATAGTCGATCTCGCCCGTGGCACCCTCGGCGGTGGTGATGGTGTCGGTGTTCTGACCGAAGGGCGACCACACATAAGTGAAGTTCGGCTCGGTGGCAGTGTGACGGTCGCTGGCGTCAAGCAGCATCCGGTCGACACCGCAGAGCGAAGTGTCGAGTCCGAGGTTGGGAATAGGAGTCCAATAGGTCGAGATATAGGTAGCGGTATCCCACTCGCAGCCAAACTCGTCGTACACCTTGACAAGCACCCGGAAGTCACCTGCCGTGTCGGGCGAAGAGACATAGCTTATGGTGGGGCTGGCGGCGTTAATCTCCAGTCCACGATAATGACCAAGGTCATAGTCGTGATACTGCGGCGAAGGATCGGGCACCCACACCACGCTGTCGATACCGACCTGATATTTGCAGTCGTCAGGCATGACATTGCAGATGTCGAGACTCCAGTTGAAAATCCAGCCGTTATCAATACCGTATGTGTCATACACACGGATTTTCCATGTACCATTCAGAGGACAGCCAACCAACTCGGAGAATGTAGAGTATGGCAGGTAATAATCTGTCTTCTCCTCATGATTACTCGGCATTTTGAAGCCAGAATATCCACTGGCATTTGGCGGGACATCGCCTGCATGAATAAATCCGGTTGGAACGGGGGGGAATGGTTCTGCCTGAGCGGCAAACGTATATGCATTTTTTCCAATATAGAAATCTCCCGGCGGAACCACATTGCTGCTGGTCCATACGCCAGCTGCATTATCTCCTGTTACGAGAGTGTAATGGGTATCACGGCTAAAGCAATAGTCCAATCCGATTCCATATGGATTCTGCGCAGAGTCGCATTTGGGGTCGTTATCCCAAGGAGACGAATCAAGCGGATAACCCAAATATATACCACCACCCGTCACTCCACAATCACCATCATGAGACACCTCCAACGGTGGCGTAGGGTTGCACTGGCTGGGCGTTCCAAACTTCAACAACGATTCTTGTCCCGTCGGACATACAATAGTGATATATATATCACCCAGGAAAGAATGCTCCATATTAATGCATATAGAACAAATGTCCTTGGCTGACATCACAGTACGGCTGTTTGGGAACTCCGTAAATTCCACCGGTGCTTCAAAATATGAAGGAGTGGCACAGTTACATCCATCCGGTACAAATGTACGCACATCAAAGGTCTTGCTGATAGCCTCTTCCGACTCAATTTTGCGAAGCGATAGGGTGGCACCATCACCGTAGCCCATGTTCACCATCAAGGAATCATTATTACAGAGATCACCAAGCGAGAAAATGGTCTTAATTGGATTAAGAGCTGTGCGAACTTTGACTGAAGTGAGTACTGTATTCGAACATCCATAGGCATCAGTTATATCAAGACGGATATCATAACACCCTGTACGCTGATAATCGTTGTACTCAATCGATGTCATTCCAATACCAGCAATAGTATCACCACCATTAGCCATATCCCAACGGAAATAAGACGTTGCATCGCTCGGAGTATAATAGCCATAATTGTAAGTGTAGTCTCCATGCCCGTTGAAAATCACCCCGTCACCGATACACAGATGGGCACCATAGAATTGGTTTGTGTCAATTCCCAATATTCCAGATGTCGGATCATCTTCAACATTGTAGATGGTATCGTAAATAGTAACCAATCTAACGTACCCCGAATCATATACCTCGCCTCCGCGAGTACGGTAAAACTTATTATCAATCACAGGAACGACAGTCTCGCATGGTACCGAACAATCGATCGACAATGAGAAGCCAGAATGGGTACCGCCTTGATGACAAGCCAAACGTGTACGGGCAGTGTCTGTCAATGGATCTGTCTTGAACCTAATGGTGATATGCCCAGTGTTATTCGACGGCGTCTCATAAATCACATCGCCCACATGAACATTTCCCGTCGAATTATTAAATTTAGCTATAAGCGTTCCTGCTGTCGAGGGGCCATCATATACATATATTGTATCAAGACAATCGACATCCATCGCCAGAACACGAAACGCCACTCTCGAAGGGGCAGGGCACCCACTCTTGATGGTCAATGTATAGTCCACACCGTGTTGATAGCCTCCCGCCGTTGGGGCTCCCGCCCCCTGCGAGTCATCATCATGTATCTCGATGGAACCTCCATCCAAGTCATAAATCGTACCATTGGTAGAGGCGTCCATTCGGACAACATGCTCTTGTGCTTGGGCACGAACCCTTCCTGGTATCAACACCAAAAAAGCCGCCAGTGCTATAAAGAAAACCTTTTTCATATCGGACAGATATTTTTTCTATTCATTTCTATACCTACCAGCCATACTGTCTGCGCAAGGCTGTTTCCGCTCGTTCACCAATCTCTTGAATTGAACGGACTATCAAATAAGGCTTCGCCGACGAAGGGGTTTGAAAACAGAGAACCTTATTCGTTTCATTAAACTGTACTTGCATCGAGTGGAACGAATAGCGATAGTAACTCAAATGTTCTAAATCAACAACATAATCTGCCGGAAGGTGTTGCCCTGTAAAAACGTCTACCACCTCACTGATCTGATGGAGATATGCACCCGCCGGGATAGTGTCCGACTCATAAAACGCCTCTTTTGAGAAATGACAACGGTAATCAAGTTTCATCCTTGGATAGGATTCCATACGAGAAGTGTCGTTCCCAAAGAATGGCAAAACAATTTCTTCACAATTCTGGGCGAAAACTTCTGCTATCCCAGCCATAAACAACAAGCAAAACAGTATCTTTTTCATATTTGTTTTATTTCTGCCCTATAGACGTTTTACCGCGTCATTTTGGGTCAAGAGCGTATTATTTTTATGATTTTTTAACACTACGGCGGCGAATATGGTTGATTAAGGCCATCAAAAGACCAAGGGCAAGGAAGCCGCCCGGAGGCAATATCATCATCAACATGCCGTCGGCACCGCCAATAAGCGAGTGGCCAAAGAAGCAACCAGTTCCGAGCAATTCGCGAACCATACCCAGCAGGGTGAGAGCCCATGTGAAACCTAATCCCATGAAGAGACCATCGAGGAACGACTGGCCCACGTTGTTTTTCGAGGCAAAGGCCTCAGCGCGACCCAGCACGATGCAGTTTACCACAATCAGGGCGATGAAGAGGCCCAGACTGTCGTACAGCGCCGGCAGGTAGGCTTTCATAACCATCTCCACCATGGTGACGAAGGTGGCGATGATGACGATGAACGCCGGGATGCGCACCTTGTCGGGGATAACACTCTTGAGAAGGGAGATGACCATGTTGGACATCATCAGCACAAAAGTGGTGGCCAAACCCATCGAGAGACCGTTGATGGCCGAGGTGGTGGTGGCCAGCGTGGGGCACATGCCGAGGACAAGAACCCATGTGGGGTTCTCCTTAATGAGACCGTTCTTGATTATATCTTTTGTCTTCATAATAGCAATGTTTTAGAGGGTGATATTAGAGAAGATTTTAGCAGCATCGTTGACCACGGCGAGGAAGGCGCGCGAGGTGATGGTGCTGCCACTGATGGCATCCACACTGCCACCGTCTTTCTTAACGCCAAGCGGAGTCTGAGCCGGCGTACTACCAATAACATCTCCTTTGGCTCCTTTCTGGAACCATTGGTCAGCTTTGGCACCCAATCCTGGGGTTTCGTGGGTCTCAAGAATTTGGTATCCACTCACATGACCTTCCTTGTCGAAGCCCACCATGAGTTGCAGATGACCGCCGAAGCCCTTGTCGTTGCCCGCTTCGACAGCGGCACCCACAAAGTTGCCTTCGGCATCGTATCCCAAATGACACAACGCACCATCGACGTCGCGATCTTCCAGTTTGTCGAATGCGGGCAAAACCGCACTGATGGCGCGCTCCACCTTGGCCTGTTGGGCCTCGGCAATAGGTTGTTTAGTCACTCCGTTGAGGGCTGCCAGCGCTGCGGCCGCCACCAGGGCGATAGCCGTCAACGACACCAGCATATTGGGTAATGTAGATTGTGCTTTCTTTGCCATAATATTACTTTTTAGGACATATAAGACTTACAAGACTTATAGGACTATTGTCATTTCGCAAAACGCTGAGGTTTGCACCAACGGTTGAGCAACGGTGTGACGCTATTCATAATCAGAATGGCGAAGCTCACACCCTCGGGATAGGCACCCCAATTGCGGATGATGATCGTCAGCAAGCCGCAACCGAAACCAAAAATCAACTGACCGCTCTTGGCCATCGGCGAGGTGACCATATCGGTCGCCATGAAGCAGGCGCCCAGCATGATACCACCAGCCAAGATCGAACTCAGCGGGTCGAGGTACTGCTCGGGGTTGATGAGCCACAGAATACCGCTGAACACGAATGCCGTGCCGATGAAAGCCACGGGGATATGCCAGGTGATTATCTTGCGGCAGAGCAGGTAGATGGCACCGATGAGGATAGCCAAGGCCGACACCTCACCGAGCGAACCACCCACATGACCCACAAAGAGTTCCCACACCTGCGGCATACCGGCCATACCCTCTTCCTTGAGCACTCCGAGCGGAGTGGCACCGGTAGTGACATCAAGGCTCATGGGAAACAGACCGCCCACCTGAGGCCATGTGGTCATCTGCACCGGGAAGGAGATGAGCAGGAAGACACGGCCCACCAGAGCAGGGTTGAAGGGGTTCTTGCCCAGACCGCCGAACGACATCTTGCCAATGCCGATAGCGACCAAGGCTCCGATAACGACAATCCAAAGCATCTGGGCTGTAGCCGGTACGTTGAAGGCCAGCAACAGGCCGGTGACGATAGCCGAACCGTCCCAGATCGTAGTCTCCTGCTTCAGGATAAACTTCTCAATCAACCATTGGAACAACACACAGCTGACCACCGAGACAAGGCTAACCAGCAAGGCATTGAGGCCAAAGTAGGCGATGGCACACAACAGCGCTGGCACCAGAGCCAGATTGACGCGCCACATGATTTTCTTTGTCGACTCGTCGCTATGCACATGGGGCGAGCCTGATATATTTAATAGATTCATACTATATATAATGTTCAAAGTTCAACATTCAGTTCCACATCACTTCTTGGCGGCCATCATGGCGCGCACACGGTTTTTGCCAAGACGTATCTCGTCGGTCAACGGTTTATTGGCAGGGCAGCTGAAGAAGCAACATCCACACTCGATGCAGTCAAGGATGTTGTGCTCCTTTGCCTCCTCGGTGCGGCCGTTTTTGACCAGGGCCGAGAACAGATAGGGTTCCAATCCCATCGGGCAGGCATGCATGCACTTGCCACAGCGGATGCAATTGGTCTCGGGGGCGCGACGGGCTTCCTTCTCGCCAATCACAAGCACGCTGGCATTACCCTTCACCGTCGGGGCGTCGAGGTTCACCACAGCCTTGCCCATCATCGTGCCGCCGCTGACCACCTTGCCGGTCGTGGCAGGCAGCTCGCCGATGGAGTGCTTGATAATCTCGTTGTAAGTGGTGCCGATGCGGACGATGTAGTTATGCTGGCTCGGCAGCTCCTTGCCGGTGACGGTGAGGATATTCTCGATGAGGGGCTTGTTCTTCTGCACAGCCTCATAAACGGCGAAGGTGGTACCGAGGTTCGACACGACACACCCCACGTCGATGGGCAGCTTGCCGCTGGGCACGCGACGGCCGGTGACGGCGTTTATCAGCTGCTTCTCGGCTCCCTGGGGATACTTCACCTTCAGGGGTTCGACGACGATCCCCTCGAAACCACGAGCCACCTCCTGCATGTGGGCAATGGCCAGGGGCTTGTTGCTCTCGATGCCGATATAGGCATTCGGCACACCCAACGCCTTGCGGAGGATGCTGATACCAATGCACACCTCCTCGGCATGCTCCATCATGACACGGTAGTCGCTCGTCAGGTAGGGCTCGCACTCGGCAGCGTTAATGATGAGGTACTCGGCTTTCTTTCCCTCCGGGATGCTGTATTTGATGTGGGCCGGGAAGGTGGCGCCGCCCAGTCCGACGATACCCATCTCCTTCAGTTTGGCCACGATTTCTTTTGGCTCGAGCGTGCATTCACGCTTGATGTCGGGTGTGCGGTCGATGGTCTCAAGCCATTCATCGCCCTCGACATTGATGTAGACGGCAGGTTTGCTGAGGCCAAAGGCGTCCTTGCAGGTGTCGACCTTGAGCACCGTGCCGCTGACCGGCGAATGCACATTGGCGCACATGAAGGCCTGAGCCTCACCAATCAGCTGACCCACCTTCACCTTGTCGCCTTTCTGCACCACCGGTGTCGCCGGCGCACCCAGATGTTGATTCATGAGCACCACCATCTGTTTGCCCACAGGCATCACCTCGATGGCTGCATCATTCGATATTTTGTTCTCTTCAGGGTGTACACCACCCATACGAAATGTCTTCATCTCTTCTTGCTGTTAATTGTTAGCGGGTTGTGCTACTTTCTCTGCCACAGGGATCTCCTCCTTTTCGGCGGCGGGAGCCTCAGGCTTGGGAGCGGGCTTGACGGCCGGTGCCGGGAATCCCACGTCGTGGATAGCCTTCGTCGGGCACTCGGTGACGCACTTGCGGCAGGCGATACACTTCGTGTAGTCGATGTACGACACGTTGTCGGCAATGGTGATGGCCTCCATGGGGCACACCTTGGCGCACTTGCCGCATCCGATACAGGCGTTGGCGCAGCTCTTCATGGCCACAGCCCCTTTTTCCTTGTTGACGCAGCTGACGTACACGCGACGGTCCTTCTTGCCCTTGTTGCGCAACTCGATCACGCGACGCGGACAAGCCTTGGCACAAGCGCCGCAAGCCGTGCATTTCTCGGCGTCGACCACCGGCACACCCGTCTTGGGATCCATGTGGATGGCGTCGAACTGACAGGCCGCCACACAGTCGCCGCAGCCCAGGCAGCCGAACGGACAGCCGCTCTCGCCGGTATAAACCGTATTCTGGAAAGCGCACGAACGCAGGCCGTCGTAGTTCGAACGGCGCTGCTCGCCACAGTTGGCGGGGTTGCAACGCACCACAGCCACCTGGGGTTCCCCCTGCACCACCGCGCAGCCCAACAGCTCGGCCACCTTGGCCGCCACCGCGTCGCCACCCGGTGCGCAACGCAAACCTTCCATGTTTCCCTGGCTCACACAAGCCTCGGCAAACGCCCGGCAGCCGGCCTTGCCGCAACCGCCGCAGTTGGCTCCGGGAAGCACCTCGGCCACCTCGTCGATCAACGGATCTTCGACCACCTTAAACTTCTGAGCCACAATGTAGAGCACTACAGCGAAAAGGACACCCAATGCGCCCAAAATCATCACTGCAATCAGAATGTCATGAGTCATATATTTGTTGTTGTTTTAGGATTACAAAACATATTTCCACTCAAAAAAAGCAAATGCAAAAGTACGCATTTTATTTAATATGACAAAATATTTTTTTCAACACCTCTCTTTTGCGCCACTCATCACCCCCTCTTACAGCCTGCAGGCATGTTAATTTTTAATAAAATTCAATCCACCGACCACATTTTTTGCTACATATCATTTTTTTTTGTAATTTTGCACCGCAATATTAAAACTAAAACAGGATGAACAGAGTAGTTGTCGGTTTTGATTTTTCATCGGGTTCGGCCTATGCCGTCGACCTTGCCATTGACATTGCCAACCGTTGGCAAAGCGATATCCGGCTGGTGTATGTAAAAGAGAAAAAAGAGGACGAGAAGCCCATCCGCGCCGAAATCGAACGCCGCAATGCCGGTGTGGAGCATCTGCTGAAAGGCATCAAACTGGAATATGTGCTGCGCGAGGGCAACCCCGCCGACGAGCTGACCAAACAGGCCAAAGAGGACGACGCCGCCCTGCTCATCGTGGGCACCCACGGCATGAGCGGCATGAAGAAAAGCCTGCTCGGGCGCAACAGCTACAAGACCATCGAGCAAAGCCCCGTACCCGTACTTATCGTTCGTGAGGACTTCAACTTCAACAAACAGTTAGAGACGATCGTCGTGCCCCTCGACAGCAGCGACGACACTCGCCAGAAGGCAGGTCAGGCAGCCCTCTTTGCCAAGACCTTCGGAGCCACCATCCACCTCTTGGGACTCTACACCTCATCGGTATCCGATGTGCGGCGCATCATCAACAACTACGTCAACTTCGTCGAACGCTATCTCGACAAAGCCGAAATTCCCTACGTCACCAAATTCATCGAGGTGGAGAAGAACGTCACCACCAGCACCCTCGAATACGCCAACAGTGTGAAGGCCGACCTTATCACCATCATGACCGAGCAGGAATCGTCGCTCACCAGTCTCTTCCTCGGCACCTACGCCCAGCAGATGATCAACGAGTCCACCATCCCTGTGCTCACCGTGCGTCCCACCCGCGTGCTGGCCGACACTGCCAACTACTGATTTATGAAACACCTCTTGCCCCTTCTGCTGTTTCTCGGCAGCAGCCTCTGCTGGAGCCAGTCGGGCCACACCAGCATCATCGGCGATGTGGATGCCACCCGCATGGTGCAGCTCCACACCGACCTCAACAACCGTGCCAAGACCATCCCCGGTTTCCGCGTGCAGATTGCTGCTTTCTCCGGCACCAACTCCAAAACCAGCGCCTTCAACCTGCGCGACCGTTTCCAGCTCGACTACCCCACGGTGCAGGCCTACATCGTATTCGAAGAGCCCAATTTCAAAGTCAAGGTGGGCGACTTCCGCACCCGCCTCGAAGCCCACGCTTTCCTGCAAGAGATCAAAGAGACCTACAAGGGCTACATCATCCGCGACAACATCAACCCCGAACCGCCGCAACAGGAGCTTTACGCCCCTGACGACGAGCAGTCAGGCGACGAATAGCGCTGCAGCCATGCCGTCGGCATGGAGCAGCCCCTCGGGCGTGGGGCGGTAGAAACGGTCGGAACGCTCAATCCAACCACAGTCAATATAGGGCAGCATCAAGCGATGCAGCCTTTCTTTTTGCCCCTCGGGCACCGCCGCCAAAGGCAATCCCCGCACTGTGCGCAATGCGGTCATCAGCAGTTCGTTGTAGGCATCGGCTGGGGTGAGCAGTTCCTCGCCCACAGTGCCGTCGGGATTGTTCCATTTCCTGCACTGCCCATCGAAACTGTGGGCCCCGGGGCCGAGGCCGAGATAGGGGGTGCGGTCCCAGTAGCGGCTGTTGTGGCGCGACTCGTAGCCCGGCCGGGCATAATTGCTCACCTCGTACTGACGGAACCCGCTCTGTTCCAAGACATCATGCAACGCGTAGTACTGCCGCACCACCTCGTCCTCGTCGGGCAGCACCACCCTCCCCTGCTCCACCTGACGGGCCAGGGCCGTCCCCGGCTCGACAGTGAGGGCATAGGCCGAGATGTGGTTGATCAAGGAAACTATAGGACTTATAAGACTTATAGGGCTTATAGGGCCTTTATGACCTATTCCATAGATAAAATCCACGCTGATATTACGGAAGCCTGCTTTGCGGGCGTTCTCCACGGCGTCGAGGGCCTGGCGGGCGCTATGGCGCCGGTTGAGCAACCGCAGCACGTCGTCGTCGAGGCTCTGTATGCCGATGCTGAGGCGGTTGAAGAAGCCGAGCGAAACCAGCGCCGACAGGTAGTCGGGCGTCAAGTCCTCGGGATTGGCCTCGAGGGTGACCTCCTCGACCTGCGAGAGATCGAAACACTGCCGCAATCCATCGACGATACGCTCCAAATGACTGACGGACAGCATCGACGGGGTGCCGCCGCCGAAATAGACCGTCCGGATGGGGTGCGCCTGCTCACCCTTGCGCCGCTCCATCTCCGCAAGCAGTGCTTCGACATAACTTTCCACCGTCCAACGTCCACTTTCCACTCGTGAAAAAAAGGCACAGTAGGTACACTTGCGGTGGCAGAAAGGCACGTGAACGTACAACATAGGTCGGAGGTATGAGGTCGGAGGTATGAGGTTTATTGGGACGTGCCGCCGTACACACGCTTCGTTGTTGCAACCAGCATCTTTACAATCCCTTCGCAGTCAACCTTAATACTGTCGCTCTGAGAGTCGGAAAGATAACCTGTAGCCTTTAACAACTCAATCCAGTACAGCGATTCTTCTGCTTCTTTCAAAGCAATGGACATCTTCATGCCAAAATCAGCCCTTGTCTGTCCCCGCTTCGCTTCCCTAACATTTGCACCAATGCTGGTTCCGCTTCTCAGCAGTTGTTTAGACAAGACATATTCTTTTTTTTCCTCGCACAGATATCGGTACAAGTTCACTACTCGAATGGCGAACTCAAATGTTTTTCTTTGAATTATAGTATTTTCCATAATACATTACTACTTATCTCCGACCTCATACCTCCGACCTCACACCTCCGACCTCATACCTCCAACCTCACACCTCCGACCTCATACCTCCGACCTTAAAAGTTGGTCGGCGGCGGCGTAGGGAGTGATGCGGTTGTCGAGGATCTGCTGTTTGAGGGCTTCGATGCGCTCCTCGATGCCGGGGGCGGAGTAGAAGCGCTCACGCAGACCGTTCTCGATGGCCTCGGTCATGATGCGCAGGTTCTGTTGCTGCCGTTTGTGGTAGAAGTAGCCGTTCTGCTTGGTGAAGGTGACATACTCCATCACCGTGTTCCACAGTTCCTCGATGCCCTCCTTGGTGTAAGCCGAGCAGAGGGTCACCTTGACCGTCCATCCGCTGTCGGGCATGGGGAATAGGTGCAGGGCGTTGCGGTACTGGCTGGCGGCCAGCTGTGCCCGCTGGGGGTCGAGTTCGCACTTGTTGATGCTGATCATGTCGGCCATCTCCATGATGCCACGCTTGATGCCCTGCAGCTCGTCGCCGGCATTGGCCAGCTGGAGCAGCAGGAAGAAGTCCACCATCGAATGGGCTGCCACCTCGCTCTGTCCGACGCCGACGGTCTCGACGATGACCACGTCGAAGCCAGCCGCCTCGCAGAGGGTGATGATCTCGCGCGTCTTACGGGCCACGCCGCCCAGGCTCCCCGCCGAGGGGCTGGGCCGGATGAAGGCGTTGGGGTCCACGCTGAGTTCCTCCATGCGCGTCTTGTCGCCCAGGATGCTGCCACGCGAGCGCTCGCTGCTGGGGTCGATGGCCAGCACTGCCACTTTGTGCCCGTGGCTGGTGAGGTGCTTGCCCAGGGCCTCGATAGTGGTGCTCTTGCCCACCCCCGGCACGCCGGTGATACCCAGACGCACACTCTTGCCGCTCAGCGGCAGGCAGCGTTCGATGACCTCCTGCGCTTTTTTCTGGTGGGCAAACAACGAACTCTCCACCAGCGTGATGGCACGGCTCAGCAGGGTACGGTCGCCATGGCGGATGCCGGACACCAACTCCTCGACCGACGGCTCCTGTCGGCGCAGGGCCCGCATGCGCTCCACATAGCTGTCGCTCACTTGATTCTGCGGCGTAGCGCCGGTGCCAGTCGACAGCGCCGACTCATATTCAAAGTTGCTATACAGATGTTTGTCGTCCATAACTGATTAAAGAAACGGCGATGGCGGCGAAATATTGCACCGCCAACAGGAAATTTACACCTCCTCAGCTCTCGGACAGCCATACTTTTTCTACCTTACCTTAACCATTGTTCGACTATACATTTACCATCATAGATGGTTAAACGATGGTCGAACGATGGTTGAATGATGGTCGAACTATGCTAGCAAAGGTGTGGCCATACCCGCCCAGATGCACCCCTACCGAAAGGCCAATTCGGATAAACACTTTTCAAAAAGGCGATCACCGCCAGAATTATTTTCAGTTCACACAATAAAACACTTCATACCTCGTTATAAAACAGATTAAAAAAGGAATAAATATCAGTAAAACAATAAAAAAACAACATCAAGTAATGAAAACCACACCGTACACCGACCTTCACATCAAGCTCGGCGCCAAGATGGCCGAATTTGCGGGCTACAACATGCCCATCCAGTACACCACCCTCATCGAGGAGCACAACAATGTGCGCAACAACGTGGGCGTGTTCGACGTGAGCCACATGGGCGAGTTCCGCGCCAAAGGCCCCATCGCCAAGCACTTCATGCAGTATGTGACCACCAACAACGTCGAGGACCTCTTCGACGGCAAGGTGCAGTACACCTGCCTGCCCAACGGCCAGGGTGGCGTGGTGGACGACATGCTCGTCTATCGCGTCCATGACGACGAGTACTTCATGGTGCCCAACGCCGCCAACATCGACAAGGACTGGAAGTGGATGAGCCAGATTGCCGACAAGATGG
>CAMNIH010000018.1 GCA_946540365.1 uncultured Bacteroidales bacterium
GCTCTCGAGGCCGTTCAGGGTGATGCTGTTGGTCGTCGTCGTGACGCTCTGGCCGCTGCCGCTGGCATGGCCCTGGTCGCCGTAGTCAACCTCGTAGGTCGCGGCGCCGGTGGCGGTCCAGCTGACGGTGATGCTGTTTGACGTGACCTCGGTCTCGTGGACGTTCTCCACCACGGCGCAGCTCAGGGTGGCCAGGTCGACGCTGTCGCTCCAGTCGCTGTAGCGGCTCGGGCCGCAGACACTGCGGACGGCAACCTGGTAGGTCACGCCCTCGGCAAGACCGGTGACCACATACTGATGCGTACCGCTGACGCTGTAGGTCTGGTTGAAGACGGGCGAGACGCAGCTGACGTTGACCTCCCATTCGGTCTCGTTCTCGCCGGGCGTCCAGTTGACGGTGGCGCCGTCGTAGGTGTTGGCGCTGACGGTCACATCGGTCGGCACGAAGCAGGGATGCTCGAGGGTGGTGAAGGTGTAGGTGGTCCAGGGGCTGTAGTAGCTGGCGGCGCAGACGGCGCGCAGAGCCACGGTGTAGGTGGTAGCCTCGGTGAGGCCGCTGAAGGTGTGGCTGTTGCCAGTGACGGCGGTAGTGGGCTCGAGGCCGGTCCAGGTGCCCTGGACGCAGACCACCTCGTAGTTGGCGGCCGAGCCGGCCCAGACGAGGTCGACGCTGGTCTCGCCGACGGTGGTGGCCGTCAGGTCGACCGAAGGCGTCTCGCAGGCGGGGGCGTCGGTCCAGATGGCCACGTCGTCGATGCAGACGCTGTAGAAGGAGGTGGTGTAGTTCCAACGCAGGACGATGGGATAGTTGCCGGCAGGCACCGAGTCGAAGCTGACGGTGTCGCGGATACCGTGGCTGGCATCCTGGATGCCGTTGCCGCTGTGGATGGTGGCGGAGCTGGCGGCGATGTGCTTGAGGGCCACAAAGTCGGCCGCATAGTCGTCGCCGGTGACGTAACCCACCTCGAGGAAGCCGTTGGAGCTGCTCTCCGTACACATCCAGAAGGCGAGGGTGAGCGAGTTGGTGGGCTCGGCGATGTCGGCCAGGCGCAGGTAGGTGTCGCTGCCGTAGGTGGTCGACGTGCCGGCGGTCATGGTGATGGCCTGGCGGCCGCTGATGCAGTAGGAGTAGGTGCCGCTGTCGGTCACGTGGGGCACGTAGCCGGTGGGACCGGTGATGTAGCCCGACCAGCAGTTGGGCAGCTCGCCGTCGGTGGTGTTGTTGTAGGCCACGGGCGTGTAGCTCTCAAAGTCCTCGAAGAGGGTGTCGGCCACACTGATGGGGGCGCAGCCGGTGCTGAAGGCGCTGTTGACCGACCAGGGGCTGACGAGGGTGTCGGTGGCGGTGAGGGAGCAGACCCGGCGCACCCACCAGTAGTAGTCGGTGGCGGGCTGCAGGCCGGCCAGGTAGGCCGTCGTGCCGCTGACGGGCTGGTAGACGTTGGTCGACGACGAGGCGCCGCGCACGCGGTAGGCCACCTCATAGTTAGCCGTGGCGTCGCCGGCCCACGAGAGCTGGGCCGTGTAGGGCGTGACGGTGTCCACCGTCAGCTGGCCCGGACGCTCGCAGGGCTGCAGCGTGATGGCGATGTTGTCGACCGCGGCGGGGTTGTCCTCGTAGGGGTGGTTGGCGGCAGTGGCCTGGTTGAAGTGGTAGAAGACCACGCGCTGCACGCCGCTGATGCCGTCGAAGTAGGCGGTGTAGTGGCCCCACAGGGTGTCGTGGCGCACCGAGAGCAGGGCGACGTCGTTCACATGGCCCCACGGGGAGGTGAGGGCGGTGCTGCTGCTCGCCACGGGCTCGGCGGGCGAGACCAGCAGGACGGCCATGCCGTCGTAGTTGTGGTCGATGGTGCCGCCGTAGTAGGCGTCGAAGTCGATCTGGTAGCTGTGTACCTCGTTGCCGAAGTCGATGTCGCGGTAGGCGACGGCGTTGGTCACCGTGTTAAAGTTCCAGCTGTGGGTGGCGCCGCCGTCATTGCTGAGGTACATGGCGTGGGTGTTGTTGCCGTCGGCATCGTCGCCACGCACCCAGCCGGTGGTGCTGTTGCTGGCGGTCTGCCAGTTGTTCCACTCGGCGGCATCCTCGAAGTTGTAGCTGTAGGGCATCGCGGCGGGCACCTGCGAGGTGGTGAAGAGGCACGTGGTGCGGCTCCAGTCGGCGCGCTGGCCGCTGGCGCAGACGGGCGCCACACGGTAGCGGTAGAGGGTGTTGGGCGTCAGGCCCGTCAGGGTGTAGGGATTGTCGCTCACGGTGACCTCGGTCCACGTGGCAGCCGTGTCGGGACGCCAGGAGATGACCCACTGGCTGCTGCCGATGGTGTCGTTCCAAGCCAGCTGGGCGGTAGTGGCGGTGGCGGCGACGGCCGTCGGGTCGAAGGCGCGGCCACAGGCCGAGATGGCCTCGATGGTGATGTCGTCGAGGTAGATATACTGTGCCAGCGTGCCACTGTGCGTGCCACGGAAGGCCACGTGGTTGCCGTAGCCGGTGAAGGAGGTCAGCGGCACGGTGTACTCGGTGAGGGTGGAGGTGAGCTCGATGGTGTCAACCGCAGTGAAGGTGGTGGCATCGTTCGGGTCGACCATCACACCCACCACGACGCTCATCGGGTTGGTGCTGCGCTTAGCCCAGAAGACGGCCTCGACGGTATTCATCGGGTACTCCACGGTGTCGATCTCCGGGGTGGAGAAGATCATGTCGCTGGGATAGCTGGTGGTGCTGGTGGAGAAGTACCAGTAGAGGCAGTTGGTACCGCTGTGGGCGTTGGTGCTGCTGTTGTAGACGTAGGGGTAGTAGCCGTAGGAAGCGGTCATGTTGTCGTTCCACTTGGTCCAGCAGTGAGGCATCCCGGAGGTGGTGCCGGTGGGCAGACCCTCGAAGTCCATCACGATGGGCAGGCTGTTGGGGCCGCACTCGGTGGCGAAGGTGGTCACGAAACTCCAGTTGCCGGCGTCGGTGGCCGAGCAGTGGGCGCGGACGTAGACGTCGTGGTAGCTGGAATGGGCCAGGCCGCTGAGGGTGACGCTGGTGGTGGTGGCGCTGAGGGTGGTGCCGCTGCCGTGTACGAAGCCTTCAGGGCCGTACTCGATGTCATAGCTGGCGGCACCCGCCACGGCGTTCCACTGCACGGTGGCGCCGGTCTGGCTGATGCCCGTCACCTGCACGCCGTTGACGCGCGGACAGGTGGGCAGGTAGTCGACCTGCACGTCGTCGAGGTAGACGTAGCTGTAGCTGTAGGTCGCAGTGCCGTAGAGCGGGGGCACCTCGTCGTAGAAGGCGATGTAGCGGCCGCTGCCGGCATAGCTGCTCAGGGGCACCTCGAAGTAGTGGACGCTGAGCGAGGCCTCATCCTTGAGGTCGATGGTGTCAATGGCGGTGAAGGTCGCAATGTCGTCGGGGTTGGTCATCACGCCCACCAGCAGACGCGACGTGTAGTAGTCGGTGGTGGTGGCGTAGCGGCGCATGGCGAAGGTGACCATCAAGCTGTCGATCGGCGCGTCGAACATGGGCAGGGCGGCGTAGCTGTAGTACGGCGTCGAGGTGGCCGACGACGGACGGTAGGCGTAGAAGTAGAGGCTGCGGCTGCCGTTGACGGCATTGGTGGCGTAGGGGTAAGGATAGGCGGAGGTGGCGTTGGTGCCTTTGATCCAGCAGGGGTTGATGGGGTTGGAGGAGCCACTGGCATAGCTCTCGAAGTCCTCCGTGAAGGGCAGCGACTGCGGGGCGCAGGCGGTGCGGAAGGAGAGCTCGATGCTCCACTCCGAGTTGCCGATGGCGCCGCAGAGCGAACGCACGTAGACGTAGTAGTCGGTGTTGGGCGTCAGACCGGTGAGGTCGATGCTATTGGTGGCGACGGCGAGAGGCGTCAGGCCGCTCGTGCTGTCGGGGTTGACCGACGAGGTGGAGAGGACCACCTCATAGTTAGAGGCCGTGCTGTCCCACTGCAGGGAGGCCTCGGTGTCGCTGTAGCTGACCAGCGCCACACTGCTCGGACGCACG
The DNA here is from genome assembly GCA_946540365.1 of uncultured Bacteroidales bacterium. The sequence goes on from CAMNIH010000018.1 coordinate 4,001, forward strand.
CAGTTGGGGATCTCGGTGCAGATGTCGAAGACCACATCGGGACGGTAGTAGCTGCGGGTGGCCGACAGGTTGGCCGTCGTGGCCGACGAGCGGTAGCCGTAGCAGTTCAGGTAGTCCGGGCTGGCGGTGGTGTAGTAGAAGGTGACGCTCGCCGTCGTGTTGGTGTCGCGGGCGAAGGTGATCAGCAGGTTGCTGTTGCCGCTGTAGTTGAACGGGGTGGTGAAGGGAATCTCCACCCAGCTGTTGGTGGGCACCACCAGGTCGCCGCTGTAGACGAGGGTCATCGTCGAGCGGTCGACGGTGTCATTGGCCGGCGTGGTGGAATAGCCCTCCAGGCTGGTCTCGGCCACATAGATGCGGGCGTCGCGGATGGTGCCGCCCGTGGTGCCGCTGTGCAGCTTGATGCCGTTGATGCGGTTGTTGACCTGCAGACCCATATCGTTGAGCTCCGTCACGGTGTAGATGGCGCTGTTGTAACCCTGGAAGTAGGTGCTGTAGCCGTAGAAGGTGTAGGTGTAGCTGGCGGAAGTACCGTTGCCGACGGTATCCACTATATTAATATTGTTGGGGCCGCAGTCGCGGGTGGTGATCGCCGACACCACCTCGCTCCAGAAGCTGACGTCGCTGCCGCAGACACCGCGCACGCGCAGGTAGTACTGCGTGTAGGGCGTCAGGCCCGTGAGGGCGGCCTCGGTAGCGGAGACGGTGGTCGATGTGGTAGTAGCCGTGGTGAAATCAGCGGTGGTGGACACCTGCACCTCGAAGTTGGAGGCGCTGCCCGTCCACGACAGGTCGATCTCGTAGGCGCCCACGCTGTCCACAGCCACATTCATCGGCCAGCGGCAGGCGGGCAGCTGGTTCACCACCACGCTGTCGACGTAGGCGGTGTTGTAGTGCGACGAAGCAGGCGACGGGAAGAGCAGGGCGAGGCGGCCCGTGCCCTCGTAGCTCTCGAGCGAGACGAGGTGGTGCGTGACCGACGAGGCGGGATTCTCCGAGTCGTCGATAAACGCAATGGTGTCGAAGGTGCTCAGGTCGTCGGCCACGGTCATCACACCCACATACACCATCGTATGGTAGGTGCTGCCGCTGGAGGTACCGCGCTTGAGGTCGAACTCGATCATCAGGTCGCTCAGCGACGACTCGAACATCGGCAGCACGGCATACGAGTAGTAGCTCGACGTAGAGTAGGCGTACAGACCGATGCTGCCCGAAGAGGCAGCCGTAGTGCTGGGATAGGGATACTGCGTGGTGGTGCCAATCACCTGCTTGTACCAGCAGGGGCTGATGCCGTTGGCCGCACCGCTGCCGTAGGACTCGAAGTCCTCGACATAGGGCAGGCTGTCGGTAGCCACCGGGTTGCAGAGGGTGCGGAAGGCGAACACCGCCGGGTCGGAGATGTCGCCGCCACAGTTGGCGCGGATATAGACGTCATAGGCGGTATTGGGCGTCAGGTCGGTCAGCGTGAGGGTGGTGTCGGTAACCGACGCGGTGTTGCCGGTGCCGGGCTCGAAGCCCACCTCGCCATACTCGACATCCCACGAGCTGGGGTTCGGCGTGCGCGGGTCGGGCGTCCAGGTGATCGTGGCGCCCTCGTTGGTCACACTGTTGAGCACCACATCGCTCGGCCAGAAGCAGTTGGGGATCCGGCGCAGCGTGATGTCGTCGAGGTAGAATTGGTTGTACTGCGTAGCGCTGGCGGCATCGGGTCTGATGGCGTAGAAGACCACATACTTGCCACTGCCGGTGTAGCCGGCGAACGACACCTCGGCCGAATGGATCGAGCTGGCGGCCTCGGCGGTGATGTCGACGGTGTCGATCCAGGTCACCAGCGAGTCAAGCGCGTCGGCACTGACCAAGTTCGTCACCGAGTCGGCCACACCCACGGCCACCATGCTGTGGTAGGCAGCGGTGGTAGTGGAGTAGCGCTTCATCATGAAGTTGACCATCAGGTCGCTCATATCGAGCTCGTCGTCGATCGGAGGCAGGGCCGCCCAGCTGTAGTAGCTGGTGCCGGTGGCCGAGCTGCTGCGCGTACCGTAGAAGTAGAGGCCGCGGACGCCGTTGACGGCGGCGGTGCTGTAGGGGTAGGGATAGGCAGTAGAGCTGTTGGTGCCCTTGGTCCAGCAGGCGTTGATGGGCTGGGAGGAGCCGGTGCCGTAGGCCTCGAAGTCCTCGGTGTAGGGCAGGTCGTCGCTCGTCAGGAGGCCGCATATGGTCTGACCCGTGCCGAAGAGGCTGGAGCTCGACGTGTCACTGCCGCAGACCGCGGTGACATAGATGTCGTAGGTAAGGCCCATCTGCAAGCCCTCGAGGGTGACCGACGCGCTGTTGACCGTCTGGGTGCGGCCCGTGCCGGGGGTGAAGCCATGGGGGCCGTACTCGACGATGAACTCGCTGGCCGACGACGTCCATTCCACATCGAGGGTGTTGGCCGTTGCCTCGGTGACCACCAGATCGGCCGGCACCGGACATGCCGGCGGATAGCCGAGCAGCACATCGTCGATGCAGCAGCCGTAGGCGCCGTTGTAGTACCAGAGGAATCCCACGCGCGTGGCGTCGCTCGGCAGCGAGGCCAGGCTGAGCTCCACATCCATGCCGGCCGAAGTCTGCAGACCGTTGCCGCTATGCAGCGTCTGTGCCGAAGCGGGGAAGGTGGCAATGGGGGTGAAGCCTGTCGTGTCGCCACCGGTGACGTAGCCCACCTGCAGGTAACCGTTGGTGGCGCTCTCCGTACACATCCAGAAATTCAGGTAGAGGTTGGAAAGAGATTCATTCACAGCGGGCAGCAGGACAATTTTCGTGTTGCCGTTAGAGCCCGACGACGAACCCGGATAGAGCACCAGGCTGTTGTCGCCCGTCTTGCGGTAGATGTAGCTGCCCGTTCCTGTCACCACATGGGGCACATAGTTCTCGTTCGTGCCGTTCGACCAGGCATTCCAGCAGGACGGCACCACACCGGCCGAGCTGTAGGAACTGTTGGCCTCCGTGGTCTCGAAGCCCTCGAAGTAGGGCAACTCGCTGCTCGACATCGCCTCGCAGGGGGTCTGCACCGTCAGCGACACCGGTTGGCTGCTGTCGCCCACGCCGCAGACCGACTGCAGCGTGATCACATACTCCGTGGACGGATTCAGATAGTTGACTGTGTAGGTAGTGCTGTTGGCAGTATAGTCGGTCGAGTTGGTACCGTCGTCGACCGTGATCAGGTAGCTGCTGGCGCCGGACGGATCGGTCCACGACAGGCTCACCGACGAGGTCGACACATCGGTCACCGCGAAGTCCGTAGGATCCAGACACGTGGGGGGATAGCTCAGCGACACATCGTCGATGCAGCAGGTGTAGTACGACGAGCCGTACGTCCAGCGGAACGCCAGACGCGTGGCATTCGCCGGCACGTTGCTCAGGCTCAGTTCCTTCTCCTCGCCGCCGGTGGTCTGCACACCGCTGGTCTGCGACCGGTAGGTGGCCGAAGTGGCCGGATAGCTCTCGATGGCAACAAACGTGGCGGTGTCGTCCGAGGTGAGGTAACCCACCGTCAGCACACCGTTCGAGTTGCTCTCCGTACACATCCAGAAGCGCAGATACAACTGGTTCAGGCTCTCGTTCATCGGCGGAAGCACCACATACTTGTTGCTGCCGCCATAGGTCGACGAACCCGACGTCATCACCAGGCTGTTCGTGCCCGTGTGGACATACCAGTACGAGCCCGAGCCCACCACATGGGGCGTATAGTTCGTACCCGCGACGCTGGCATAGGCATTCCAGCAGTCGGGCATGCTGCCCGCCGTGCTGTACGTGCTGCCCGTCGTCGTCTCGAACCCTTCGGCCCAAGGCACTGTCTGTGTACAGTTCTGTGCCTGCACACCCGATGCCCACGGCAGCAACATGGCCGCCACAAGCATCATCATGGATAAATGTTTTTTCATCATGTTTTTGTTATTAATTAGTTTGAATTTTATTTTTGCCATTTACTATTATACCGTTCCGAAACGCCATAAAACTACACTCGGGTCTTATCCGTCCCTGTTCCCGGGCCCCTCGCCGCACGGCCAGGCGCTCCGCGCCCCGCACCGGCAGGTGCCGTACACCCGGCCCGGCCGCGTCGCACGACGCCGCCGGACCGAGACTAATAAATTTCTTTGATTATCGGGGTCATGAACCCCCTCCAGATGCTATGGTTGTCGCACGCACACACCCCACCCCGGCGGCCGCGGCCACACGCGTGGCGGGCAGCCCCCAGCCCGGCCTCCGACGAGACCGATACACTTAAGTTTATATGGCGCAGTGCATACATTTTCATTTGTTTACATCGGTTCCGAGGCATATCGACCCCCCGAAACAGACATGCAAAAGTACGCATAATAATCCAAACGTGCAATTTTTTTGCTTTTTTTAACACTCCCGCCCTACCCTGACACCCTATTGACTCTACCTTTTCTTCAGTCGTTCTTCAGTCGTTCTTCAGTCGTTCTTCAGTGATCACTGAAGAACGACTGAAGAACGACTGAAGAACGACTGAAGAAAAGGTAGACTTGACTATGCGTTGGGGAGACGTTCGGCTGCGGTTTAATAGCAGTTGAGGACGAAGTTGAGCAGGCGCGGTTTGAGGTACTCACGCTCCTCGAGGAAGGCCATGTGGCCCACGTCGGCGAGCAGCAGGGCCTCGGCGCGACGGGGCAGGAGGGTCTGTGTGACAGCCAGTTCGATGGGGATGCGGGGGTCGTTCTTGCCGTAGACGAAGTAGACCGGCACATCGAGCTGCTGCAGCAGGCCGATGCGCGAGGGACGCCGTGCCATGCCGCGCTGGGCGGCGGCGATGCTGGCCGCCGTGGTCAGCAGGCACTGCGACTGCAGGTCGTTGATGTCGTGCGACAGGGCGGTGCGATGGCTGTCGTCGAACAGCGAACCGATGAAGCCCACGATATAGGAAGCGGCGTTCTCCTGGACGGCCTGGCAGACCTCCTCGCGGTGCTGGCGCTGCTCGTCGCTGTCGGCCATGGCGTGCGAGTTGATGAGACCCAGGCCGCGCACGTTGTAAGGATAGCGCTCGGCGAACGCCAGGGCCACATAGCCGCCCATGGAATGGCCCACCATGACGCACTGCTCCACACCGCAGGCGTTGAGCACCTCCTTGACGATACCGGCCATGAAGTCGGTGGTGTGTACGTCGCAGAAGGTGTCGGTCAGGCCGTGACCCGGCAGGTCGATGGTGATGACGCGCATCTGGTTCATGTAGCTAAGCACATAGGAGCTCCACACGTCGAGGTTCTGAAGAAAACCGTGCAGCAGCACGAGGGTGGGCTTGTTCTGGCGCCCCTCGTCGCGATAGTGAACGGTGCGACCGTCGACGGTCAAGGTACGATGTTCTTCCATAGTGGACAGGGTATTATAAACGACGGTGCAAAATTACTCTCTTTTTTCCACCCGTGTACACGACAGACGAAAAAGAAATACCCAACCGATTGTTAATAACTACTTTCCCTCGCGGAAGCGGATGGCAACAGCCGAGGAATCGCCGAGGCCGGCACGCGCGTTGCCATAGGGCGAGAGGAGGATGCGGCGGGCCATGACGCCGTGAGAGACGAGGAAGGAGCGCACGGCGACGGCGCGTTGCAGCGAGAGGGCGTAGCACTGGCGTGCGTCGGCACCGCCCACGTCGACCATCACCTCGGCCACGGCGCGCGGATGCTGCACTAAGAAGCGGGCCAGCTGCTCGAGCTGCAGCTGTGCCACCGGCAGCAGCTCGTCGCCCGACGCCGAGAAGTCGACCACCGGCAGCGGCAGCGGACGATCCATGGCGACCAGCTGCTCGTAGGTGTAGGCCGGCAGGCGGTAGCGGCCCAGGTCGGCCGGATTGACCACCGCAGCGGTGACGAAACTGGTGCCTGCGTCGGCCAGCAGCGCATAGCGCCGGTCGCCCAGTAGGGTGAGGTCGACGGCCGGGGCATCGCCCATGTAGTCGACCACCTGGGTGACGGTCTGCTGGTCCACGTCGGCCACCTGCAGGCGCACCAGCGACCGCTCGAGGTCGGCCACGTCGAGGCTGTAGACGCGCCCCGCGCTGGCGGTGTTGTGGGTGGTGGCGACGCTGTAGACCGCCGGGCGGTCGGGAGTGGCCACGTCGGAGGTGAGGTAGAGGCGGCGCTCGTCGGCGCTCAGGCTCAGCCCTCCCTCGCGGAAGCCGCTGTTGACCTCGCGCCCCAGGTTGACCGGCTCGCCCCACGAGGTCCAGTCGGTGGGGTCGGTGCGTTCGACCATATAGACATCGCCGAAGCCCAGGCCCGTGTGGCCGTCGCTGACGAAGTAGAGGGTGCGCAGGTTGCGGCTGAGGACGGGGTAGCGCTCGCAATAGGGGGTGTTGACCCGCTGGCCGAGGTTGACCGGGGTGCCCCAGCGGTGGCGTGTGTAGGGGATGAACCACAGGTCGGTGGCCAGGGCGGTATCGCCATGGAAGCGCGCGCCCGAGGGTTGCAGGTTGCAGCCCCCCGGCCGGTCGGAGGCCAGCAGCAGGCCGCTGCCGTCGGGCAGCATGTAGGCGTCGGTCTCGATGAAGTCGGTGTTGACGGGATACGAGGGTATGTCGCTCACGCGCCAGCCGTCGGCGTCGGCTTCGGCCACCCAGATGTCGCCCCCGTGGCCGAGGAGCATGCGGGTGCCGCCGGCATAGAAACCGAAGAAGGCCAGGTCGGCCCCGTCGGCACCGGCCACGTGTACCGTGTCGGCCGGGCGCCATCCGTTGGGGGTGCGCACCGCCCGACGGATGCGTTGTCCGTCGGAGTAATAGAGCTTGCCGTCGGCCGCGTTGAGGGCCGGATGGAGCACCACGCTGTCGGACAGCTCGCGGCGCAGCGAGCGGGCCGCGGGCTCCTCGCCGACCAGACGGCGCAACTCCTTGTACTGGCCCTGCCACTGGTTGTCGAAGCATATCTCGAACTGCTCCATGCGGAAGAGGGCGTCGGCGTAGCGACGGGCCGCGAGCAGGGGTTGCAGCATGCGTTGCAGGGGCACCACGGCGATGGCCTTGCCCATCATGTGGCGGATATAGCTGGCATAGCGGTCGTAGGCCTCCTCGCGATAGGGAGTGAGGAGGTCCACCGTGTCGATCTCGGAGGCCAGCTCGAGGTCGTCCTCGAGGGCCTGCGGGAAGGGGAAGTCGGGGTTGGCGGCAGCAAAACGCTGCAAGGGGGCGGCGTTGCCCTCGACGGCATGCCATGAATAATAGCGGCTGTAGACCTCGCTGTAGTGGACGTCGAGCTTGTAGTGGTCCACATAGTACTGGGCGGCAGCCACGTCGTGCTGCGTGTAGATCAGGCGGCGCAGGCGGGCCAGGGCACGGTCCGAGATGTCGAGGTCGGCGTTGGAATCGGCGAAATGGGCCAGTTCGATGGCGCTCTGGCGGCGGGCCAGGTCGAGTTCGAGCAGGTGGTCGACGCGGTCGCGGGCCACCTCGCCCTCGTCGCTCGCCGGGTATTGGTCGAGGAAGGCGTTGTAGGCTGCGACGGAGCCCTCCTTCTCGGCACGCGCAAAGGCCAGCTGGCTCTTGCGGCGGTCGACGGCCCGGCGCAGCAGGGCGCTCTGCGGATAGCGCTGCTGGAGCGAGTCGAGGGGCCGGTCGCTCTCGGCCTGCGCAACGAGCTTCGACGACAACTGGAGCAGTCGCTGCTCGCACTGCGCGGCCTCGTCGGTGCCCTGATAGGTGGTGAGGAAGGCGTAGCAGTCGTCGGCGCTGCCGAGCGACATCACCTCGCGGAAGGTCAGCCGGTAGCGCTTGGCACGCAGCATCCGGGCCACTTCGGCGTTGCCGCCGAACTGTTCGAGGTAGGCGTCGATCTCGACCATGCTGAAGTCCTCGCGCCGGCGCACGGCTTCGACGGCGGCATCGAAGATGGCATTCTGCAGCTCGCGGATGCTGGCTAACGTGATGCCGTTGCGCTGCAGCTTGGCCAGGTCGCTGATGCGGTTGCGCTGCAGCAGGTCGACATGCTCGGCCTCGGTCATACGGGCATACTGCATGGCCAACGGCAGGCTGCGCATGGGATGCGAGTTGTCGAAATAAAACTGTGTGAGGTTGTAGAGCGTCTCGACGCTCCGCGGGTCGCGGGCGTGGGCACGGGCCAGGGTACGGAAGCGCTCGTCGTAGCTCACGTCGGCATCCTGGGCCCGGACGGCACCTGCCAGCAGGCAGAGCACCGCCATCACAACCAAACGGGGGATTCTCATCACCTGATCGAAGAGAGTATCTTCTTGAATTTAACCTCCATATCCTCGTAGGTCTCGCGCGTGGTCTCCAGGCGGAACTCCACGATGGTGCGGCGGTCTTTGAAGTAAGTCATCAGGAAACGGTAGTCGCGATGATCGGTGGGCTTGGTGTAGATGCCCTCGTAGCCCAGGCCGCCGCTCTTGGGCAGGCCGGGGCCCTTGGTGAACTCGTTGAGCGACTGGAAGGGCTGCTCCACATAGCGGTCGTAGGCCAGCTCGTAGACATCGCCGGTATAGTTCTCGCGCACGTAGATGCGCAGGGTGGGCAGCACCGTGTCGCCGGCCTCGTCGAGGAGCACCTCGCCCACATAGCAGTAGTAGTACACATTGGCTCCACTCTTGTCAGTGAAGGTGCGGAGGTAGCTCCACTCGTCGCTGCTCAGCTGGAAGCTGACGGCAGTGCCGGGAATATTCAGCTGCGCAAAGGCTTGGCCTGACAGAAGCATCATGGCCGCCACAAGGATCCATTGTCTGATTTTTTTCATGCGTCTAATCGTTTGTAATAGAATTGCAACATCTGTTCGGTCAATCGGGCCACGTCGTAGCGCTCGGCGACAAGCCGTGCGGCGGCCTCCCCCACCCTGCGGCAGTAGTCGCCGTCGTCGAGCAGCCGCTTGATCTGGGCGGCGAACTCGGTGGGTGTGTTGGCGATGAGTAGGTTCTCACCGTCGGTGTAGTCGATGCCGCGGGCCCCGACCGTGGTGGTCACCACCGCCTTGCCGGCCGACATGGCCTCGATGATCTTCACGCGGATGCCGCTGCCGCTCAGCAGGGGCACCACGTTGATCTGCTTGCTGGCGATGAACTGCATGGCGTCGGCCACCTCGCCCACGATGGTGACGCCCTCGATCTGCTTCTCCATCAGCGCCTGCGGCATCTTGCGCCCCGCTAAGTAGAGGCGGGCCTGCGGCACCTCGCGGTGAACCACGGGCCACACATCCTCCAGCAGCCAGGCGATGCTCTCCTGGTTGGGCATCCAGTCCATCGCGCCGATATGGAAGAGCGTGTTGGGCTCGACCTCGACGGCTGGGGGCTCCTTGCGCTCGATGCCGAAGGGGATCGAGGTGATCGGACGCCGGCATCCGGCCTGGCGGAAGTAGTCGGCGTCGCCCTCGGTGATGCAGACCACCCCGTCGTAGTCGTTCAGATGCTCCAGCTCGTAGACCCGCAGGGTCAGCGACAGGTGGTTGAGATACCAGCGCTTGAAGTAGTTGCGTGTGCTCTGCGCCACCCGCTTCCAGATGAGGTGCTCCACGTTGTGGGCGCGGAGGATCACCTTGGCGGTGGAGTACTTGCGTATCAGCGGGACATAGGGGGTGAGGAAGATGCTCTCGACATGCACAATATCGAACTGCTGCTCCTGCAGGATGTCCTTCAGCCGGCGGGCGAAGGCATTGTTGATGTAGCGCTTGACGTGGTACGACTCGCCGCAGAGCATGGCCACCGCCGCCGGCAGGGGCTTCACCCCCAGGTCGATATAGACCGACTCGAGGTGGGTCTGCCGCAGGTAGTCCTCGGGCAGCAGGTCGTGCCGCACCGGGTGCTTGTCGGTCTCGACCGTGAGCACACGCAGTTCACAACCCGCACGCAACAGCCCCTGCGTGATGCTGTTCATGGCCAACGTACCGCCGTCGACCGGCGGATAGGGGGGCTTGTTGCAGAGTTGTAGAATCTTCATGGCCACTTTAACGCGACACGGTGTCTTTTATTGTATACGGACCATTATTCTTTCGGCAGCGCCTTGAATCCCATGCCCAGAATCTCGCTGCTGTCCATGATGTTGACGAAGGCGCCGGGGTCGATGCGGTGCAGGTTGCTGCGCAGCTTGACCATGTCGGGACGGTCGAGGGTGACGTAGATCATCTGGCGCTCGGCGCCCTGGTAGAGGCCCTTGCCGGCGAGGTAGGTGCCGCCACGCTTGAGGTCGTTGATGATGTAGTCGCGCACGGCCTCGATGTTGTCGGTGACGATGAACATGGTCTTGTAGCTCTTCATACCGTCCACCACCAGGTCGATCACCTTGCCCTCGATGAAGATAATAATAATGGAATAGATGGGCAGACGGATGTCGCCGAAGGCCACGAGGGTGCTCAGCGTGATGCAGCCGTCGACAATCATCACCAGCGTGCCGAGGCTGATCTTGGTGTACTTGTGCAGGATCATGGAGATGATGTCCGAGCCGCCGCTGGTGGCGCCGCTGCGGAAGATGAGGCCGATGGCCACGCCATAGATCAGGCCGGCCACCATGGTGTTCAGGAAGTAGTCCGGCACGAACCACATGCCGTCGTTGGTCTGCACCATCGAGATGCCCTCGATGGCGTTGGCCACGATCGGGCCGTCATGAATCACAGGGTTGTAGCCCCACACCCACGTCTCGATGACATAGGTGAAACCGAAGATGAGGAAGGTGGAGATGATGGTCTTCACTCCGAACTTGGGGCCGAGGATCCACGTGCCGATGATCAGCAGAGGCACATCCATGCAGATGGCCCACACCGAAATCTTGCCACCCCACAGGGTGCTGAAGACGTTACTCAAACCATAGGTACCGCCCGGGGCCATGTGGTAGGGGTTGACAAACATCACGTCGCCCACGGCGAACAGGGCACTGCCCGCAATGAGCAACACGTAGGCCCACAACTCTTTTTTCCAGTCTTTCTGTATCTTTACTTCTGTCATAATACATTATAAATTAGAATACAACACATAATCATCCCCATGGGATGAAAGTGCAAAGATACAAAACTTGGGCTGACTGGCCAAATTATTTTAGCCTTTTTGGAGCGGCAAACGGGGCTCGAACCCGCGACCTGCGGCTTGGGAAGCCGCCGCTCTACCAACTGAGCTATTGCCGCAATGACCCTCCCTTAACGGGGCCCGTCGGTCTTTATTGTGTGTCCGACGAAAAAAAATTTTCAATCCCTCCGCGACAGGATGCTCAGCAATCTGATAAACAAATTGATAACATCCAAATAAACATCCAGCGCACAGTCGATGGCGTTGTCCAGCGTCTTGGGATAGGCCTGCGAGCGGGCCACGTCGTAGCCGATATAGCCCGAGAAGAGGAGCACGAAGAGCCAGTCGAACAACGTGCCGCGGTAGCCGAGCAGGAAGGTGGCCACCACCTCGGCAATCAGGCCCACCAGCAGCGCGATGAAGAGCGTGCGGCCCAGCCCCATGAAGAAGTGCGGCTTCACGACCGCCAGCAGCGTCATCGTCAGGGTCACCATGGCCGTCAGGCCCATGGCCTTCACCACGATGCCGGCCGGCAGACCCGGCACCACGAGCGCCAGCATCAGGCCGATGGGCAGCACCACCAGGTTGTAGCCCAGGAAGCTCACTAACGGCTGCGTCGAGCGGTTGGCGATGATGATGCCCGCAATGGTGGGCACCAGGTAGACGAGCAGCATCCCCAGCCAGCCCAGCATGGAGGCCATCTGCTGCAGCGGGCCGTAGAGGAAGTACACCATCAGCGCGTTGACCACCAGACCGTAGGTCAGCGTGCCGCAGAGGGCCAGATTGTAATTGCGTGCCGACAGCGAGTCGGGCAGCCCCGACTCGAGGCGCTCCTGTTTGCGCTGTGCCGAACTCAGTACCAACGATGATTCTGCCATATTTCGGTTTATAGTTTATTTTGTAGAGACGCGGCGTGCCGCGTCTGCATTTATAGGTTTATTCGGCGTGCCGCGTCTGCATTTATAGCGTGCCGCGTCTGCATTTAAGGTTTATTAATTGAAATATTCATACACGCCGTTCTCGCTCCGCACGGTCACCTGGGCCTTCGGGGCCGCCTCGACGTGGCCCACCACCTGGGCGTCCACGTTGAACGAACGCGCGATGTCGATGATGCCGCGGGCCGTGGCCTCGTCGGTGTAGATCTCCATGCGGTGGCCCATGTTGAACACCTTGTACATCTCCTGCCAGTCGGTGCCGCTCTCGTCGTGGATCATGCGGAACAGCGGCGGCACGGGGAAGAGGTTGTCCTTGACGACGTGCAGACTGTCGATGAAGTGCAGCACCTTGGTCTGCGCGCCGCCCGAGCAGTGGATCATGCCGTCCACCTTGGGGCGGTACTCGTCGAGCACGCGGCGTATGATGGGGGCGTAGGTGCGGGTGGGCGACAGCACCATGTGGCCGGCGTCGACGCCCGGCACCTCGGTGGGGTCGGTCAGCAGCTTGCTGCCGCAGAAGACCACCTCCTGCGGCAGGTTGTGGTCGTAGCACATGGGATAGCGCTCGGCGTAGAGGTGCGAGAAGACGTCGTGGCGGGCCGAGGTGAGGCCGTTCGAACCCATGCCGCCGTTGTAGGCCGTCTCGTAGGTGGCCTGACCGTAGCTGGCGAGGCCCACGATGACGTTGCCGGCCTTGATGCGGGCGTTGTCCACCACGTCGGCGCGCCGCATGCGGGCCGTCACCGTGCTGTCCACGATGATGGTGCGCACCAGGTCGCCCACGTCGGCCGTCTCGCCGCCCGTGAGCACCATGTCGATGCCCATGTCGCGCATCGTCTGGCAGAACTCCTCGGTGCCGCCAATCACAGCCGAGATCACCTCGCCCGGCACCAGCTGCTTGTTCCTTCCGATGGTGCTCGAGAGCAGGATGTGGTCCAGCGCACCCACGCACAGCAGGTCGTCGGTGTTCATCACGATGGCGTCCACCGCGATGCCCTTCCACACGCTCAGGTCGCCCGTCTCCTTCCAGTACATGTAGGCCAGGCTCGACTTGGTGCCCGCGCCGTCGGCGTGCATGATGTTGCAGTAGTCCTTGTCGCCGCCCAGCAGGTCGGGGATGATCTTGCAGAAAGCCTTCGGGTAGAGACCCTTGTCGATATTCTTGATGGCGTTGTGAACGTCCTCCTTCGTGGCGGAAACTCCGCGCTGATTGTATTTATCCATAGATGATTGCTATTTTTTCTGTGGCTTGGGATTTATCTTTTCCTGTACTTGAACTTGTACAGGCAGTGGGTGCGCACCGCCGTCGTCGAGTCGTAGGAGATGTAGGCGTGGCTGAGGCCCAGCAGCTCGTTGGTCAGACCGTAGATGTCGTAGTCCTCGTTCACGATGTTGTCCTTCACCAGCAGGAGCTTGTTACCCGCGGCCAAGTACCACTCGCAGAGGATCGTGTCGGTGCGGTCCACGCGGCGGCAGACACCGTTCTCGGACAGTTCCAGCGTCTGCCCCTCGAAGCCCGGCAGATCGTTCACCTCGACCGCGCCCGGCGTCTGGCTGACCGTCTCGGTGGCCGTCTCCAGCACCCAACGGCCCACCAGCATGTCGCTCACGGTCGGCTCCGAGCAGCTGCACACACTCGCCGCCATCGGCACCAACAGCAACATTACCAATGTTTTTATCCAGTTTCTACCCATTCTTCTATTCTGAATTCAGACTGCAAAAATACATAAAAAAATCGAATTCTTCATCTCGGCACAAAAAAAGTTCACCCCCCGGTCAGACAGTACATGACTCTACCTTTTCTTCAGTCGTTCTTCAGTCGTTCTTCAGTCGTTCTTCAGTGATCACTGAAGAACGACTGAAGAACGACTGAAGAACGACTGAAGAACGACTGAAGAAAACCTTGACTCATCCCCTTGTCAAGGGTGCGCCAACCGCGGGGGCGGAATGCCGCTTTGGATGCGTTTGCCAGGGGGCTGCATTTATTTTTTTTGCCGTATGGGAAAAATGTTGTACTTTTGCAGCCGTTTATAAACTACGAAAAGATGCTGTTGTCTGCCTTATCCGAGTATATCAACGCCAACGCGCCGATGAGCAACATCCCCGAGCTGCTGGGCCTCCACCACGGCAACCCGCTGGGGCTGCACCCCATCGTAATCCCCGTCCTGCTCGTGGTGCTGGCGTTGGCCATGCGCATTCTCTACCGCCACATCGGCAAGCACGAGCGCCGCAGCCTCTACCCCCTGCTCTACGGGCTGTGGTGGACGGCCGTGGCGGCCACCTACTACTACTGCTTCTCCGGCGACCTGCCGCTCTTCACCGACGTCGACCTGGGCCGCCAGGAGGTCTGCATCGGCTGGTTCTGCCAGCGCCAGGTGGTCGGCCTCGGATGGTCGCTGCTCGGCGTGGTGCTGCTCTCCTTCGTGGTCTACAACATGATGGGCGTCCTGCTCCACGTCATCGCACACCAGAGCGACCGCATGGGCCTCACTGAGAAGCAGTGGCGCGAGTGGCAGTGGATCATCGCCGTCATGCTCCTCGGCGCCTCGGCCGCCGGCATCGCCGACCACTTCGCACCCATCACCGGCGTGTGGATCATGATCTCCTACCATGTGGTGGTCTTCCTGATGGTGCTGGTGAAACTCGTCGTCGACACCCGCCGCACGCACCTCTTCCACCGCTGCCTCCTCTCCGCCGGCTGCTTCCTGGTGGTCTTCGAGGCCGTCACCATGCTCGCCATCGAGTGCATCGAGGGCTACATCTACCTCTTCATTCCCATCGTGGGCCTCTTCATCTCCGCCGACGCCCGCTACAGGAAACGCCAGCAGACCGCAGCATAGACACCAACAACCACGAGTCAATTCGAGTAATTAGACCACAATTGACCTGCGTAGCAATTCGTATAATTCGTATAATTCGCCGTTACAATAGATGGAAAACGTAGCATCAACTGAACTCTTCCGCACCAGCCAGAGCTGGGACGGCGCCCCGCTGCCCGACTACCTGCAGGGACGCCCCGAGCTGGTGGCCGTAAAGTATGTCTTCCCGGCGGGCTGCAAGCTGGGATGGCACCACCACGAGGTGATGAACTTCGGCGTGCTCACGCAGGGCGAGCTGACCATCGTGGCCCAGGACGGCACCGAGAAGGTGGTGCATGAGGGCGAGACGGTGGTCGAGATGGTCGGCACCGTCCACCACGGCGAGAACCGCGGCCCGCGCCCCGCCATCCTCTACATGTTCTACCTCTCCCAACCCGGCCTCCCCCTCGCCGTCCAGCACCCGGACGAGGCCCCCGCCCGGTAGCCGGCCCGCACCCATTCGGACAGGTGAGAGAAAAATTCTTTTGGCCAGTCCGAATATTCTTCTTACCTTTGCATCCGTAAACGGTATCCAATAAGGGATCCCAAAGCCATCTAAACAGCACTAAACCACTACCCTTACTTCCCCCGGGGCAACTATCGCCCGACGACGATTGCACGACAACAACCGATGAAAACATGCATATGTCCCGTTCCGCACACAGCACGCTGATTTCTACCCTCCCACAAGACATTAGGGCTGGGAGGACAGACTTTTTCATGCGGGACCCACACGGCCTCGGACGATGCCCACGGCATCCGTCCGGGGCTTTTGGTTTGCACAATCTTTTCAATTTATTAATCCATTAAAACCTTATCGATTATGAAAAAAGTATTTTCAATTCTGATGGTCGCATTCGCGATGACAGCAATGGTCGCCTGCGGCGACAAAGACGAAGGCTCCGACACTCCTGGTGGTGGCGGCGGCAACAACAACTACAATGCCCAGATGTTTGTCGGCACCT
>CAMNIH010000019.1 GCA_946540365.1 uncultured Bacteroidales bacterium
TGCTATAATTTTAACATTATTTAACTCTGCCTGATGGCCGTGCAGGCAGATGCCGATGCTCTCTTTGCACCGAGAAAAGTGCCACAGTTCTAACTGTTTTTTTCATAATCTAATTTTTTTAGTGTTTATCTATGTTTATTTCATTAAATAAGCTTTTATGAAAGACCAACTCTATCTCTTGTTCTGTATGGGTATGAATGACTGCCACGCACATGCGAACCGGAAAATAGGAAACTATTTCATTATTATTGGGATCTGGCCCCCCTGGTACGCCAGGAGCACCCCGAACACAATCTCCTGTGAATCTAATCTCGTGGCCATTTTCTCTTTTACCATATATTCTTCTCATCAACATCATCTCATCTATTTTCTCCTCGCTTTTTCCCATGGCGCGCAGCAGGTCGGCGAAGGCGGCGGAGTCCTCGGCCTCGAGGAGGGTCATATCCAAGCGCAGGGTATCGTTGATGGGCATCTGGCGTATGAAGGCGGCGCGGACGCCCGGCTGGTGGCGGTACTGGCGGTAGACCTCGCTGGTCTCGCTTAGCGGCACCGTGTGCCGCCAGTAGATCACGGCGACAGTAAGCGCCGAGGACAGCAGGCAGAGCAGCAGGGTGAGGAGTATCCAGCGTATGAAAGGGTGACGGTTCATAGGTGGTCGACGATTTGATTGACGGTGTCCAGCACTTCGGCTCGGTCCTGGTGGTGGTTCAGGTTCATTGACTGCGCCGGCACGGGAAGGGCGGAGGCAGTGACGACGGGAGCCACAACGAGGCCGATGAACAAGCAGACGGCCAGGTTGATGCGGTTGATGCGCCGCTCATGACGCAGCTGGGATTCGATGCGCTGGGCGCGGCGGTTGATCTCGTCGAAGGAGGGCGGTGGCGGAATGGGGGTGGCAGCCAGGCTGCGCAGCCAGGCGTCGCGAATGGCTTCGAGGTCGAAAGACTCGCGCTCCAGTTCCGCGCGCCGGGATGTTTTATTTTGTTTCATTATACATTTTTATTAGCTTGTTCTTGATGCGGTTGATTCGGGTGGCGATGTTGGTGACGGAGAGTCCTGTCTGGGCGGCGATGTCGGCATGGGAGAAGTCGTCGAGGTAGAGACGTATGATCTGTCGGTCGCGCTCAGGGAGGCGGTTGATGAGGGAGTAGAGCACCTCGAGCATGTAGTCGTCGGGCGAGGGGTCGAGGGCGGCGTCCGGGCTGTCGCTGTCGGCGGCGGCGAGGGCGACAGTGAGCGGCCGGCGGGCCTGCTCGCGCAGGTGGCTGCGGGCGGTGTTGAGCGCCACGCGGTAGACCCAGGTGGCGAGGTGGCCCTCGTCGCGGTAGTCGCGCAGGCCGTGCCAGATATGGCCGAGGATGTCGTAGTAGAGGTCGTCGCACAGCGCACAGTCGTGCGGGAAGAACTGGCGGCAGAGGCCGTAGATCTTCCGGCTGTAGTCGGTTGTCACCTCGTCGAAGAGCTGGGTCCGACATTGGTCGCTGTTGTGTGGTGTCGCCTTCATCGCGTGGGGGTGCATAGGCCCGCCGGGGGCTGGTGCGCCATTTCTTTTTCTAAGTATTAACGCGAAAAAAATCAAAAAATCACACTTGGGTCTGTTTTTTTTGAAAAAAGTGTGTTAATAATGTTAAATTTTCATTCCGGCACAATTTAAGGAGGGAAATGTCGTTTATGAAGGCGAAAACAAGTCAAACAACAGTAATAACCAAGAATGTTCAACCAATCAAGGCGCGTATGAAGCAGCACTAC
This sequence comes from uncultured Bacteroidales bacterium, assembly GCA_946540365.1. The sequence continues at coordinate 1,750 of CAMNIH010000019.1, forward strand.
GATTTCACACACAGCACAGACACATTTTCATCGGCTGCAAGCACAGACATACAACCCTCGGAGCGCACGCTCCAGAACATCCGCAGCTTCGCCCGCAGTTTCCAGCGAGTGGAGGTGGAGGGGCTGAGCATCGACTTCTTCCTGAACTGAGGGAAGCGAGTACAACAGACAAGGGGGGCGCGGACCGACAGCTGTCGGTCCGCGCCCCTTTTCTGTTGTATCTCCGCCTCTCTGTCGTCAGAGACGTTCCACCCAGTGCTTGATCTGCTGCTCGTCGTCGAGGCGGCAGACCAGGAGCGAGTGGTCGCGCAGCGCCACCAGGCAGTGGTCGAGCCCCTGGACGATGGCCTCGTAGCCGGGCTCGATATTGACCACGCTGTTGCGGCTGTCGATCACGACGGCGTGGCCGCCCACGGCGTTGCCGGCCTCGTCGTGGGCCGCATGGGTGTAGAGCGACCCCCAGGTGCCGATGTCGCTCCAGCCGAAGTCGGCCGCCACCGTGAAGCGGCTGTCCGACCGTTCCATGACGCCGTAGTCGATCGAGATATTCTCACAGCGCTCGAACTGCCGGTCGATGAAGGCCTGCTCGCCGGGGGTGCCGAAGGCGGAGCATCCCTCGTCGAAGAGGGCCGCCATGTCGGGCAGGTACCGCCGGAAGGCGGCCATGATGGCGTCGGTGCTCCAGAGGAAGATGCCTGAATTCCAGAAATAACGTCCATCCGCCAGGAAACGCTTGGCGGTCTCGAGGTCGGGCTTCTCCTTGAAGTTCTTCACCGGCACGATGCCCTCCTGCAGACGGTCCACCTCGATGTAGCCGTAGCCCGTCTCGGGACGGCTGGGCTTGATGCCGATGGTCATGAGGGCCTGGCGGTTGCCCTCGACGAAGTCGAGCCCCTGGCCGATGACGCGCTGGAATTCACGCTCGTTGGTGACGAGGTGGTCGGCCGGCGTGACGGCCACCGAGGCCTCCGCGCAGCGGCTGAGGATATGCCACGTGGCGTAGGCGATACAGGGGGCGGTGTTGCGGCGCATCGGCTCGCAGAGCACCTGGTCGTCGCCGAGTTCAGGCAGCTGCTCGAGGACGAGGTGCTTGTAGGCCGCATTGGTGACCACCAGGAAGTTGGAGGCCGGCACCAGCGGCAGGAAACGCTCGAAGGTGGCGCGGATGAAGCTCTTGCCCGTGCCCAGCACGTCGAGGAATTGTTTGGGATAGTTGTTCTTGCTCAGCGGCCAGAAGCGGCTCCCAATGCCGCCGGCCATAATCACGCAGTATCTTTCCATGGGGGGTGAGGTTTAAGGTTTAAAGTTTAAGGTTTAAGGTTTAGGCGCTGTAGAGACGCGGCGTGCCGCGTCTGCATTTCATTATTTGTATGTTGTGGCGGCGCGGCGTGCCGCGTCTGCATTTATTTGTTTGTCGTGTGGCCAAACGTTCACGTTTGGCACTATATCTCCACCGTCCTGGCCCTCCGCAACTCGAAGTCGCGCCCGAGGTACTTCTCGCGCACATCGGGGTCGGCGGCCATCTGCTCGGGGGTGCCGTGGTGGAGCACGGAACCCTCGTAGAGGAGGTAGGCGCGGTCGGTGATGGCGAGGGTCTCGCGCACGTTGTGGTCGGTGATGAGGATGCCGATGTTGCGTTCCTTGAGGTGCGCCACGATGTCCTGGATGTCCTGCACGGCGATGGGGTCGACGCCGGCGAAGGGCTCGTCGAGGAGCAGGAACATGGGGTCGTTGGCCAGCGCGCGGGCGATCTCGGTGCGGCGGCGTTCGCCGCCGCTGAGCTGTATGCCCTTGCTCTTCCGGATATGCTGCAGGCGGAACTCGTCAAGGAGCGACTCCAGCTTCTCGCGCTGCCGCTCCTTGTCGAGGTCCTTGCGGAACTCGAGGATCGAGGCAATATTGTCCTCGACGCTCATCTGGCGGAAGACCGAGGCCTCCTGGGCCAGGTAGCCGACCCCGAGCTGGGCCCGGCGGTACTGGGGCAGGCCGGTGATGCGGAGGCGCCAAGGGCCATCGGCCGGACACTCGGCCTTCTTCTCGCGGAAGACAGGATGCTGACGGTCGGCCTCGCAGGTGCTTTCCATGTAGACGCTGCCGTCGTTGGGCTTGATGATGCCCACCACCATGTAGAAGGTGGTCGTCTTGCCCGCGCCATTGGGACCCAACAGGCCCACGATCTCGCCTTGGCTCACCTCGACCGAGACCTGCTTCACCACCGTGCGCGAACGGTACACTTTGACGACGTGGTCGGTATACAGTTTCATATAATTCCTTCTCTTAAAATATCATGTATATGTACAATGCCGAGGTAGTGCCCGTCGGCATCGGTGACGATCAGCTGGGTGATCGAGTGGGCACGCATCATCTGCAGTGCGTTGACGGCATGCTCGGTGTCGCGAATGCAACGGGGATGAGGGTGCATGATGTCGGCGGCGCACTTAGGCTCGTGGAACGTCTGCATCATGCGGCGCAGGTCGCCGTCGGTGACGATGCCGCGTATCTCGCCCCCCTCCTCGACAACCGTGCATCCCAGCCGCTTGGAGGTCATCTCCAGGATGGTGTCGGGGATCGAGGTGTCGGGGCTCACGCTGGGGCGTTCGTTCTGCACGTAGAGGTCGGCCACCCGGAGGTACAGCTTCTTGCCCAAGGCGCCGCCCGGATGGAACCGTGCGAAGTCGCTCGCCGAGAAGTTGCGGCACTCGATGAGGGCCACCGCCAGTGCGTCGCCCATCACCAGCTGGGCGGTGGTGCTGCTAGTGGGGGCCAGGTTGTTGGGGCAGGCCTCGTGGTCGACGGTGGTGTTGAGCACCAGGTCGGCCTCGCGGGCCAGGAACGAGTCGGTGTTGCCCACGATGGCTATAATCTTGTTGCCGAAATTCTTGATGAGCGGCAGCAGCACCTTGATCTCGGGCGTGTCGCCGCTCTTGGAGACGCAGATGACCACATCGTCGGGCCGCACCATGCCCAGGTCGCCGTGGATGGCGTCGGCGGCATGGAGGAACAGGGCCGGCGTGCCCGTCGAGTTGAAGGTGGAAACAATCTTGGTGGCGATGTTGGCACTCTTGCCGATACCGGTCACCACCACCCGTCCGGGGGTTGAAAAAAGTATTTCCACAGCCTCGGCAAAGCTGTCGTTGATATAATCCTTCAGGTTTTCGATAGCTTTTTTTTCATCTGCAATCACCTGAATAGCAATCTGTTTTATCTCTTCTCGGCTCTTCACGGAGAAAATTTTTTTGTCGGTTTGATGTTTTTTTGTACCTTTGTAAAACTGAATTAGGTAACGCACCTTCACTCATATTATTGCTTGAACAATGAAAGATTTACATACCTACCTAAAAGAAATATTCGGATTTGACAAGTTCAAAGGCGACCAGCAGGCCATCATCCAGAGCCTGCTCGACGGCAACGACACCTTCGTCATCATGCCCACGGGCGGGGGCAAGAGCCTCTGCTACCAGCTGCCGGCCATGATCCTCGACGGCACCGCCATCGTGGTCTCGCCCCTGATCGCCCTGATGAAGAACCAGGTCGACGCCGTGCGCTACACCTCGGGCACCACCGATGTGGCCCATTTCCTCAATTCTTCGCTCTCGCGTGTGCAGCAAAACGAAGTCAAAGAAGACCTCATGCACGGCGGCACCAAACTGCTCTACGTCGCCCCCGAGACCCTCTCGAAGGAGGAAACCATCGAGGTCCTGCGCCAGATCCCCATCTCTTTCTTTGCCATCGACGAGGCCCACTGCATTTCGGAGTGGGGCCACGACTTCCGTCCCGAATACCGACGGCTGCGCGAGGCCATCAAGGCCATCGAACCCAAGGTGCCCATCCTGACCCTCACCGCCTCGGCCACCCCCAAGGTGCAGCAGGACATCATCAAGAACCTCGGCATGGAGCAGGCCAAGACATTCATCTCAAGCTTCAACCGGCCCAACCTCTACTACGAGGTGCGCCCCAAGCCCGCCGACACCATGCAGCTCCACAAGGAGATCATCCGCTTCATCAAGGAGAACCCCAACAAGAGCGGCATCATCTACTGTCTCACGCGCAAGAAGGTCGAGGACCTGGCCGAGCTGCTGGTCATCAACGGCATCAAGGCCCTCCCCTACCATGCCGGACTCGACAACAAGGTGCGGGCCGAGAACCAGGACAAGTTCCTCACCGAGGAGGTCGACGTCATCGTGGCCACCATCGCCTTCGGCATGGGCATCGACAAGCCCGACGTGCGCTTCGTCATCCACTACGACATCCCCAAGAGCATCGAGGGCTACTATCAGGAGACCGGACGTGCCGGACGCGACGGCGGCGAAGGACGCTGCATCGCCTTCTACAGCGAGCAGGACGTCGAGAAGCTCTACAAGTTTTTCTCCGACAAGAACGCCTCCGAGCAGGAGATGGCCCGCCAGCTGGTGCAGGAGATGGTCTCCTACGCCGAGAGCTCGGCCTGCCGCCGGCTGAACATCCTGCGCTACTTCGGCGAGGACTACAACGAGCCCTACTGCGGCAACTGCGACAACTGCCTCCACCCCCGACCCCAGGTCGAAGCCAAGGAGGAGATGGTCATGGCCCTCGAGACCATCGTCGCCATGAAACAGGCCTTCAAACCCAAAGACATCGTCGACGTGCTCATGGGGCGCAAGAACACCAACACGCGCAGCTACCACCTCGACCGGCTCGAGCAGTTCGGCAGCGGCGCCGACCGCAACGACCTCTTCTGGAAGGCCGTCCTGCGGCAGGCCCTCTTCGAGGACCTCGTGCAGAAAGAGGTGGAGCAGTACGGCGTGCTGAAGCTCACCCCCGCCGGCCACAAGTTCATCAAGAACCCCTACACCCTCTACGTCACCCCCGACCACGACTACAACGCCACCGACGACGACGAGGACGAGGAGATGATCGCCAACGCCGGCGGCGCCTCGGCCGCGGGCGACGAAGCCCTCTACGTCCAGCTCAAGAGCCTGCGCCGCAGCATCGCCACCCGCGAGAAGATCCCCGCCTACGCCATCTTCGAGGACACCTCGCTCAAAGACATGACCCTGCAGTACCCCTGCACCGTCGAGGAACTCTCACACTGCTCCGGCGTCGGCATCGCCAAGGCACAGAAACACGGAGGCCCCTTCATCGAACTCATCAAGAAATACGTCGAGGACAACGACATCGAACGCCCGCAGGACATCGTCATCCGCTCCGCTGCCAACAAGTCGGCCAACAAGGTCTACATTATCCAGAGCATCGACCGCCGCAAGAGCCTCGAAGACATCGCCGCCGGCAAAGGACTCACCATGGACGAGCTGCTCACCGAGATGGAGCACATCATCAGCAGCGGCACCAAACTCAACATCGACTACCACATCGAGGAGCAGATCGAACCCGAGCACCAGGAGGTGCTGATGGACTACTGGCGCGAATCGGAGAGCGGATCGCTGCAGGAGGCCTATGAGGAGTTCGCCGACGACCCCGACTACACCGAGGAGGAGATCCGCCTGATGCGCATCAAGTTCCTCGCCGACGTAGGACATTAACCCCCTCCCACCGGCCATGAGACGCCTCGCATATACGACCCTCCTGCTCCTGCTGCTGTCGGCAGCAGGAGGGTCGGTGTGCCGGGCACAGATAGTCTATCTCGTCAACCACGACACCGTACACATCTCCAACTGCCGCGACACCGCTGGGACAATCGCCACCCCCCTGCAAACCACCCAAGAGGCCGTCGAAATGTGGGCCGTCATCGAGGCTCCGGGACAGCCAATCACACTCACCATCACCGGGAGTCCGTATGGAGGCGACCGAGTACGGGTATGGCAAGGAGACACCCTCGGCAACTTACTGCAGTTCGACAACGCACCCAACACCAGCCCACAAACCGTCAACATCCCCTATGGCCGGGCAATCATCTGCTATTCCAAGGAATTAGACTGGAACTATCCCTTCATCAGAGTGGACTGGAGCACCCCCCAACAGGCCGCCTACTGCACCAGCGGCAACGACGCGTTCCAGATTGCCCGTGTCACCAATTACACGGCCGACATCGTGTGGCCGTCCAACGGAGCCGCCGCACGCGTGATCCTCGGCACCGACACCTCCATCCACTACGGCGACACGATCCACCTCACCGGCCTCGCGGCCAACCAATGGTACACGGCCACCGTCTGCGCCGTCACCGAGCAGGACTACCCCTGCTGCTACACCACCCTCAATTTCCTTACCGACCTCACCCCCGTGGTAGGGTGTCCTGATTTCACCAACCTGCATTCCGAATACACCCGGTGTACCTATGGCACCTTCTCAGCCCCATACCTCAACATCGGTGTAATGGACACATCGTCAAACATCTTCTTCAACCGACACATGGTCTGCACCGATACCAGCGAACGCGACCCGAGGACCAACAACCAGCTGCGCACCGTCTATCCCGGCAGTAGCGGTACCGTGCGTTTGGGCAACCCTCGCACCGGTGCCGAAGCCGAGGCCATCACCTACGCCCTCCACGTCGACACCACCTACTACGCCCTGCTGCTGCTGCACTACGCCGTGGTGCTGCAGAACCCGGACCACTCCCCCCTCCAGCAGCCCCGCTTCCGATTGGAGATCCTCGACGGCGACGACCACGTCATCGACCCCACCTGCGGCACGGCCGACTTCCATGCCAGCTCCTCGCTGGGGTGGAACAGCTACTACGGCATCCTGTGGAAAGACTGGACCACCGTCGGATTCGACCTCACCCCCTACCACGGCCAGACGGTCCACGTGCGCTTCACCACCTACGACTGCTCGCAGGGAGGACATTTCGGCTATGCCTACTTCAACGCCGAATGCCGTCTCAAGTCGGCCACCGCCGAGTACTGCGCCTCGGCCGACAGCAACACCATCACCGCCCCCGACGGCTTCCACTACCTGTGGTACTTCGACGACCCCACCGACACCGTCTCCACCCAGCAGACCGTCCACTTTTCCAACACCGACGCCCTGCTCCAGTGCCGCCTCATCTCGACCGAGAACCCCAACTGCTGGGTCACCCTCAACACCTACGCCGGCTACCGCTGGCCCTTAGCCGTCATCGACACCATCGGCACCGAGAGCCTCGGCTGCGACGGCCACCTCGTCACCTTCACCAACCTCAGCACCATCACCAACGAAAACGGCGTCACGGTCGGCGGAATGTGCGAGAGCGCCATGTGGTACTTCGGAGACGGCTACATGTCGCACAACTACTCGACCCAGCATGTCTACCGCGATTCGGGCGACTACACCGTCCGCGTGATCGTCGGCATCGCCGGCAACCAGTGCCGCGACACCACCGAGATGACCATCCATATCCCCGACTTCTACATCCCCGCCGTCAAGGACACCTTCGCCTGCGACTCGCTGGTCGTCGACGGCCGCACCTACACCGCCGACACCCTCGGCCCGCAATACCGCGTGAACCACCCCGACGGCTGCGACACGCTCTACACCCTCGACATCCACATCCTGCACAGCCCGCAGACCCTCCTGGCCGCCGACACCTTCTGCTACCGCGACACCTACAGCTGGCGGGGCCAGACCGTCGGCTACGGCAACGACACCATCACCCAGACGGCCCGCCACCTGCTCGCCGACACCCTCGTCGCCGCCAACGGATGCGACTCGCTCGTCCTGCTGCCCCTCGTCCAGCTGGCGCCCCCACGCATCCTCTTCGATGCCGACCCCGACTGCTCCAGCCGCTCCTACGCCCTCACCGCCCGCACCGACCTGCCCAGCCTGCGCTGGTCGTCCAACCCGCCCGACCCGCTCATCGCAGGCCACGAGGGCGACAACCCCCTGCGCGTGGCGCCCCCCGTACACACCACCTACCGCCTCATGGCCGACCTCACCGACTCCTTCGCCTGCCCCGCCTTCGACAGCATCGGCCTCAGCCCCGTCGCCGCACCCACGGCGCTCCTCAGCGTCCACCCCAACGCGCTGACCCACGACAACGCACTCCTCGTCGCCCACGACATCAGCCACTTCAACGGCAACCGCCGCTGGTTCCTGCTCCCCCACCCCGACAACGACACCGTCTTCCCGGCCGAGACCTCGGCCACGCTCCACTACAACACCTCGGGGCTCGACTTCGACAGCATCACCGTCATCCTCGCCATCGGCGACAACTACAACTGCACCGACACCGCACGCCACACCGTGCCCCTCATCCACGTGCTCCTCTGGGCGCCCAACACCTTCACCCCCGACGCCGACGACAACAACCGCTTCCAGGTGGTCACCACAGGCCTCACCCTCGCCGAGCTGAGCATCTACAACCGGCAGGGGCTGCTCGTCCACCGCACCACCGACGCCGCCTGCAGCTGGGACGGCAGCCACAACGGACGGCCCTGCCCGCAGGGAGCCTACGTGTGGCTGCTGCGCTACCAGGCCGCCGACTATCCCGGCACCTGGCGCACCGCCTCCGGCACCGTCACCCTGCTCCGTTAAATTCCCGCATCCCGGATTTCCCTATTCATTTATTGAATATGCACGTCATTCGCGCACAGCTACAAGATCGTGCGCGATATTTTTGTGCATATTCCACCCCATGACAGCACCATGACGACCCAAGGGCAACGCCTGATTTTCTACAACTCCACTACTGATTTTCGACTACTAAACACTTACTAAACTAAGTGTTTAGTAGGAGTTGAGTAGGAGATGAGTAAGAGTTGAGTAAGAGTTGGTGTTGTATCATATTGGTTTTCAAGGGACGTTTTTAGGGTTATGTTAAATAGAAATCGGGCGTCGGCGAGGGGGGCGGACGGGCGGCGAATTCGTGTCGTTCACGATATAAGCACCGCTTTTCACCGCCCATGGCAGCGCTCGGCGGCGGCGAGGGCGGCAGCGGCGCGAAGGAGGGGCGGAGGCAGGATGCGAAATATTTTCGTCGCAATTCACAATTTTTTACTATCTTTGCCTATTATACCGATGCATCATGAAATACGCTAAGACACTGATATTATTCGCAATAGCCGTCATGTTCGCGGGTCGTGGGTCGGGTCAGACGGCCGACCCGGTCGACGTGCTGGACTATGATGTCAGCCTCGACCTGAGCGCCGGTCGCCCCTTTGGCGGCGATGCCACGCTGACGCTGCGCCTCGTGCAGGCCACGCCAACGGTGAGCCTCAGCCTCTGGGGCACGGTGGACACGCTGTGGGTCGACGGCACGGCGGTGCAGGCGCCGCTGAACAGCATCCCCACGGCCGCCTATGCCGCCGGCGACACCCTCACGGTGCGCGTCCTCTACCGCGGCCAGGGCTACATCGAGAGCTACGGCTGGGGCGGCTTCCACTTCGACAACGACATGAGCTACAACCTCGGCGTGGGCTTCAACGTCGACCCGCACGTGATGGGGGCTGCCATGATGCCCTGCCGCGACAATTTCTACGACAAGGCCACCTACACCCTGCGGGTGAAGACGCAGCCGGGCTGGACGGCCGAGTGCGGCGGCATGCTGGTGGAGCGCACGGCGCAGGCCGACGGCAGCGAGCGCTCGGTGTGGCGCATCGCGCAGCCCACGCCAACCTATCTGGTGAGCGTCAGCCAGGCCAACTGGCAGCGCATCCAGAGCAGCGTCAGCTCGCTCTACGGCACCTACCCCCTGACGCTGGGCTACACCACGCAGAACGGCACCGACGTGCGCCACGCCTTCGCCGAGCTCGACTCGGTGGTGCCGATGTTCGAACGCTGCCTGGGCCCCTACCGCTGGCAGCGCATCGGCTACATCGCCACCCGCAAGGGGTCGATGGAGCATGTGAACAACATCGCGCTGGCGAAAGAATTCATGAGCGGCACCAGCGAGCGCGGCCAGATGACCATCGCCCATGAACTGGGGCATGCCTGGTTCGGCAACCTGGTGACCTGCGCCGGCGAGGAGGACATGTGGTTCAACGAGGGAGGCGCCTCGTTCTGCAGCGAGCTGGCCATGGAGGCCAACAAGGGACGCAGCGCGTCGAACAAATACTACCAGACCAACCTCGAGTCGGTGCTGCGCACAGCCCACATCACCGACAACGGCTACCGCGCCCTGAGCCCCATGCCGCACCAGTACACCTACGGCTCGACGACCTACGACAAGGGGGCCCTCGTGTGGCACTCGCTGCGCGGCTACCTGGGCGATTCGCTCTTCTACAGCTCGATGCAGCGCCTGATGGCGCAGCGCGCCTTCGGCAACGTCGACGCCGCCACGGTGCGCGACTCGCTGAGCGCCTACAGCGCCGTCGACCTGACGGACTTCTTCGCCTTCCACGTCTTCAGCCCGGGCTTTGTGGACTACCACGTCGACCTGGAGACGGCCAACTGCAACAACGAGGTCGTCAGCCTGCGCATCCGCCAGCAGACCGTCGGCGGCAGCGACAGCGTGCTGTCCAACCGGCTGCCGGTGACCTTCTACAGCGCCACGGGCGAGCAGTGCAAGCTGTGGATCCAGTTCGACGGGGCCGCCACCCTCACCAGCGCACGCCTGCCGTTCATCCCGTCCTTCTACGTGCTCGACCACGACATGGAGCTCTCCGACGCCGCCACGCTGGCGCTCTTCCGGCTCGGGCAGAGCAACTCAAACAACCTGACCCACTTCCGCTACAGCGGAGCGCTGCCCGACAGCCTGCCGTTAGCCGTCGAGCACCACTGGGGGCGTCCCTGGGACCTGGAGGGCACCGAGGGCGTCGTGCGGCCGGCCGGCCGCTACTGGGTGGTGCGCGGGGCCCACGACCGCTATGAGAGCGTGCGAGGCCTGTTCCACTACGTGCGCGAAGGCTACTCGTCGGGCAACTACACCCACCTCGACCGCGGCTTCTACAGCGAGCCGGCCTCGATAGACTCGATGGTGGTGCTCTACCGCGCCAACAGCCGCTACCCGTGGTGCGCCGTGTCGCACAACCGCACGGGCAACGAGAACGACGGCTACTTCGCGGTCGACAAGCTGCGTCCGGGCGAGTACACGCTGGCCGTGGTCGACACCGCCGTGCTGGCCATCGGCGCCGCCACAGCCCCGACGGGCTGCAGCCTCTTCCCCAACCCCGTGGTCCACGGCCGGCCGATCACCCTCGAGGTGCCCTTCGACGACAGCTTCACGCTGCGCATCGTCGACGAGCGCGGTCGGCGCGTGTGGCAACGCCGCGGCTGCCGCAGCGGCGAAGCGGTCAACCCGCGCCTCGGTGCCGGGACCTACGTGGTGCTGATCGAGAATAAATTCGTATCTTTGCAGTCGAAATTGATAGTGCTATGAAAATAACAAAAATCCTTATGGCAGTGGTGCTGACGGCCCTCACGACGAGTGCCGCGGCCCAGTATTCACAGAGCGAGAAGAGCAGCCAGTTCATGCTCAAGCTCGAACTCGGCTATGCCCCCTTCATGACCAATGTGGGCCAGGCCGGCGAACACGGCTTCAACATCTTCAAGTTCCACAACGCCGCAGGCCTCAACGCCATGGCGGGCGCCAATTTGAGCCAGGACTGGTTCATCGGGGGTGGCCTGGGGTTCAACTATTACCACAGCACGCACCTGGCCAACGTGCAGCCCATGATGGGCGTCAACCTCTTTGCCGATGTCGATTTCCGTCCCCTGTGGCAGGGTCTAATGGGGCTCGACTACCAGCCGGCCACCATCAAGTGGGCCCCCATGGCGGGCCTGCGGGTGGGCGTGAGCATGCTGCTCGACCAGCCGGACTACGGCTCGCCCATCACCCCGCTGATCGAGGCCTACGGCGGCGTCAACTGGTTCTACCAGCACGGCCTGCGCAACATGGGCCACAACTGGCACGCCCTCTACGCCACCTTCGGCGTGGCCTACCTGCAGCAGACCGTCTACCTGCCCCTGCGCATCGGCTGGCGCTGGTAGACATGCCAGTCCTCCGTCCACTGAACACTGAACACTGAACACTAAACACTGAACACTGAACACTGAACCCCGACCCCCATGCAAAGTACACGTCAAAACAAGATATGCCGCCTGATCCAGCAGGACATGGGCGACATCTTCCTGAAAGAGATGAAGGCGGTGCTGGGCCCGTCGCTCATCACCGTCACCAACGTCAATATCACCCCCGACCTGTCGATAGCCCGCATCTACGTCAGCATCATGGTCATCGGCGAGGGGACGCCGGACAGCATCATGGCCCTGATCCGCGCCAACGGCTCCGACCTGCGGCGGCGCTTAGGCCTGCGCGAAGGCAAGCAGCTGCGCATCATACCGCAGCTCGAGTTCTACCTCGACGACACGCTGGACTATATCGATAATATCAATCGCCTGCTGAAACAGTGAGGCTCGAACACCGCATCGCCGTCCGCTACCTCTTCGGCCGCCGCCAGCGGTCGGTGGTGACCGTCATCTCGTGGATCTCGCTCATCGGGCTGCTGGTCAGCACGGCGGCCCTGATCATCGTCCTGTCGGTCTACAACGGCATCGGCAACCTCACCAAGAGCCTCTTCGGCACCTTCGACCCCGAGCTGGTCATCGTCCCCGCCCAGGGGAAGACCTTCCACACCGGGGGGCTGGACTCGCTGGTCGTCGTCGACGGGGTGGTGGCTGTCAGCGCGATGATCGACGAGACGGCGTGGATCACCTACGGCAGCAACCAGGCCATCGTGCGGCTGCGCGGCGTCGACGGCAACTATCGCCTCGTCAGCGGGCTCGACACGCTGCTCCACGAGGGGGTCTACCAGCTGGGCGATGCGGACGATCCGACGGCCTCGCTGCTGGTGGGCGGCGAGGTCTACTACACCCTCGGCATGCGGCTCCACTCCAACCATCCCGCCGCCATCCACATCCCACGGCGCGGCAGCACCTCGTTCGGACTCACCATGGACCAGGCCTTCAACACGGCCTACGCCTACCCCGCCGGCTACTTCTTCATCCAGCAGGACATCGACCGCCAGTACGTGGTGACGCGTATCGACGTGGTGCGCCGCCTGATGGACTATGCCCCCGACGAGGTCGGAGCCCTGGCCCTCAAGCTCAAGCCCGGCACCAACGTGGGCAAAGCCAAGCGCACCCTCGTCCGGCAACTCGGGCGGGCGGGCCGCGAGGCGCTCGTCGTCAAGGACCGCTACGACCAGCAGCCGCTCTACTACAAGATTTTCCGCTCGGAGCGCCTGGGCATCTACCTCATCCTCTCGCTCATCGTGCTCATCTCGACCCTGTCGCTGGTGGCGTCGCTCTCGCTGCTGGTGATCAACAAGCGTCGCGACATCTTCATCCTGCAGAGCATGGGATTCACGCGGCAGCGCCTGCGGCGCACCTTCCGCGCCGAGGGCATCCTCATCTGCGGCGTGGCCGTGGTGGCGGGGCTGGCCGTGGGCTTCACGGTCTGCTGGCTACAGCAACACTTCGGCCTGATCCGCATGGGCGACGGCAACTTCGTCGTCAGCACCTTCCCCGTAGCCATGCGGGCCATCGACTTCGTGGCCACCTTCCTGCTCGTCATGGCCATCAGCACCGCCTCAGTAACCCTCACCATTCAACGCGCCAAGATATGAAGAAACGAATCGCCTTCCTCGTCCTGCTGCTGGCCGTCTGCCTGCTGGCCGGCGCCTGCAGCTCGAACGACCGCATGTACCGCCACAACCGCTCCCACTGCGACTGTCCCACATTTTGACTACCGAAGAGACATACCGCCGCATCCTCGCCAACCACCTGCCGCCGCAGGCGGTCGACTGGGTCTACCACTACCTCGACCACCATCGGGTACACTTCCACATCACCCGCCAGCGCACCAGCAAGCTGGGCGACTACCGGTGGCCGCACGCTGGGCACGACTACCACGAGATCAGCGTCAACGGCGACCTCAACCCCTATCTTTTCCTGTGGGTTTTCCTGCACGAGGCGGCCCATTTAGAGACCCACCTCAAGCACAGCCATGTGCAGCCCCACGGACACGAGTGGCAGGCGGAGTACGCGCAGCTGCTTCGGCAGCAGGCCGCCCTCTTCCCGGCCGAGGTGCAGCCCCTGCTGGCGCGCTATGTGCGCCGCATCCCCCTCAGCCGCACCCTGCTGCGGCAGATCGAGGAGACGCTGCGCCGCCACGACCCCAGCTACCGGGCCGAGGAGCACCTCACACTGGACCAGCTGCCGGCCGGCAGCCGCTTCTGCCTCAAGACACGGCCCGACCTCGAACTGCAGAGCGTCGAGCGGCGCCGCACCCGCTGGCTCTGCCTCGACCCCCGCAGCGGCCGCCAGTACACGGTCAGCGCCTCGGCCGAAGTGAGCGTACGATAGTCACATTTTTTTCGTATCTTTGCACCGCAAAAAGGAAGAGCTATGCACTGGATAATACTCATAATAGCAGGCTTCTGCGAGGTGGGATTCGCTTTCTGCCTGGGCAAAGCCAAGGGACTGGAAGGGCTGCCCTACTGGGAATGGATGGGCGGCTTCGTGGTATTCTACATCCTCAGCGCCGTGCTGCTGGCCAAAGCCACCGAGGCGCTCCCCATCGGCACCGCCTATCCCGTGTGGACCGGCATCGGCGCTCTCGGCTCGGTGCTGCTGGGCATCTTCGTCTTCCACGAGCCCGCCACCTTCTGGCGCCTCTTCTTTATCACCACGCTGGTGATCTCGATTGTGGGTCTTAAAATGCTGTCGCCCGAGTAAAGGGCCCCTCAGCTGCGGACGAAGCGGACGCCGTTGAGCGAGACGCTCATCGACCGCAACTCCTCGTCCAGACCGTTGGCCACATTGTACATATTGAGCATCGTAGCCGAGAGGGTCATGCTGACGGTGCCGTTGTTGAGGTCGAGGGCCGTGACCGTGCCCGAGCAGTAGAGCTGTCCGGCGCGGTTCAGGGCGATCCAGCGCGGGAACGACTCGCCCTCGTAGGTCACCATGTCCTCACTTCCGTGTTCGAGGTAGAAGCAGGAGTAGACCGTGTCGCCGTGCGAGCTGTAGCTGCCCGTCAGCGGCGGCAGGTTGAAGCCCGCGATGGGCTGGGTCAGGTCGGCGTCGGACCGCAGCACCTGCATCTGTATCATCGGGTAGCCGACCTCCATGTCGAACATCAGCACCCCGCGGCCGTACCATGTCGAGCCGTCGAAGGTGACCGCGATATCGGGGTTGGGCTCGCCTCCCGGACCCGGGCCGGGGCCCGGCGTGGGGTCGTCCTCGTCGGCGAAGAAGGCGGTGAGCGACATATTGCCCGAGAGCACCAGCACGCGGGGATTCTCCCTGTTGTTGTCGCTCCACTTGACGAAGCGGTAGCCCTCGTCGGGGATGGCGCGGATGGTCACCGCGGCATCCTTCGGGTATTCTCCGCCGCCCTCCACCATGCCGTAGGCCATCGGGCTGGCGATGAGGAGCAGCTTGCATTTTTCCTTCTGACACCCCGCCGCCAACAGGCTCACCAGCAACAGCGGCAGCAGGCTTCTATTCATGATTCTCATAATGTCACTCCGTTTCAGTAATATACGCATCACCCTGGATTCCAACCCACTACGTCCACCCTTGCACCACGGTTTCGTAATGCAAATATACATTAATTTTGCGAAAAGACGTTTTTTTGTCGGCCGATAGCTTTTTTTTCGTATCTTTGGCCGTCCCAAAAGAAAAGGACAGATCGAATAAAAAAATAAAAATCAATCACATAAAAGGAATATGAAGATATTAGTTTTGAACTGCGGAAGTTCGTCGATCAAGTATCAGCTGGTCGACATGGCCAACGACGCCCAGGTGATGGCCAAGGGTCTGTTGGAGCGTATCGGCCTCGAAATGGGCGAGTTCACGCACAAATGGAACGGCCAGAAGCACTACGAGCAGCTGCCCATCCCCGACCACACGGCGGGCATCAAGATTGTGCTGGGTGCGCTGATCGACCCGACGATGGGTGTCATCAAGGACTTCAAGGAGATCGGTGCCGTCGGCAACCGCGTGGCCCATGGCGGCGAGACGTTTGACAAGAGCGTCGTCATCACCGACGAGGTGATCGAGAAGATCAAGGCCCTGACGCCGCTGGCTCCGCTGCACACCCCCGGCAACCTGGCCGGCATCTACGCCATGCGCGAGGTGCTGCCCGGCGTGCCGCAGACGGCCGTCTTCGACACCGCCTTCCACTCCACCCTGCCTCCCAAGAGCTTCCTCTACGGCCTGCCCTACGAGCTGTACGAGAAGCACGGCATCCGTCGCTACGGCTTCCACGGCACGAGCCACAAGTTTGTGGCCGAGAAAGCCGCCAAGATGATCGGCCGCGACTGGCACGACCTGAAAATCATCTCGTGCCACCTCGGCAGCGGTGCCTCCATCGCCGCCATCGACCACGGCAAGAGCTTCGACACCACGATGGGCCTTACGGCCCTCGAGGGCCTGATCATGGGCTCGCGCTGCGGCGATGTGGACCCGGGCGTCATCCTCTACCTGATGGACCTCGGCTACGACAGCAAGGCCCTCACCAAGCTGCTCTACAAGCAGAGCGGCCTCATCGGTATCAGCGGCGACAAGCAGGACATGCGCGACATCCGCGCGGGCCGCGATGCCGGCGACGTGCGCGCCACCTACGCCTTCGACATGTTCGCCCAGCGCGTGAAGCGCTACATCGGCGGCTATATGGCCGAGATGGGCGGCTGCGACCTGCTGCTCTTCACCGGCGGCATCGGCGAGAACGCCTGGTTCATGCGCCGTCCGATACTCGAAGGCCTGGAGTGCCTCGGCATCAAGGTGGACCTCGAACTGAACGACAAGACGATGGGCGAGGATGTCATCCTGAGCACGCCCGACTCGAAGGTGGCCACCGTCGTTGTCACCACCGACGAGGAATACGTCATCGCCAGCGACACCTACAAGCTGGTGAAGTAAGCCTCGCGTCCGGCGGTCAGTACCGCAATACCAATACCCTCCCCTGGTGACAGGGAAGGGTATTGGATTATCAGACAATCACAAAACACACATAATTATGAAGAGAATAATACTAATCGCCACCGCGCTGCTGCTCGCCCTGACGAGCGCGGCGCAGACGCCGTTTGACGCGGCCGTCAACAACGAGGATGAGGTGGTGCACCTCGAGCGGTGGCAGCATCGCGCCGCCCGGCCCCTGCAGGCCATCGTGAAGCTGCAGGACTACAGCCAGTACACCATAGAGGTGAAGGGGGCGAAGAGTCGAAAAGGCGAAGAGTCGAAGAGTCAAGACGGTGCAATGACTAATAGTGGGCGGGTGCCGTGCGCGGCTATCCAGGCGGTATTGGACAGCTTCGAGGTGGCGAGTGTGGAGCAGCTGTGCCCCACGTTCGTGATGCCGCGCGAGCGGCGTCGCTCGGCCTCCTACGGTGGCGGCGAGGTGACGGACCACGACCTCTCGCAGCTGTATCTTATCACGCTCGCAAGCGAGAGTGCACACAACGAATACGAGCTCATGGAGCGCCTCGCGGCGCTGGCCGAGGTGGAATACGCCGAGCCCAACTACCTCTGCTTCGCCCTTGGGACCAATCTCAATCAGAATGAAAAGAATGGAAAAGAATATTCTGAGTGTTCTTTTTATTCTGATTGTGCTTTAAATGTGGCCGACGCGACGTATTGCGCCAGCACTAGTTTACAAGATTTACCAGATTTCTCGCGCGGAGCGCGTAGGAGCATCAAGAGTGGTGGGACTGCTTTGAACGACCCGATGTACACGATGCAGTGGGGCATCCCGGCTTGCGGCATCGACAGCCTGCTGACGGCGCCGAAGCGGGACAGCACGTGGCGCCCCATCATCGCCATCATCGACACGGGCGTCGACATCGATCATCCCGACCTGAGCGCCAACATCTGGACCAACAGCGCTGAGCGCGGCGGCGCTGCGGGCCAGGACGACGACGGCAACGGCTTCCGTGACGACGTGCACGGCTGGGACTTCGTCAACCAGACCGGCGAGATGCACGACTTCAACAGCCACGGCACCCACTGCGCCGGTATAGCGGGTGCAGTCACCAACAACGGCATCGGCATCGCCGGCGCTTGCCCCGACGCCCTCATTATGCCCGTCAGCGTGATGCAGAGCGACGGCAGCGGC
>CAMNIH010000020.1 GCA_946540365.1 uncultured Bacteroidales bacterium
TTTTATATGTATGACAATCTGGTGGTTGCTATTGAAATGAAACCCCGATGGGGTTATCGCTGCCTTGGGGGGCACCGGCGTCGGGGGCAACGCCCCCCGCGTGTCCGCTGCCAGTCCGTAGGACTTGCCAAATGTCAAATTCGATGCATTTGACCCGGGCGGTTGGAAAATAAATTTTGCCATGTCGCGGAAAAAGTCTATTTTTGTAGACTTGAAAGCATCGGAGGATGCTGCATAAATTATTGGTAATTAATTAAAACAACGAGATAACGATGGAAATTACAGGTAAATTAATCCAGATTTTGCCCGATGTGCAGGGTGAATCGCAGCGTGGGCCGTGGATTCGCGGCGGTTTTGTGATCGAGACCGGCGACGACTATCCGCGCAAGGTGGCCTTCACGGCCTTTGGCGAGGAGCGTGTGGCCATGGTGAAGAACATCCCGATGGGACAGCTGGTGCAGGTGACCTTCACGCCCGAGAGCCGCGAGTTCAACGAGAAGTGGTACACCGACCTGCGTTGCACGCGTGTGCAGCCCTTCGTGCCGGGCCAGATGCCTGCCCCGGCCACGGGTTATGCGTGGACGGGCAACCAGCCTGCGGGCCAGACCCTCGGGACGCCGCAGCCCGCCGCCCAGCCTGCCGCCGCCCAGCAGCAGCCGGCCGGTTTCGCCCAGGCACCCACCATGCCCGCCTCCGGCGAGGACGACCTGCCGTTCTAAGTGGAAAGTGGAAAAGTGATTGGTGAGATTCCGATGGACAAAAGCGAGGTGAGACGGATCATGCGCGAGCGCAAGCGCGCCGTGCCGCCGGAGGAGAAGCTGCGCCGCAGCGAGCTGATCATGCAGCGCGTGGAGCAGAGCGACGCCTTCCGGCAGGCCTCGGTGGTGCTGCTCTACTGGTCGATGGCCGACGAGGTGCAGACGCACCGCTTCGTCGAGCGGTGGTACAGGCAGAAGACGCTGCTGCTGCCCTGCGTGGACGGCGACGACCTGCGCCTGCGGCAGTACACCGGCCCCGACTGCCTGGTGGCCGGCGAGCAGTTCGGCATCGGCGAGCCGACCGGCGAGGAGTGGACCGACCTGGAGGCCGTGGAGCTGATCGTGGTGCCGGGCGTGGCCTTCGACGGACGCGGCCACCGCATGGGGCGCGGCCGCGGATTCTACGACCGCCTGCTGAAGAGCACGCCACGGGCCGTCAAGATCGGGGTCGGCTACGACTTCCAGATGCTGGACGCGGTGCCCGTCGAGCCGCACGACGTCAATATGGACCTTGTAATACACGACTGAATAACCAAAACGCTGCCGGCCGCGCCGGCCCCCTGAGCTATGCCAATGTTCTACACCCCCAAGCCACGCCAGTTCAAGTACCGGCCCCGCTTCTACGACCCCGAGAAGGAGAAGTGGGAGGCCCTGAAGCAGAAGTATGCCGACGAGCGCGCCCTGCGCGAACTGATGGAGCAGGCGGAGAAAGAGGAGAGTGGAACGAGGAATGCGGGAAGCGAGGGGGCGGACGAGGAGCTGGCCTACTTCGAGCGGCGCGTGCGCGAGCTGGACCGCGAGGAGCGCAAGGGCTTGACCTGGAAGGATGCCTTCCGCAAGCGCGAGATGCCCCGGTTCCGCTACCAGCCCCGTTTTGCGGGCAGCGACACCGCCACGGAGCACGACACCGGCGAACACCTGCAGCAGTTCAAACGCCGCGGAGCCAACATCAAGCGCCGCTTCGACCCCTCGGACACCGACTATATGAAACCCATACCCGCAGGCCGCATCATGTTCTATGCGCTGCTGGTCTGCCTGTTGCTTTATTGGATTCTCTTTTAACAAGACATGACTATCGAAGTACTGAAATCAAAGATACACCGCGTGACGGTGACGGAAGCCGACCTGGACTACATCGGCAGCATCACCATCGACGAAGCCCTGATGGAGGCATCGGGCATCATCGAAAACCAGAAGGTGGAGATCTACAATATCACCAACGGCGAACGCTTCGCCACCTATGCCATCCGTGGCGAACGCGGGACGGGCGTGATCGGCATCAACGGTGCCGCCGCCCACAAGGCGCCGGTGGGGTCGCTGCTGATCATCGCCGCCTACGCCCAGATGACGCCCGAGGAGGCGGCCGCCTGGCATCCCACCGTCATCTTCCCCAAGGACAACCGGATATAGCGCTGAATCTTAATGGCTGACGAGGTGACAAAAAAGAAGGGGCGGTGGGGCGACGTGCTGCGGCTCGTCGTCTTTCTGGGGATAGGCATCTTCTTCATCTACTGGTTTCTGCTGAAGCTGGATGCCGACCAGAAGGCCGCCATCTGGCAGTCGTTCCTCGACGCCGACTACTGGTGGGTGGCGGCGTGCATGGCCTGCTGCCTGCTGAGCCACCTGGTGCGAGCCATGCGGTGGCGGCTGCTGTTCCACCCGCTGGGGCTGGATCCGTCGCTGTCGCACACCTTCGGGTCGGTGGTGGTGGCCTACCTGGGCAACCTGGCCTTCCCGCGGGCGGGCGAGGTGATGCGCTGCGCCACCCTGCGCACCAGCGAGGGCATCCCCGTCGAGAAGTCGCTCGGCACCGTGGTGACCGAACGCCTGATCGACCTGGTGGCCTTCGGCGCCATCGTGCTGATCGGGCTGCTGGCCATGTTCGGCCAGGCCAAGGACTGGCTCTACGACACCCTCTCGACCAAGTTCGAGACCCTGCCCAACATGGCGATGATCGCGGGCGGGCTGGCGCTGCTGGCCGCAGTGGCCTTCGCCGCCTACAAGCTCTTCTGGAAGAAGCTGCTGCATATCGGCGTGTTCAAGAAAATCGACGAGCTGGCCCACGGCATGGTGGACGGGGTGAAGAGCATCTTCCACCTGGGCGGCCGGCGCACGCTGCTGTTCATCGTCTACAGCGTGGTCATCTACCTGCTCTACATCTTGGGCGGGCTGATCATCTTCCAGGCCTTCGAGGCCACGCGGTGGCTGGGCTTCACGGCGGCCTTCGTGGTCTACCTGTTCGGCAGCGTGGGGATGGTCTTCTCGCAGGGCGGCATCGGAGTCTACCCCGTGCTGGTCCAGCTGGCGCTCGACATCTACGGCATACCGATGGAGGTGGGCACCGCCTGCGGATGGCTGCTGTGGGGCAGCCAGCAGGCCATCGTCATCGCCGTCGGCGCCGCCTTCCTGATCTATTTCAGCCTCAAGAAACGCCGCGCCGCAGCGGCAAATGATATAATGAATAAAAAACCATAAACCTTTTTAAGAATGCAGACGCGGCACGCCGCGTCTCTACAACCAACAAACAGAAATGCAGACGCGGCACGCCGCGTCTCTACAGCCTAAAAACCTTAAACCATAAAACCCCAATGGAACACACACGTTGTCTGATTATCGGCTCGGGCCCTGCGGGCTACACGGCGGGCATCTACACCTCGCGTGCCGATTTGAAACCCATCTTGTTTGAGGGCGAGCAGCCCGGCGGTCAGCTGACCATCACCACCGAGATCGAGAACTTCCCCGGCTACCCCGAGGGCATCAGCGGCACGGCCATGATGGACGACCTCAAGCGGCAGGCCGTACGCTTCGGCTGCGATGTGCGGTCGGGCTACATCACCGCCATCGACCTCAGCCAGCGCCCCTTCCGCGCCACCGACGACCACGGCAACGAAGTGGAGGCCGAGACGGTCATCGTGTGTACCGGCGCCAGCGCCAAGTGGCTCGGCATGGACAGCGAGCGTCAGTTCTACGGCGCGGGCGTGTCGGCCTGTGCCACCTGCGACGGCTACTTCTACAAGAACCAGCCCGTGGCCGTGGTGGGCGGCGGCGACACGGCCTGCGAGGAGGCCAACTACCTGTCGACGCTCTGCTCGAAGGTCTACCTCATCCACCGTCGCGACGAGTTGCGCGCCTCGAAGGCCATGCAGCACCGCGTGCTGACCAACCCCAAGATCGAGATGTGCTGGAACTCGAAGCCGGCCCAGATTCTGGGTACCGACCTGGACGGCGTCACCGGCGTCGAGCTGGAGGACACCCAGAGCGGCGCCAAGCGCACGATCGACGTGACGGGCGTCTTCATCGCCATCGGCCACAAGCCCAACACCGACTTCCTCGGCGGCCAGGTGGAGCTGGACGCCCAGGGATACATCAAGGTGCAGAGCCCGAGCAGCGCCACCAACGTGGCGGGTGTGTTCGCCGCGGGCGACGTGTGCGACCCCCACTACCGTCAGGCCATCGTGGCCGCCGGCAAGGGCGCCTCGGCCGCCATGGATGTGGAACGCTTCCTGCAGGAGAACTAATCCCCCCCGTCCCGTCTATGACCCATCGGAGCAACAGGAACGGCAAGCGGCTGACGCGGTGGATCCGCGTCGGGATGCTGCTCCTGTGGCTCGTCCCCGCCGGAGCGGAGGCCCAGGTGCGCATGAATCCCGGCAGCAGCTCGTCGATGCCCACATTCTCCGGCATGTCGAGAGCCACCCCGTCGAGGGGCACCGCCGCCAACACCACCGGCAACCCCAACAACCCGTTCGGCACGGACAGCACGGCGGCACAGTCCGACACCTCGGCCACCAAGGGGCTCGTCTACCACAAGGAAATCCCCGACTCGGTGCTGCGGCAGAAGGTGTTCCTCTTCCACCACCGCACCGCACGGGTGTGGATCGACGAGGTGTGGAACCCCACGCTCGACCCCACGGGGGTGCAGTTCAGCGATCCGCTGGACGCCCTCAACGGCAACTACTACCTGGGCAAAGGATCGCTCGGCCATCCCCACACCGCCCTCTTCCCCACCCTGGCCGACGGGCTGCGACTGCGGCTGCAGCCCGACATCTATCCCGGCTACGCCTACACCCTCGACAACATCAACTTCTTCCAGACGCTGACTCCCTTCAGCACCCTCACCTACGGGGGGTCGCTGGCCGACGACCACAGCCTGCGCATCACACACACGCAGAACATCATGCCGGGGTGGAACGCCTCGTTCGACTACCGCCTGTTCAACCCCGAGGGGGTATACACCTCGTCGGGGGCGCTGAACAACTACCTCAACGCGACGACCAACTACTTCTCGGCCGATTCGCGGCTGCAGGCCTCGGCGGCCCTCATCTGGCAGGCCTACACCATCGACGAGAACGGAGGCCTGAGCAACGACAGCATCTTCATCCTGCGCCAACAGTCGAACCGGGCCGGCATACCGGTCGTGCTGAGCAATGCCGGCACCCTACAGCGCAACCTTTCGGCCATGGCCAGCGTCCTCTACAGCCTGGAACGGCAGAGCGACACCTACCGCGAACGCGACAGCCTGGCCATCGTGCAGGTCGACGACAGCACCACCCGAGTCGACACCATCGTCGTGGTGGACACCATCCCGCTGCGCAAACCGCATGTGGTCAACCTGGGCGTGGTGGGGGCCGAGGTGGGCTACGACCGGCAGAAGCGCGTCTTCGCCGACAGCACCCACTGGCGCGAGCAGCAGGCCACCCTCTACTGGACCAACGACGCATACGTCGACCACCGGTGGCGCAATCCACTGAAGGTCACCGTCGGCCTGCAGCCCCGCTACCTGCGGGCCGTCATCGGGGCCGACACCCTCAGGAGCTACAGCTGGCTCAACCCCTTCCTGCATGCCGAAGCGGCCCTGTGGCGCGCCACGCTGGCCCTCGACGCCGAACAGCGGTCGAACCCCTGGGCCGCCGACGGCAACGACCGCCGGCTGGCCGTCAGGATCGACATGCCCTTCGACTCGGCAGGCCACACCCGGATGCGCTTCGACGCCCAGATGCAGGACCGGCCGACCGACCTCGTCAGCGTCTACTACCTCACCAACAGCACCGGCGAGGCGACGGTCCCCTCGTCGACCATCGAGCGGTACAGCCTGCAATTCAAGCATAAAGACATCGTCGACCTCAGCGCCAGCGCCAGCCACATCGGGCGCCACCTGTGGATCGACACGGCCCTTGCCGTCCATCAGGGGCAGCAGCCCTTCTGGCTCTTCCAGGGGGCCTTGACCCTGCGCCTCCGGGCAGGGGCGTTCCATCTGGACATGCAGCACCTGCTGCAGCACTCGACCGACAGCGACCAGCTGCCGGTGCCGCTGTGGGCGACCAAGAACTCGCTCTATGCCGACTTCCCGCTGTTCCAGCGCACGCTGCGGGCCCAGGTGGGCGTCGACCTGCGCTACCACACCCCCTACCATGCCCCCCTCTACGACCCCGCCACGGGCCTCTTCCTGCAGCAGGACGCGCTCACGGTGGGCGGCTATCTGTGGGGCGACGTCTTCGTCAACATACAGGTCAAGCGCGCCAGCATCTACGTCAAGGCTGGCCACGTCAACGCCCTGTGGGAGACACCGGCCACCTACCTGCTTCTGCCCCACTACCCCGGCCAGGGGTTCGGCCTGCAATGGGGCCTGGCATGGGCATTCTTCGATTGAAAAATTCACAACAAATACCAACTACCACAATGAACTGGAAAGACGAATATAAACGCAAAGTAAGCAAACCCGAAGATGCCATCAAAGACATCCACGATGGCGATTGCGTGGTGCTGGGCCACGCCGCCGCCGTTCCCAAAATCATCCCCAACGCGATGGCGCAACACTGCGAGGACTACAACGATGTCCTCATCTTCCACATGACCACCCTCGGCGACAACCCCCTGCTGCATCCGCGCTGCTACGGCCACTTCCGCCACGTGAGCAACTTCCTCAGCGGCAACTCGCGCGAGGCCGTCAACCACCTCGAGGGCGACTTCTTCCCTGCCTACTTCCACGACGTGCCCGAGATGATCGGCGACGAAATCCCGTGCGACGTGGCCGTCTTCCAAGCCACCCCGCCCAACGACGAAGGCTACTGCTCGCTCGGCCTCTCGTGCGACTACGCCCTCGCCGCCATCCGCCGCGCGCGTTCCGTCATCATCGAGACCAACGAGCTGATGCCCTTCACCTATGGCAACACGATGATCCATGTGTCGCAGATCGACCATATCATCCCCTGCGCCTACCAGCTGCCCGAGCTGCACAGCGACGCCCCCTCGGAAGTCGAGCTCGCCATCGGTCGCCACTGCGCCTCGCTGGTCACCGACGGCTCCACCCTCCAGCTCGGCATCGGAGCCATCCCCAACGCCGTCCTCGCCGAACTGGGCAACAAGAACGACCTCGGCATCCACAGCGAGATGTTCTCCGACGGCGTGGCCGATCTGATGAAGAAAGGCAACATCAACGGCAGCCGCAAGACCCTCCACAAGGGCAAGGTGGTGGCCACCTTCATCATGGGCTCGCGCGAGCTGTACGACTTCGTCGACGGCAACGAAGCCATCGAGCTCTACCCCGTCGACTACACCAACGACCCCATCGTCATCGCACAGCAGTACCGCATGGTGTCCATCAACTCATGCCTCGAGGTCGACCTCATGGGGCAGGTGGCCAGCGAGACGATCGGCATGCGGCAGTACAGCGGCATCGGCGGACAGATCGATTTCGTGCGCGGCGCCTCGATGGCACGCGAGGGCAAGAGCATCATCGCCATGCCCAGCACCGCAGCCGGCGGCAGCATCTCGCGCATCAAGCCCTTCCTCACCCCCGGTTCGGCGGTCAGCACCACGCGCAACGACGTCAACTACCTGGTCACCGAATACGGCATCGCACGCCTCAAAGGGCGCACCCTGCAGCACCGTGCCGAGGACCTCATCCGCATCGCTCACCCCGACTTCCGCCCTACCCTCATCGAAGAGTACGAGCGCCGCTTCCAGTGCAAATACAGCGAATAAATTTGGTTAAAAGAAAGAAAAAAGTCTCAACAATCAAATTATTTGTGTATATTTGCACCGTGATTTGAATCGAATCCCTCCCCCCCACGGAACGTCGAAGAACGGACAAACCAAACACAGACAACACAGAATCACGCATATACAAACAACAAGAAAAACATACCGACCGTATAAAACATTATTCCAATAAAACAAAAAAAATGAAAAAAACAGTTCTCCTCATCGCACTGGCCCTCTTCCTGTGCAGCGAATCGAAAGCCCAGTATGTTGCTGACGCGGGCAGTCTCTACACCTCGACCCAGCTCAGCCTCAGCGACAACCAACCGACCGCTTTCACCAGCATCTACAACACCCCCATGCCCACCACCGACTTTGCCATGAACGACCAGCTGAACACGCAGCAGCTCGCTTCGCGCAAGGGATGGGGTATCGCCTGCATCATCTCGGGTGGTCTGACCATGGTCAGCGGTGCTTCTGTCTGGCTCTTCGGAGGCATGTTCAATAACGCCGCCTCGGCCGTCGGCTCCGATCCGGAGTTTGCCAACGATCCCGAAATGCAACAAGGGCAACAAGCCGTACAAGCTGTCGGCAACGGAGTGAAGACCATCGGCATCATCGGCACCGTCGCGGGTGCCGCCCTGGTGGGTACCGGTATCTGGCTCGTCTCGTCCGACGGTGGCAGCTACTCGCGCGGTGGTCGTTCGCATGGCCGTCGCGGCGGCCGTCGTGGCGGTCGTCGTCATGCCGACCTCTTCCAGCAGCCCTCCATCCAGCCCGACTGGGGCCTCTGCCTCAACGTCACCCCCGCCAATGCCGGACTGACCCTCGTTTTCTAAACCACCACACAACAATAAAAAGAGGAGCTGCCCGTTCGGACAGCTCCTCTTTTTTAAAACCGACATTTGCACACTTATGCAATAAAACAACCCAAACGCCGTTATAACAAGCATTATGGACAAACTTAGCTATGCATTGGGCCACAATATTGGCCACCAACTGATTGGTATGGGCTTGGGAAAGAGCCTGAACATCGACGATTATGCTGACGCCATTCGCGATGTGATGGAGGGCCGGCCGGAACAAATGAGCGCCGCCGAAGTGCAGCAGGTGCTGGAACACTTCTTCAACGAGCTGGAGGAGCGCCAGCAGGCCGAGGCCGCCGAGCGTGGCCGCGCCGCACGCGCCGAGGGCGAGGCTTTCCTGGCCGAGAACAAGAAGCAGCCTGGTGTGTCGACCACCGCCAGCGGCCTGCAGTACACCATCTTGCAGGAGGGCACAGGCCGCCAGCCCAAGGCCAGCGACACCGTGCGCTGCCACTACGAAGGGCGACTCATCGACGGCACGGTCTTCGACTCCAGCTACCGCCGCGGCATGCCTGCCGACTTCGGCCTGCGCCAGGTCATCAGCGGATGGACCGAGGGCGTGCAGCTCATGAAAGAGGGCGCCAAGTACCGCTTCTTCATCCCCTACAACCTGGCCTACGGCGAGCGTGGCGCCGGCGCCGACATCCCGCCCTATGCCGCCCTGGTGTTCGACGTGGAACTGATCAAAGTGCTCTAATCGTATTTATAATATAGACAGAAAAAAGGCTGGCGCCAATCGGTGCCAGCCTTTTCTTTTTGCATCTGACCTTTATTCAGCGGAGCTGATAAACGGATACTTGTAGTCGCGTGCCGGGTCGAAGGTCTCCTTGACGGCCTGCGGGCTCACCCAGCGCAGCAGGTTGAGGTAGCTGCCGGCCTTGTCGTTCGTGCCGCTGGCGCGCGCACCGCCGAAGGGCTGCTGACCCACCACGGCTCCCGTGGGCTTGTCGTTGAAGTAGATATTGCCTGCGGCGTTCTTCAGCGCCTCGTAGCCCGTGCGGAGGGCCTTGCGGTCGGTGGAGAAGATGGCACCCGTCAGGGCGTAGGGCGACGTGGTGTCGCACAGACGCAGCGTCTTCTCGTAGTCCTTGTCGTCGTAGACATAGATCGTGATGATGGGTCCGAAGATCTCCTCGCACATCGACTTGTAGTCGGGTTTCTTGGCCAGGATGACGGTGGGCTCGATGAACCAGCCCTTCTTCTTGTCGCACTTGCCGCCGAAGACGATCTCGGCATCCTTGCTCTTCTTGGCGTGGTCGATATAGTTCTTGCAGTTGTCGAACGAGGCCTCGTCGATCACCGCATTGACGAAGGCCGAGAAGTCGCGCACATCGCCCATCTTGATTTCCTTCAGCATCTTGCCGACGATCTTCTCCACCTTGGGCCACATCGAGGCAGGCACGTAGGCACGGCTGGCGGCCGAGCACTTCTGACCCTGGAACTCGAAGGCACCGCGCACGATGGCCGTGGCCACCTGCTCGGCGTCGGCGCTCTTGTGGACGAAGATGAAATCCTTGCCGCCCGTCTCGCCCACGATCTTCGGGTAGGTACGGTACTTGTCGATATTCTGGCCGATGGCCTTCCAGAAGCCCTTGAAGGTCGACGTGCTGCCGGTGAAATGGACACCCGCCAGGTTCTCG
This sequence comes from uncultured Bacteroidales bacterium, assembly GCA_946540365.1. The sequence continues at coordinate 10,246 of CAMNIH010000020.1, forward strand.
TCGGAGAAAGCCACCTTGCCGATCAGCGAACCGCTGCCCGGCAGGAAGTTCACCACGCCGTCAGGCAGACCCGCCTCCTTGTAGATCTTCATCAGGATATAGTTCGACAGCAGGGCCGTGGTCGAGGGCTTCCAGATGCACACGTTGCCCATCAGCACCGGGCTCAGGCACAGGTTCGAAGCAATCGAGGTGAAGTTGAACGGCGTGATGGCGAACACGAAGCCTTCCATGGCGCGGTAGGTCACGTAGTTCAGCGTTCCCTTGTCGCTGCAGGGCTGGTCGCTGTAGATCTGGCTTGCATAGAAGGTGTTGTAGCGCAGGAAATCCACCAGCTCGCACGCCGAGTCGATCTCGGCCTGCATCGTCGTCTTGCCCTGGCCCAGCATCGTCGCCGCATTGATCAGGTAGCGGTACTTGCCGCTCACCAGCGTGGCGATCTTCATCATCACGCTCGCACGGTCGATCCAGGGCGTCTCGGCCCATTCCTGGCGCGCCTTCAGGGCCGCCGCGATAGCAGCCTGCACCTCCTTCTCGCCCACCTTGTGGTAGCGGGCCAGCACATGGTGGTTCTCCGTGGGCATCACTATCTCGCCCATCTCCTTCGTCTTCACCTCCTTGCCACCAATGATGGCGGGGATCTCGGTCACCTTGTTATAAAGCTCGTCCAGGGCTTTGCGGATCTCCTTGCGCTCGGGACTGCCGGGAGCATAACCCTTCACGGGCTCGTTCTCGGGCTTGGGAAACATGAAAATACTGTTGTTCATAGAAACGTGATTAAAACAATTAATGTTACTTTTTTACGGGTGCAAATTTACAAAATTATTTCCATTCCCCGGTGAAAAAGTTTTCAACCATCCGTCAACCGCCCGTGCCACTGGCACATCAAACGACGTTAAAACCACTGATTGAATGACACTTCACCACTGCTGTCATCGCCTCAGCTCTCTTCCTTTCACCCCCGAAGACAAACGAAACAGGAAACCACTTCGGCACTTCGCCACAGCGGTTTCCTGTTTATCTGGGTTCGAGTTCCAGCTCCCCTCAGCGGGCAAACTGGCGCAGGGCTTCGCGGAAGCCGTCGTCGGCCTCCTTCATCACCATATAGTAGTAGTCGATGCCGAACAGGTTGCGGGCCACCTGTGCCTTGAGCATCAGCCACATGTAGCGGTCGCTGTGGGCCGTGCGCTCAGGCTGGGCGGCCTCCTTCTCGGTGTCGCGCACGATCCCCTTCTCGAGGGCCTCGGCGGTGAGCAGGCTGTCTAAGTGGAACGAGTCGTAGTTCTCGAGGAAAAGTTCGAAAGTCTTGACCTTGGGGTCGCGGCGGTGCTGGTCGGCCCACTGCAGGGGGAACGAGTTGAGGAGTCCCTTGCCGCGCAGCGAGATGTAGTAGTCGCTCAGCCGCATGGTGTCCATCGGCACGAAGACATCGGGCATGATGCCGCCGCCGCCGTACACCGTGCGCCCACCGCTGGTGGTGAAACGCAGCGAATCGGGGAAGTGGATCGAGTCGGCGTTGACCATCTCGCCATGGAGAAAGCGGTTGTTCACATCCTGGCGGTAGGCGTCGCTGCCCTCGTCGTAGGGGCGCTGGATGCAGCGGCCGCTGGGCGTGAAGTAGCGCGCCGTGGTCAGCCGCAGCTGGCTGCCGTCGCTGAGGGCGAACATGCGCTGCACCAACCCCTTGCCGAACGAGCGGCGACCGACGATGATGCCGCGGTCCCAGTCCTGCACGGCACCGCTGACGATCTCGCTGGCCGAGGCCGACCCCTCGTCGATGAGGACCACGAGACGATGGTCGACGATCTCGCCGGCGGCGTTGCGCACGGCGCGGAAGTTGCCACGCCCGTTGGCGTGGTAGTTCTGCCGCGGCGTCCGGCGCCCCTCTTGGTACACCACGAGCTGTCCCCGGTCGAGGAACTCGTTGGCCAGACCATGCGCAATGTCGAGGTAGCCGCCCGTGTTGCCGCGCAGGTCGAGGATCAGCGACGTCATGCCCTTTCGGCTAAGCGACCGGAGGGCCTTGCGGAACTCGTCGACCGACGTGCGCGCAAAGCGGATCAGGCGTATGTAGCCCACACTGTCGTTGGCCATGAAATAAGTGTCGATGCTGTAGATCGGGATCTTGTCGCGCACGATATGGAAGTTGTAGACCGACCCCTGGCGCATGATGTCCACCACCACGGTGGTGCCCTTCTTGCCGCGCAGATGGCGGAACACAAAGTCGTTGCGCGCACTATCGCCCGTGGCGTTGATGCCGTCGATGCTGATCAGCTTGTCGCCGATCATCACGCCCACCTTCTCGCTGGGGCCGCCGTCGATGACGCTCTGCACCACGATGGTGTCGTTGACGATCTGGAACGAGATGCCCACCCCCTCGAAGTTGCCCTGCAACCCCTCGTTGGCGCGATCCACGTCGCTCGCGGGGATATAGACACTGTGGGGATCCAGCGCCCGCAGCATCGCGTTGATCGCCTCCGTGCCCATGCGGTCCATGTCGGGCGACTCGGTGTAGTTGCCGTCGATCAGGCGCATCACCTCGCCCACACGCTGCTCGCCGGCGGTGGCCGTGTCGGGCACCACCACCCGCTGCCCCATGGCGCTGCCGCCAACACAGAGCAGCACTGCCAGAATCAACTTCTTCATACGGCAGGCATCTGTTGGCTGAGGCAATGGAACGAGCCGAGGCCCCACACGATATCGGTCGAATCGATTCCCACCACCTCGCGGTCCGGGAAGCAGGCCTCGAGGATGTAGGCCGCCTCGTTGTCGGTCAGACAGCGGTAGGTGGGGAAGATCACCTTGCCGTTGGCCAGGTAGAAATTGGCGTAGCTCGCCGGCAGCCGCTGGCCTTCGTAGAAGACCACGTCGGGCATCGGCAGCTCCACGATGTCGGGCTGCTTGCCGTTGGCCAGACGCGCCCGCTTCAGTATGCTGAGGTTCCGCTGCAGCGGCTCGTAGTTCTCGTCCCACGTGTCGTACTCGACGGCCGTGATGATCCGGTCCGGCGCCACAAAGCGCGACAGGTCGTCCACGTGGCCGTCCGTGTCGTCGCCCACAATGCCGTCCGCCAGCCAGATGATATTGTCCACCCCGTAGTAATCCCTCAGGTAGCCCTCGATTTGATCCTGGTTCAGATGGGGATTGCGGTTGGGGTTGAGCAGGCAGGAGGTTGTCGTCAGCAGGTCGCCGCAGCCGTTCACGTCGATCGAGCCACCCTCCATCACGATGCCGGGCGAGAAGAGCGGCAGCTCGGGCATCAGCTTGTGGATCCGCACCGGCACCTCGGTGTCCAGCTCGTAGGGGTACTTGCCGCCCCAGGCGTTGTGGTTCCAGTTGACGATGGCCCTCGGCGCAGAGGCGTCGCGGTTCAGCAGGAACGCAGGCCCGTGGTCGCGGCACCAGGCGTCGTTGCTCGGGATGATATGGAGGCGGATGTTCTCCATGCGGGTGCCGATGGCCTCCAGCTCGCGCGCCACATGGTCGCGCATCGCCTCGTCGTCCACATTGATGTGGACCGTCTCGCCCTCGGCCAGCGTCTTCACAAAGAGGTGGTACGACGGGTAGATCGTCTCAATCTTGCCGGGCCACGAATCGGGGTTCTTCGGGTAGGTGAGCCATGTGGCCTCGTGCCGCGCCCACTCGGCGGGCATATAGTAGCCTTGTTCTTTCGGAGTCATCATTTGCAGCATTTATGAATTTCCAGAAACTTGTAGCCGTTGAGATGCACCAAATGCTCTGGCGCATCAGCTATCCATACTTCAGTTTCCCATGCTATGTTCAAGCAATACTTTTGATACATTTTTCTATTCAAGAATGTAGTAAAGAACACAACATTGGCGGTACACCCTGCAAGATGTTTTCTCAATCGGTTGACACGTAGCTCGTCCATCGGACCTGAACTGTGTACAGCTTCTATCAAAAACAGCAGGTTTTTGTCCTTGCTGTACGCAATAACATCCGGCAGTTCTTCATGTTTCAGCGGAAAAAAATGCAGTGCATCCAACAACGCATCATCCTTATAGAGATATTTGTCCGATGTGTCGCCGACATAAAGCACTTGCGCACCCATTCCCCATTTGGGAAGGAACTCCTCTATAATCTTTTTTTGCAGCAGATTGTGTTCTCCCGCCGACAATTCCAACGCAACACCTGAAGGCAACGTAACAGGTATTCTCGCCAATGCTCTCTTTCTCTCAAGTTCCTCGCGCACTTTTTTTCTCACCTCCATGAAATAGGCAAGTTTTTCCTCCCAGCGACGTGTTCCAAATGTCTTCAGAAGACTGGCGAACTGAGCATCGAGCGCATAGCCTCTATTGGGGTTGTTGGTGGCAGATTGGTCTATTGATGAAGAGTTGATAACAAGACCATCATCCACCAACATCTTCAAGTCTTTACGACGGATGTCGTCATACGAACCAGACGAAATATGCTCACCATAATGCTCATTTTCAAATTCTATAATATCTCTCGTTTTAAGAAATACCCCATTCATCACAGACTTTGCCTCCTTAAACGACGACACGATCTGTCCCGTTGCAAGGCAGGCTCCTGCCATTTTTTCCTTCCTACGGTCTGAAGGCAATTCACAGACAGGTATTCCAACAGCATGAAGAACGTCCAACATGTCTGAATACAGCCTTTTGATTGCCTCGCTTTTATCTCCGGAAAATTTTATACGCATACGGCATTAAAAATATTTTGTTCTCGAAATCTGTTTATTGAATATATGTCTGTCCTCTGCCTCACCGACATTTTATACGTGTCTTTCACAGCCAAGGCTAGTTTGTATGCCAGCAACGGAGGCACGGCGTTACCTATCTGTGTGAACTGCTGCACTTCGTTGCCACAGAACTCAAACCAGTCTGGAAAGCTCTGTAGCCGGGCGGCCTCACGTTGCACTATACGCCGACGGCGCCCGTCCGGCAACTTCACTCGCTGCATGTCGCTCGTCGCACCAGCAAGGTTTCGGCACGTGATGGTTCGTGCCGGGCGGTCGGCATAAAGGTCACGCGGATTTATACAGGCCGATTTCCGTTCATATTCAGCTATATACCTATCCTGTGCCGGGGTCAGGAAGTGACACCCTTCCACCTCTGCATTCATCGTATCCCCTATGGCTTCGCCCACCGTGGTCTTCCTCGACTCCTTCGCAGGAAAGCGGAACACCGACTTGTGTCCAACCACAATAATGCGCTCTCTGTTCTGCGGCACACCGTAGTCAACCGCATTGACACACCGGAACTCAACAATATAGCCTAAATTACCGAGACTTTCAAGGATAAGGTCGAGATACCAGCGATGTGAATATGCCAGATTACGCACGTTTTCAAACAGAAAAACTTTAGGTTCAAGCCGCTTGACAGCATCTATAAATATCGGGAAGCCATCCCGTGCATCCTGCATGCCGAGCTGCTTTCCCCTGACACTGAAAGGCTGGCACGGCGGTCCGCCGATGACAATGTCAGCCATGGGGTAATCATAGCCAACCTCCAGCTTGGTCAGATTGCACTCACCTTTGAGGTTGCGGTTATATGTATCCACAGCCGCAGGCACCATCTCATACCCGACAGTCTCGAATCCCGCCGCCTCAAAGCCAAGGGACAACCCACCACATCCCGCAAAGAGGTCTATTACCTTGGCACTCTCCGTGACACGAGGCTGGAGGACGGTGTTGATGCAATCTATATATGCAGACATGTTCAGTCGATATATCGTTTGGTGATGTCGCCATAGGAGTCAATGCGGCGGTCGCGCAGGTAGGGCCAATGGCGGCGGTAATGGTCGGTCTCGTCGAGGTCGAGGGTGGTGATGTGCGTGGCCTCGTCGTAGTGCGGCGCCTGGTAGAGGACGCGACCGAAGGCGTTGGTCACGAAGCTGCCGCCCCAGAACTGCATGCCGCCCTCGCGGCCCGTGCGGTTCACGCTGACCACCGGCACCCCGTTGGCCACGGCGTGGCTGCGCTGGATGGTCTGCCAGGCGGCGTACTGCTCGCGGTTGTCGTGCTCCTTCTGGCGCACGTCCCAGCCGATGGCGGTGGGGAAGAAAAGGATCTGCGCCCCCTTGAGGGCCGTGATGCGGGCCGCCTCAGGGTACCACTGGTCCCAGCAGATGAGCACCCCGATCGTCGCAAAGCGCGTCTTGAAGACCTTGTAGCCCAGGTCGCCGGGCGTGAAGTAGAACTTCTCGTAGTAGCCCGGGTCATCGGGGATATGCATCTTGCGGTACTTGCCCAGATAGGAGCCGTCGGCATCGATCACCGCCGTCGTGTTGTGGTAGAGTCCCTCGGCCCGTTTCTCGAACATCGAGCACACCAGCACCACACCCAGCTCCTTGGCCAGGGCCATGAAATGCTGCGTCGTGGGCCCCTCGGGGATGGCCTCGGCCAGACGGAAGTTCTCGTAGCGCTCCTCGTCGCAGAAATAAAGCGACGCGAACAACTCCTGCAGACAGATGATCTGCGCCCCGCCGGCAGCCAACTCGCGCACCTTCTCGGTGTAGCGCTCTATATTCTGTTGCTTGTCCTCCACGCAGCTCATCTGCGCGATTCCAACCTTCACTTTGTTCATCTCTATTGGTATTTTGGAATTGCAAAAATACACAAAAAATTCCATTCCGCCACACATCGCCTCTTTTTTTTTGCAAGCAAAAGAACCTATCGCCATATCAACCAACACCTTACACACCCACATCAAACGCACCAGCTGCCTCCTTCCCCTCTGCATCCTCCCTGCATCCCCTCTGCATCAAGTAGGCATCAAGCAGGCATCCACGCCCCCCGGATGCGGAGCAAGGGTCCGGGTCGTCACTGCAAAAAGGAATATAAAAACATGGCGCAATACAATAAAATCATCTCCTCGCCGTTAGGACAATCATCATGATACGAAAGGCACTCATAGCAACGGTGACCCTGCTGCTGGCGACCGCGACGGCCTCGGCGCAAGGGTTGCTGGCCAAAGGCATCAACGCCGAGCAGAAGGGGCTGACCGACCTGGCCGAGGACTACTACCGCCAGGCCGCCGACACCAGCGCGACAGCCCGTCTGCGGATGGGCATCCTGCAGGAGGAGCGCGAGCGCTACGCCGACGCCGCCCGCTGGCTGGTGCGGGCCGACAGCAGCGCCCTGGCGCTGAGCCATCTGGCCCTCTGCCAGGCCGAGTTGCGGCAGTGGGCCGACGCCAAGCGCAGCGCCGAGAAGGCCATCGAGCTGGCCGACACCGCCGCCCACAGCGTGCGCAGCAGCGCCATGGCCACGCTGGCCCTGGTCTACTGCGCCGAACAGAGCTACACCAACGCCCTGCACTGGGCCCGACAGGCCGACAGCGAAGACCCCCGCTCGGCACGCGCCCACAACGTCAAGGGGGTGGTGCTCTACAGCCGCGGCAACGAGAACGAGGCCATCGCCGCCTTCCGCGACGCCCTCAAGGTCGACCCCGCCAACGTCGACGCCCATTTCAACCTCGGCACCATCTACTGCCGCCGCAAGAACTACGACCTGGCCATCACCACCCTCCGCAGCGGCCTCAAGCAGCATCGCCGTTCGGTCAAGCTGTTCTACTGCTTCGGGTGGGCCTACCTGCTCAAGGGCGACAACGAGCACGCCATCGAATGCCTGCAGAACGTGCTGGAGCTCGACTCGACCTACGTCAACGCCTACAACCGGCTGGGCGACATCTACTTCGAGCGTGCCGAATACAACCGTGCCATCGAGCAGTACCACCGCGCCATACACTTCGGGCCCCGCCTGACCGAGGCCTACCGCCTGCTGGGACGCACCCACGCCGAGCAGGGCGACTTCGGCAAGGCCATACGGCAGTACCAGAAAGCCGTCGACATCGACCCGCAGGACGGTGACACCTACTGCCGCATCGCCGAGCTCTACGCCCGTCAGAACCAGCCCAAACGCGAACAGGCCAACTACAAACGCGCCGCCCGACTCGGCAACGCGGCCGCCCGCGACTGGTGTACCAAACATGGAATCGCCTATCAATAATTAATATTATTATGTACAACTTAAAATATTTCCTTGGACAGGTGGAACGCCTCTTCGCCGACGAGTGCTTCCTTGCCGAACCGCACGAACTCTACGAGCCCATCGACTACACGCTGCGTCTCGGCGGCAAGCGCATCCGCCCCACCCTGCTGCTGGCGGCCAACGCCCTCTTCGGCGGACGCGAGGAGGAGGCGCACGGCGCCGCCCTCGGCATCGAGACCTTCCACAACTTCACCCTGCTGCACGACGACCTCATGGACCGCTCGCCCCTGCGCCGCGGCCAGCCCACGGTCTACCGCAAGTGGGACGAGAACACGGCCGTGCTCAGCGGCGACACCATGTTCGCCCTCGCCTGGCGCTACTTCCTGCGGCAGCCCTCGCCCCGCCTGCGCGACATCCTCAACTGCTTCAACGAAACCGCCATCGAGGTCTGCGAAGGACAGCAGAAGGACATGAACTTCGAGCGCCTGGGCCTGGGCCGCGTGAGCCTCGACGACTACCTCGACATGATCCGCCAGAAGACCGCCGTCCTGCTGGCCGGCGCCCTCAAGGTCGGAGCCCTCTACGCCGGCGCCCCGCAGGAGCAGGTGGACCTCCTCTATGCCTTCGGGCTGCACCTCGGCCTGGCCTTCCAGATGCAGGACGACCTGCTCGACGGCTACGGCGACACCGCCGTCTTCGGCAAGAAGACCGGCCAGGACATCCGCGACAACAAGATCAGCTACCTGCCCCTGACGGCCCTCACCCTGGCCGACGAGCCCCGGCGCAAGGAGCTGATGGACCTCTTCGCCGCCAAGGACAACATGGACGAGGAGGAGAAGGTGCGCCGCGTGATGGCCCTCTACGACGCCGTAGGCCTGCGGCCGGTGGTCGAACAGAACATCGCCCGCGAGTTCCAGACCGCCCGTCAGACCCTCGACCGCATCGCCGCCGACGAGGTCCGAAAGACCCCGCTGCGCGAGCTGATGGAGACCCTCGACGGAAGAAAAAAATGACATTTTTTCTTGGTTTTAGAAAAAATGTGTATATTTGCACAACGAAATATAATAGGCAAAGTATAAACAATAAATTAATAATCAACATTCTAAAAACATCATGAAAAAAGTTTTTGCTTTGATGTCAATAGTCGGACTGTTGACATTTGCCAACTTCAATGACGTGAAGGCGCAGGATCAACCCGCTGCCGAAGCCACAGAACAGGTCACCGATTCGGCCGCTCCCGCCGTTGCCGAGGAGGCCGCCGCTCCCGTCGAGGAAGCCGTTGCCCCCGCCGACGACACCAAGTCGTTCCACCAGGTGCTGAAAGAAAAGTACATCCAGGGTGGTGCCGGCTGGATGACCCCCGTGCTCCTCTGCC
>CAMNIH010000021.1 GCA_946540365.1 uncultured Bacteroidales bacterium
CCGCCTACCACAACCTGGAGACCAAGGCCGGCCGCGACGTACACGAGAAGTTCGGTCTGGACGGCATCGAGGTCACCGAGGAGGTGTTCGAGAGCGAAAACAGCATCGTCTTCGACGAGGCCGAGAACCGCATGCACACCATCAAGGCCGTCATGGTGGCCACGCTGGGCGACTAAGCAGTTAAGAGTTAGGAGTTAAGAGTTAAGAGTTAAGGTGGCCCGCTTCAGGTGCTCCTCTTGGCTCTTAACTCTTGGCTTTTTATTGACTCATAACTTGTAACTCAAAACTCAAAACTCATAACTCATAACTGACACAATGTGGTTTACTAACTTACTTACCAGTGGAGGTGTCGGCACCACGGTGCTGATGCTTTCCGTCTCTATCTTTGCAGGCTTGCTGCTGGGCAGGTTCAAGATCAAGGGGGTGACCCTTGGCATCACGTGGGTGCTCTTCGTGGGCATCCTCATCAGCGCCCTCGGCGTGCAGTGCAATGCCGATATGCTACACATCATCAAGGAGTTCGGCCTCATCCTCTTCGTCACGGCCGTGGGCCTGCAGGTGGGCCCGGGCTTCTTCAAGAGTTTCGCCAAAGGCGGCTTGGCCATGAACGGCATGGCCCTCGTCAACGTGGCCCTCGGGGTGCTCATCACCTACGTCATCGCCAAGACGGCCGGTCAGAGCCTGACCGACATGGCGGGCGTCTACACCGGTGCCGTCACCAACACGCCCGGCCTCTCGGCCGCCCAGCAGACGGTGCGCGACCTGGGCCTGGGCGCCGCCGCCGACCAGCTGGCCGCCGGCTACGCCGTGGCCTATCCGCTGGCGGTGGTGGGCATGATCGCGGTCTGCCTGCTGCTGCGTCCGCTGTGCCGCATCGACCTGAAGAAAGAACCCGTGACCGACAGCACGACCGTCGAGCCTGCCGCAAAACAGGCCACCCCGGTGTCGCAGCGCCACAAGGTCAACCTCATCCCCATCTTCGTCATCATCGCCCTCGGCATCGTGGTGGGTTCCATCCCGATCCCGGTCGGCATGTCGGCCCCCGTCAAGCTGGGTCTGGCCGGCGGTCCGCTGGTGGTGAGCCTGGTCGGAGCCTGGCTGGGTGTGAAGAAGGGGTGGTTCACCACCGAGTTCACCGAGAGCCACGGTGTGTGGATGCTGCGCGAGGTGGGCATCGCCCTCTTCCTGGCGGGCGTGGGCCTCAGCGCCGGCGGCAGCTTCTTAGCCACCATCCAGGCCGGCGGCTACATGTGGGTGCTCTACGGTGTCATTATCACCATGGTGCCCCCGCTGCTGGTGGGTCTCTTCGGCCGTCTGGTGCTGAAGATGAACTACTACACCCTGATGGGCTTCATCGGCGGCAGCCACACCGACCCGCCCACGCTGGCCTTCGCCAACAATATGGCCCCCGAGGGCTGCAAGCTGCCCAACACGGGCTACGCCACGGTCTACCCGCTGACCATGTTCCTCCGCATCTTCACCGCACAACTCCTGGTTCTGCTGGCATAAGTGGGTAGTGGGAAGTGGGTAGTGGGTAGCAATTGACCATGTCTGCTATTCACTACCCACTTACCACTTTCCGCTTTCCCCGGCTGTCGACAAAGGCCACAGACAAACTTAACAATATCTTAACTGTTTCGTAATAGGAATGTAACAATAGTGTGGTACTTTTGCAGTCGGAAAAAAATATAAAAGACACATCGCTATGAAGAAAACCCTGCTACTTGCAACCATTCTGCTTGCCACCCTTGCTGCTTTGGCACAGGACTCGAACCGCGTGTCGGTGAAGCCCTACGGCTTCGTGCGCAACTACCTCACCTTCGACAGCCGTAAGACCTACACCGTCATCGGGGGCGAGTACAACATGCAGCCCTACGATGAGCTGTGGAACGAGGATCATACGGAAGACCTCAACGCGGTGCCGCAGATGGAGCTGCAGGCCCTCACGTCGCGCTTCGGCCTCAACGTCACGGGCCCGCGCCTGCTGGGCATGAACAGCGGCGCCAAGCTGGAGGGCGACTTCGGCGGCTTCGGCACCAACAACACGGTGCTGCGCCTGCGCCTGGCCTACCTGCGTCTGCACGAGGGCGGCAGGGAGGTCGTGGTGGGGCAAGACTGGCACCCGATGAGCGGGAGCATCATGCCCGACGTGCTGGGCATGGCCAGCGGCGCCCCCTTCCGTCCCCACAGCCGCACGCCGCAGGTGCGCGTCACCGACTACCACAAGTCGGTCGGCTACACGGCCGCCCTCCTCTGGCAGTTGCAGTACATGAACAACGGCCCGAGGAGCGCCTCCGACCCGACGAGTGTGGCCAGTGTCAGCTACGCCCACCAGGCCCTGTGGCCCGAGGCCTTCCTTGGGTTGAACTTCAAACAGGGGGGCTGGTATGTGCAGCTGGGCGTCGATGCACAGATTATCAAGCCGCGCACCCATGCCGTCGACGGCAACGGGGTGACACATAAGGTGGACGAGTCGGTCTCCTCGTTTACGCCCACACTCTATGCACAGTATGTCGAAAGGCTGTGGTCAATCAAATTCCGCACCCTGCTGGCGCAGAACACCAGCCACCTCAACCAGCTGGTGGGCTATGCCGTCACCGGCGTCAACGCCGACGGCAGCTGGGAGTACCGCCCCATGCAGGCCACCATCAGCTACCTCAACCTGGCCTACGGCCGCAAGGTGAAGGCCAACCTCTTCCTGGGCTATATGAAGAACCTCGGGGCAGGGGAGGACCTCTACGACTTCGGCAGCAGCGCCTACCACATCTACATGAAGGGGGGCGAGGAGTTCACCCGTCTGGACGGCATCTTCCGCGTGGCCCCATCGATCAGCTACAACATCAAGGCCTTCAACGTGGGGCTGGAGTACGAACTGACGGCCGCCAGCTATGGCGACATAAACACGGATGCTACGGTCGACCCGAAGCGACAGGTGGTCAACCACCGCCTCTGTGTGCTGGTGAAATACAACTTCTGACAGAAAGAGGGTGTCCCAAAAGTTCAAAGCCCGCTACGGGCGATAGACTTATGGGACACCCTCTTTTTATGCCTCGGCCGGCGCCGTCTGCAGCTCGGCGTCGAGGGCCTTGGAGGCTTCTCCTTTCTCGATGTCGAAGAAGACGTGCTCGTCGTCGGCGGTGATGCGGATGGTGTCGCCCGGCAGGATGTCGGCCTTGATGATCTCGTCGGCCAGGTCGTCCTCGATGTAGCGCTGGATGGCGCGGCGCAGCGGACGGGCGCCGTACTGCTCGTCCCAGCCCTTGGCGACGATGAAGTCCTTGGCCTTCTCGTCCATCTCCACCTCGAAGCCCATCTTGCGGATGCGCGAGAAGAGGCCGCGCAGCTCGATGTCGATGATCTTGTGGATCTCCTCGCGGCCGAGCGAATTGAAGTAGATGATGTCGTCGATGCGGTTGAGGAACTCGGGAGCGAAGGTCTTCTTGAGGCTCTTCTCGATCACGTCGCGCTGCAGCTCGCCCTTCTCGGCTTCGCGGGCGGCGGTGTTGAAACCCACGCCCACGCCGAAGTCCTTCAGCTGGCGGCTGCCGATGTTGGAGGTCATGATGATGATGGTGTTCTTGAAGTCCACCTTGCGGCCGATGCCGTCGGTGAGCACGCCGTCGTCGAGCACCTGCAGCAGCACGTTGAAGACGTCGGGGTGGGCCTTCTCCACCTCGTCGAGCAGCACGATGGAGTAGGGCTTGCGTCGCACGCGCTCGGTGAGCTGGCCGCCCTCCTCGTAGCCCACGTAGCCCGGAGGGGCACCGATGAGGCGGCTGACGGCGAACTTCTCCATGTATTCGCTCATGTCGATGCGGATCATGGCGGCCTCGCTGTCGAAGAGGTATTTGGCGAGGATCTTGGTGAGGTAGGTCTTGCCGACGCCCGTGGGGCCGAGGAAGAGGAAACTGCCGATGGGGCGGTTGGGGTCCTTCAGACCGGCGCGGTTGCGGCGGATGGACTTGGCGATGCGAGCGATGGCCTCGTCCTGTCCCACCACGCTGCCCTTCAGCTCGCTCTCCATGGTCAGCAGGCGTCCCTGCTCGCTCTCGGCGATGCGCTCCACCGGCACGCCGGTCATCATGGCCACCACGGCGGCCACATCCTGGGCCGTCACCGTCACGTGGCGTTCGCGCTCGTCGTTCTCCCAGCGGCGCTTGAGGTCGGCCAGCTTGGCCTCCAGGTCGCGTCCCTGGTCGCGCAGCTCGGCGGCCTCGCTGTAGCGCTTCTCGGCCAGCACCTCCTTCTTCTTCGCCTCCACGCGCGCCAGCTCCTCCTCCAGCGCCACCACCTCCGACGGCACCTGCATATTGTTGATGCGCACCCGCGCACCCGCCTCGTCCATGGCGTCGATGGCCTTGTCGGGCTGCAGGCGGTCGCTCACGTAGCGCTCCGTCAGGTCCACGCAGGCCTGCAGCGCCTCGTCGCTGTACTGCACCGTGTGGTGCTGCTCGTACTTGTCGCGGATGTTCATCAGGATTTCCATCGTCTCCTCGGGCGTGGCGGGCTCGACGAGCACCTTCTGGAAGCGGCGTTCGAGGGCCGTGTCCTTCTCGATATACTGGCGGTACTCGTCCAGCGTCGTGGTGCCGATGCACTGGATCGTGCCGCGTGCCAGGGCGGGTTTGAACATATTGCTGGCGTCGAGGCTGCCGGCGGCGCTGCCGGCGCCCACGATGGTGTGTATCTCGTCGATGAAGATGATGATCTCCGGATGCTGCTCCAGCTCGGTGAGGATGGCTTTCATGCGCTCCTCGAACTGGCCGCGGTACTTCGTGCCTGCCACCAGGCTGGCCAGGTCGAGGCTCAGCAGGCGCTTGCCGTAGAGCGTGCGCGGCACCTGTCCCGAGGCGATCTGCATGGCCAGTCCTTCGGCCAGGGCGCTCTTGCCCACGCCGCTTTCGCCGATCAGCACGGGGTTGTTCTTCTTGCGGCGGCTCAGGATCTGCGCCATGCGCTCCAGCTCGCGCTTGCGGCCCACGATGGGATCCAGCTTGCCCTCCTGCGCCATCTTGGTCAGGTCGCGGCCGAAGTTGTCCAGCGCCGGCGTGCCGCTCTTGTTTTCCTTGCGCTGCTGCCCGCGGCCCACGGCGGGGTCGGCGCCCACCGGGTCGGCGAAGGGCTCGTCGTTGTCGTCCTCGCTGGTCTGGCTGCTGAAGTCGGGCAGGGCGCCGTTCTCCTCCTGCGCATTGCCGCGCACCACGCGCGAGAAGCGCTCGTAGTCCACCCCGGCCTTCTGCAGCAGGTTCGACACCAGATTGTCGTTCTCCTGCAGCATGGCCAGGATCAGATGTTCGGTGCGTATCTGTTTGGCTTTCACCTTGATGCTTTCGAGGTAGGAGAGACGCAGCACCTTCTCCGTCTGCCGCAGCATGGCAATCTCGCTGTCGGCGTTGTAGCGTATGTCGCTGTCGGCGTTGCTCACCTGCTTCTCCAGCCGCTCCTTCAGGTCCTGTGTGTCGACCCCCAGGGCTGCCAGCATGTTCAGTCCGCTGCATTCGCCCACACGCATCATGCCGAGGTAGAGATGCTCCACGCCGATGGCTCCATTCTTCAGTCGTATGGCTTCCTCCTTGCTGAAGTTCACCGTGTTACGCATGTTTTCGCTCAAATTTGCTTCCATTGTCTGCTTGACTTTAATTCAGAGTGCAAAATTACTACAATTATGCCTGCTGCAATATCCGTGCCATCATTTCTTATCAACACCTCTGTGTTGACGTTCCGCACGCCCGGCTGCCCCTGCATCCGGCATGCATCATCGCTGCATCCTCTCTGCATCCTCTCTGCTTGAGACTGACATTTTGCGGGGGCGGATGGGGGTGGTGTTGAAAAAGTGTTCGGAAAAGTGGGGATTGGGTTTGGTAGTGTCAAGATTTTTGTGTATTTTTGTCTTTTACAACCGAGAACGGGGTTGTGCATAATATTTTAGTATACAATAAAATATATAGATAACCAATGGCTATTGAGAACGAAAAAATCACGCGGGTCGACATAGAGCAGACGATGAAGTCGGCCTACATCGACTATGCAATGTCGGTGATAGTGGCCCGAGCGTTGCCGGATGTGCGGGACGGTTTCAAGCCTGTACACCGCCGAATACTGTATTCGATGAACGAGAACGGCATCCTGTACAATACGCCGACGAAGAAGAGTGCCCGCATTGTGGGCGACGTGATGGGTAAGTACCACCCGCACGGAGACTCGAGCATCTACGGTGCGCTGGTGCGCCTGGCGCAGGAGTGGTCGATGCGGTACACGCTGGTGGACGGTCAGGGTAATTTCGGTTCGATCGACGGCGATTCGCCCGCAGCAATGCGATACACCGAGGCGCGTCTGCGCCAGATCAGCAACGAGCTGGTGGCGGATATCGACAAGGACACGGTGGACATGGTGCCGACCTACGACAACGAGGGCGTGGAGCCGAGCGTGCTGCCGGCCAAGATACCGAACCTGCTGGTCAACGGGTCGAACGGCATCGCGGTGGGTATGGCGACGAACATGCCGACGCACAACCTGCGCGAGGTGCTCGACGGCTGCATGGCCTATATCGACAATACGGACATCACGATCGAGGGCCTGATGGAGTATGTGAAGGCGCCCGATTTCCCGCTGGGCGGCATCATCTACGGCTACAACGGTGTGCGCGAGGCCTACACGACGGGCCGCGGAAGCATCATCCTGCGGGCCGACACGACGATCGAGGAGGATGCGAAGGGCCACAACATCATCGTTGCCACCACGATCCCCTACGGCGTGAACAAGAGCGAGATGATCAAGAAGACGGCCAATCTGGTCAAAGAAGGCAAGATCGAAGGCATTCTCGACATCCGCGACGAGAGCGACAAGGACGGCATCCGGGTGGTGTATGTGCTGAGAAACGATGTGGTGCCGAATGTGATCCTGAACAAGCTGTTCCAGCTGACGGAGCTGCAGTCGAGCTTTGCGGTGAACAACATCGCACTGGTCCACGGCCGTCCGAAGCTGCTGAACCTGAAGGAGCTGATCAAATACTTCGTGGAGCACCGCGAGGAGGTGGTCACCCGCCGCACCCGCTTCGATATGGCCGAGGCCGAGAAGCGCGCCCACATCCTGGCCGGACTGCTGCGTGCCATCGACATCATCGACGAGATCGTGGCCCTCATCCGCGCCAGCAAGACGCCCGACGAGGCCCGCCAAGGCTTGATGGACCGCTACCAGTTCAGCGACCTGCAGGCCCGCGCCATCGTCGACATGCGTCTGGCACAGCTCACCGGCCTGCAGCACCAGAAGCTGCAGGACGAGTACGACGAGAAGATGCGCTTCATCGAGCGCTGCAAGGAGATCCTCGGCGACCACTCGGTGCTGATGCAGGTCATCAAGGGAGAGCTGCAGGAGCTGCGCGACAAGTACGGCGACGACCGCCGCACCACCATCAAATACGACGCGGCCAACTTCCGCATCGAGGATACCATCCCCGACGAGCAGGTGGTCATCACCATCTCGCACAAGGGCTACATCAAGCGCACCCCCCTGGCCGAGTACCGCACGCAGAGCCGTGGCGGCGTCGGCGCCAAGGGCAGCGCCGTGCGCAGCGAGGATTTCGTGGAGCATATCTTCACCTGCACGAACCACAACTACCTGCTGCTCTTCACCGAGAAGGGACGCTGCTACTGGATGCGTGCCTTCGAGGTGCCGGAGGGCGAGAAGAACACGAAGGGCCGTCCGATACTGAACGTAATCAACATCGAGCCGGACGACAAGGTGAAGGCCTATGTGAACGTGGAGACGCTGAGCGATCCAGAGTATGTGGGCAACCACTACATCGTGATGTGTACGAAGAACGGCATCGTGAAGAAGACCTCGCTGGAGGCCTATTCGCGTCCGCGCACGAACGGCATCATCGCCATCGGAATCCGCGAGGGCGACGAACTGCTCACCGCCTGCCTGACGGACGGCAACAGCTACATGTTGCTGGCGTCGAAGAAGGGCAAGGTGATGATCTGCCCGGAGGGCGAGTTCAGGGCGATGGGCCGCGGCGCATCGGGTGTGAAGGGTATGGAGCTGGACGGCGAGGAAGATGCGGCCATCGACATGCTGTGCCTGCCGAGCGAGGAGGAGAACCTGCTGGTGGTGACGGAGCACGGCTACGGCAAGAGGTCGGCCCTGAAGGACTACCGCGCCACCGTACACCGTGGCGGCAAGGGCGTCAAGGCGATGCAGATCACCGAGAAGACGGGCCCGCTGGTGGCGGTGACCAACGTCACCGACGACCACGACCTGATGATCATCAACCGCTCCGGCGTGACCATCCGGATGAAGGTGGCCGACCTGCGGGTGCTGGGCCGCGCGACCCAGGGCGTCAAGCTGATCGACCTGCGCGGCAAGGACTATATTGCCTCGATCACCAAGGTGCCGACGGACGACGAGCAGGAGGGTGAGACGGTGGCGACGGCCGACGGCATGGAAGAAAATGTTGCCGGCGAAAGCAATAATCTGCCGGAAGACGATACTAAAGAGTAAGAAAGTGATAAACCAAACTAAAAAATGATAAAGAAAATGAAGATCAAGAAACTTGTGATGACAGCAGCCATGATGGCTGTCACGATGGGCCTCAGCGCACAGTCGCTGATGGTGGAGAGCGCTGTGCAGGATCTGCGCAAGGGCTCGCTCAAGAAAGCCAAGACCGAGATCGATGCCGCCGCGGTGCATGAGAAGACCAAGGACGACGCGAAGACGTGGTACTATCGCGCGCTGATCTACGCCGAGATTGGTCGCGATGCATCGCAGGCCAAACCCAAGTACAAGGGCCTCGCCCCCGACTGGGCCGACCAGGCCTACCAGTCCGCCCTCGAGTGCAAGCGCCTCGACGCCCACAACGACGGCGAGTACAACAAGGGTCTTGTCAGCGTCTTCAGCACCGTTGGCTACGACTTCTACAACCGCTCGCGTTCGCTCTTCAACGAGAAGAAGTACACCGAGGCCATGCAGGTGGCTGCCCGCGCCGCCGAGATGTACAACAACGCCGGTGAGACCAGCGGCCAGTTCGACAACGCCGGTGAGGCCATGTTCGTGGCCGGTCTGAGCGCCGTCGCCGCCCACGACACCGCCAACATCAAGAAGTTCTTCAACCAGCTGATGCGCAAGCGCACCGACAAGGAGCAGGTGTACAAGTACCTGTTCGATGTCTACAAGGCCGAGAAGAACATGGACCAGGCCCTGAAGGTGGCCACCAACTACCAGCGCAACAACAAGACCAACTACAAGGCCTACCTGCTGCTGGCCGAGGGCTACCTGCTGAACGAGAACATCGAGAAGGGCAAGGAGGTGATCAACCAGGCCCTGGAGCTGACGAAGGACAGCGCCAATATCTATCCCGACCTGCTGACGTCGGCCGGCAGCCTGCTGCAGATGACCAACGACATCGAGGGCGCCCGCGCCAAGTTCGAGGAGTCGCTCAAGCTGAAGCCCGTGCAGTTCGGCGCCAACTTCAGCATGGGTCAGATGTACTACAACAATGCAGTGGACAAGCTGCAGGCCGCCCCGGAGCCCGACCCCTTCAACGAGGAGACCATCGCCCTGGCCGACAAGCTGGAGAAGGAAGCCAAGGAGTCGTTTAGCACGGCCATCACCTACCTGGAGAAAGCCGTCGAATACATTGACAACCTGCCCGAGGGTCAGGAGAAGCAGATGCAGCGCCCGAACCTGGGCAACGCCCTGCAGGCCCTGAGCACGGCCTACGCCCGCGTGGAGCGCTACGACGAGTCGAAGGCTGCCCACCAGCGCTTCGAGTCGCTGCTGAACCAGTAACGAGGTGTCAGCCGATGACGATAAGGCCCGTCGCGTGAGCGACGGGCCTTTTTTTATACGTGGCCATACAATAAAAACGTATAATATAAGTTAATAGGAGCGTGAAAAAAGCGATATTACATATATTGTTGCTCCTGAGTGCGGTCGGCGCCTGGGCCCAGGGGGTGGTGGAAGGCATGGTGCGGGACTCGCTGACGGGGGCTGCACTGCAATATGCCTCGGTCGGCGTGGTGGGCACCTCGCTGGGGGCCTCTACCGACAGCCATGGACGTTACCGCATAGACATCACGACGGACGACAGCATCACGCTGCGCTTCTCCTTTGTCGGCTACCGCACCACGGATCGCCGGGTGGCGGTGAGCGGCAAGCGGACGGTCGATGTGCGCCTGCAGCCGCTGGCCCAGCAGCTGGAGGGAGTGGAGGTGGTCACCGACAAAGTGCGGCAGAGCAGCTTCACCAATATCGAGGTGGAGAAACTGGACGATGCCGTGGGCCCCACCGGAGGCGTGGAGGGGCTGATCAAGATGCTGCCCGACGTGCAGTCGAACAACGAGCTGTCGAGCCAGTACTCGGTACGGGGCGGTTCGTTCGACGAGAATCTGGTCTACATCAACGGCATCGAGGTGTTCCGTCCCATGCTGATACGGAGTGCCCAGCAGGAGGGGATGAGCATCATCAATCCCGATCTGGTGAACTACATCCTGTTCTCGCCGGGCGGATTCGATGCCACCTACGGCGACAAGATGTCGTCGGTGCTGGACATCACCTACAGCCGTCCGGTCGAGTTTGCCGCCAAGGTCAGCGGCAGCCTGCTGGGCGGGTCGGCCTCGGTGGAGGGCCGGGTGGGGGAGCGCGCCAGCTATGCCGTCGCCCTCAGGCAGCACAGCAACCGCTACCTGCTGGGCAGCCTGGACACCCGCGGCAGCTACAACACCGTCTATACCGACCTGCAGGCCCTGTTCGGCTATCGCGTCAACGACAGGCTGGACTTGGGTGTGGTCGCTCTGGCGACACGCAACGTGTACGGCTTGATTCCCGAAGATCAGACCACCACCTTCGGCGGGTTTATGATGCCGCTGTCGCTGCGCGTCTATTTCGACGGACAGGAGGAGGACCGCTACCACACGCTGCTCGGGGCGGTGACGGCCGACTACCGTCCCAACGACGACTGGCGCTTCAGGGCCGCCCTCTCGGCCCAGCACATCGCCGAGGTGGAGAGCTACGACGTGCAGAGTCAATACTTCCTGTATGAATTGGCCATGGGCGAGACGGCAGGCGACACGATGATGTTCGACCGCGGCGTGGGCACATTCCTGGAGCATGCCCGCAACCGGTTGACGACGGACATAGTGAACCTGGACCTGCGTGCCACGCGCGAGGCCCGGCTCGGCAGCTGGCAGATGGGCGTGAAGGTGCAGATGGAGAATATCTACGACCACCTGCGGGAGTGGCTCTGGGTCGACTCGGCCGGCTACGCCATGCCTGCCTCGTTCGTGCCGCTGGGTGACAGCACCAACGGACCGGTCAACCCGGTGTTGCAGAATTTCGTCAATGCCGATAACACCATGTTCACCCTCCGTGGAGGGGCTTTCGCCCAGCGCGAGTTGAACTTTACCACCGCCCGCAATGCCGACGTGAAGGTGGTGGCCGGACTGCGCGGACAGCTGTATTCGGCTGCGGGCCTGTCGCACGGGCTTCTCAGTCCGCGCCTCAGTGCCAGCTATAAGCCTGACAGCCGGCAGGACATCCTCTTCCGGCTGGCGGCGGGAATCTACAGCCAGGCGCCGTTCTACCGCGAATACCGCCGTCCGGACGGCACGCTGCGTACCGACCTCGACCCCCAGACGTCGTATCAGGCCATGGCCACCGCCGACTGGCGTTTCCGCCTGTGGGAGCATCCTTTCTCGCTCACGGCCGACCTCTACTACAAATATATCACCCATCTGATCCCTTATACGATCGACAACTTGCGCCTGCGCTACCATCCCGACCTGGATGCGGTGGGCTATGCTGCCGGGTTCAGCATCCGGCTCAACGGCGAGCTGGTCGAGGGGCTGGAATCGTGGGCCAGCCTGTCGCTGATGCAGACGCAGGAGGATATTGTGGGCGATACACTGGGCTGGCTGGCACGCCCCACCGACCAGCGAGTCAGCTTCAAGCTGTTCCTGCAGGACAACCTGCCCACCATCCCGTGGTGGCGGATGAGCCTGAGCCTTGTCTACGGAAGCGGCACCCCGGTGACCCGCTATGGAGCCACCTCTTACCGCCTGCCGTCGTATTATCGCGTCGATTGGGGAAATACCATACAGCTGTCGCAGTTCGAGCGCCTTCGTTCGATGCGGCTGTTCCGGTGGGTGAAAGATGTGCAGGTGGGGGTCGAGGTCTTCAACCTCTTCAATTTCCGCAATGTCATATCGTACCTCTGGGTGTCGGACTACGACAACAACCGCTACCCTGTGCCCAATTATCTGACGGCCCGTCAACTCAATTTCAAAGTAACCATTCTGTTCTGATGATTTCATTACCCGATACCGCCTCGCTGCTGCCACAGGTCTATAGGTGTGGCAATGGCACGATCCATTACTTCCCAGCCGAGGGCTTCCCGATGGTGCGGCTGGACTTGCTGCATGAGGCCGGCTCGGCCTATCAGCCGCAACCGCTGTGTGCCGCGGCCACCAACCGCCTGTTTGTGCTGGCGTCGGACAGTCGGTCGGCTGCCGAGGTGGCGGAGTTTATGGATTACCGTGGCATCGTCGTCGAGAGCGACCCCGATCAGCTGGTCTCGCGCACCTCCTTCTATTTCCTGCGCCGCTACCTCGACGATCTGCTGCCGGTGATCGACGACTTGATGCGGCATCCCGCGTTCCCGCAGGCCGATTTCGATGCCTATCGGAGCAAACGCCGGCAGGAGGTGCTGGCCATGCAGCAGCAGTCGCCGAAGATGGCGCGCCGCCTCTTCTACCAGTCGCTGTTCGCGAAGGGGCATCCCTTGACTGTCTATGCCGAAGCCGACGACGCAGACCGGCTGACACGCGATGTCGTGCGGCAGTTCTACGCCGAGCGATACGGCAGTTGTCATATAGTCCTTTCCGGCGATGTCGACGACGAGTTGTTGCGCCAGGTGGCGTCGCTGCAAAACGAGAGCGTTCCCATCGACAGGAAAACGCTATTCGGACAGTCGGAGGCGACAGGTTCTTTCGCGATGCCTATTGCGGGAGCCGTCCAGACCACGCTGCGCGTGGGGCGCGTGCTGCCGCTGCGATGGGACGACCCCGACTACGCCCGTCTGATGCTGCTGGTCACCTTGCTGGGTGGCTATTTCGGCTCACGTCTGATGAGCAACCTCCGCGAGGAGATGGGGGTTACCTATGGCGTCTATGCCCGCACCCAGCTCTACCGCGGAGTGATTGTCTTCTACATCAATACCGATGTGGCCGGCGGTACCGCCGACGCCGCCGAGCAGGCGATCCGTCACGAGCTGCGCCGTCTCTGCGACGAGTTGGTGGATGACGAGGAGTTGCAGCGCGTCAAGACGGTCCTGGTGGGCGACTTCATCCGTTCGGTCGACGGCGTCTTCGAGCGAGCCCAACGGTTCGGACAGATGTGGGCCGCCGACATCGACGAACGTCTTACCGACAATATGCGGGAGGCGGTGGCCACCGCCACGGCCAGCCAGCTGCGCGAGCTGGCCTGCCGGCTGCTGGATCCCGACAGGATGGTCTACTGCCGGGCGGGCGCCTGACGACGGACTTGTATAAACGAAGAACCCCTGCCAAGCGATTGCTGGCAGGGGTTCGGCCTTGACGGGGGCCTATGGTTCTTGTTACTGCTGATTCTGCTGCTGGCGGCGACTGCGTTCTGCGTTGACAAAACGCACGAGGGCCACCGTCTCGAATACGAGACTGACGGCATAGCCGATGCAGAAGGTCAGGGTGAACAGATGTGCGTGTGAAGGGTGTGTGAACAGATAGATCGCCAACACGGCGATATGGAGGAAAAGCACGGCGACCACCGATCCGAGGAAGACCTGGATGAAGGTCTTGGGGGAGCGGCTCATGGCCCGGGTGACAAGCCAATGCTGCACACCGCAGACGACGCCGAAGTACAGAGCCAGCAGCGGCATGGCCGTCAGGAACCGCTCGGGGGCGACCCACATGACGATGAAGGAGGCCAGCACCAGCGCCAGCACCATGATGGTCAGGGAGATGAGGTAGCGTCTCATTCGGTAAACTTCATGGTTTCCTTGGTGGTGAACTTCTCGCAGTAGTGGCAGCGAAGCTTGAGGTTCTCCTTGTCGACGATGTCGAAGCGAGTGGGCACAGCCTCGGCGTTGGTGATGCATTTGGGGTTGGCGCAGCGCACGAAGTTCTCGATGTGGTCGGGCACCTCGGCTTTGAATTTGTTGACAACCTTGTAGTCCTCGATGTCGATGATGGAGGCGAAGGGCGCCACGAGGGCTATCTTGCTGACCTCCTCGACCGAGAAGTGTTTGTTCTTGATCTTGACGATTCCCTTGCGGCCAAGTTTCTCACTGCTGAGGTAGTTGCCGATCAGGACTTCGTCCTTGTACCCTTCGAGTCCGAGGATGCGGATGACCTGGTAGACGCTCTCGGTGGGGATATGATCTATGACGGTGCCGTTCTCGATGGCGGAAACGACCATTTCTTTCTTGTTTTCCATAATGATACTTTAAACTTTAAACCGTGAACCTTAATCTTTAAACAATATCTTTTTTATCTCACACCAAGGATGGCGGCCATGAGGGCCTGACGCACATAGACACCGTTCTGTGCCTGCTGGAAGTAGTAGGCGTAGGGGGTGCTGTCCACATCGGTGGTGATCTCGTTGACGCGGGGCAGGGGGTGGAGGATGCGCATGTTGGGCTTGCAGCCCTTGAGCATGCTGGCCGTGAGGATGCAGCTGTCCTTGACGCGCTCGTATTCCATCGGATCCGGGAAGCGCTCGCGCTGCACGCGGGTCATATAGATGATGTCGGCCGTGGGGATGACATCGCGCAGGTCGGTGTACTGGTAGTACTTCAGGCCGGCGTTCTTGACACTCATCTTGACACTGCTGGGCATCTTCAGCTCGACGGGCGAGACAAAGTGGAATGTGGCTCCGAAGTTGCACATGGCTTGCGTCAGCGAGTGGACAGTGCGGCCATACTTCAGGTCACCGACCATGGCAATGTTCAGGTTCTCCAGTGTGCCTTGTGTCTTTCGGATGCTGTAGAGGTCGAGCATGCACTGGGTGGGGTGTTGGTTGGCGCCGTCGCCGGCGTTGATGACGGGCACCGAGGCTACCTCGGAGGCATAGCGCGACGAGCCCTCTTTGGGGTTGCGCATGACGATGAGGTCGCTGTAGGAGGAGACCATGACGATAGTGTCGTGCAGCGACTCGCCTTTCTGGACGCTGGTGCCGCCGGGATCGCTGAAGCCGATGATGCGGGCTCCCAACTGGTTGGCGGCGCTCTCGAAGCTCAGTCGGGTGCGGGTGGACGGCTCGAAGAAGAGGGTGGCCACCACCTTGTCGCTGAGGATTTTCTGTTTGGGATTCTTCTCGAATTCTTCGGCAATGTCAAGCACCTCGATGTACTCCTCCTTCGAGAAGTCGGTGATTGAGATCAGGTTGCGTCCTTTTAGTGTACTCATGATGATGTGTATTATGTTGTTGTTTGTTTTTTATTGTTGCGCCAGCTCCATGGCCAGCTCGCGGTTGGTGCGCGCCGCGCCGTGGGTGGGGTCGGCAACCAGGGCACTGTCGAAGTAACCGATGGCTCGTTGATAGTCGCCGCGTTCGATGAGCTCGATATATCCCAGATTGTGCCATGCGTCGGCACTCTGGCTGTTGATGTCGAGAATACGGTGGTACAGGTTCTCGGCCTCGTCGAAATGGTTGTTCTGTTGGTGGAACATGGCCAGCGCGTAGAGGGCGTTGGTGTTGTTGGGCTGCAGCTGGACGGCGGTGTTGAGGTACTCTAACGCCATCGGGTCGTTGCGGGTGGAGTAGAGCACTCCCAGCTCCTCAAAGGCAGGCTCGAAGTCGGGGTATAGGTCGCAGACCTTGCGCAGCAGCTGGACGGCACTGGCGGTGTCGCCCTTCTCCTTGTATATGAATCCTTTCATCAGGAGCGCTGTCTGGTTGTTGGGGTCGCGTTCGGTGACTTTGGTCAGGCACTGCAGCGAGCGGTCGTAGTCGTGGCTGTAGAAGGTCACTTCACCCATCTTCAGCTGTACTTCGTCGCTCTCCGGCGCCAGCTTCTCGGCCTCGGCCAGGGCCTTGTAGCTGTCCTCGACGTTGCCGTTGGCGAAGTACAGGTCGGCCTGTTGCAGACGGTACTCCATCTTGTCGGGTTTCAGCTCGACGGCACGCTTGATATCGGACAGGGCTTCTTTCGTACGTCCCAGACTGAGGAGCACCACCGACCGGTCGTAGTAGGCCTCGGCGTTCTTGGGGTTCCGTTCGATCTGCAGGTCGAGCAATTCCAACTTCTCACTGTCCGACATGTTCTCGGCAATGTCTCCACGTCCTTTGCAACCCACCACGGTGAGTATCAGCAGCGCCACTAACAGGGATGTTCTGAGTCTATACATTTTGCTATATTACGTTCAAAGTATGTTTTTATTGTGTGAATTCGTCAATCAATTTATCAACAACGGTTAATTCCTGTGCCCGTAGCACCTCTCTGGCTTGCAATTCGCTGATGGGTAGCGATTTCCATAGCAGGCTCCAGTATTCTTTGCTCTTGCGCACGACCGATTCGTCGCAGGGCAGCGTATTCCTGATCTCCTCCATCAGGCGCCGTATGAAGCGCCGTGCGTCGTCCGGCCGGCCTTGTTTCCCCACCAGTTCCAAGGGCAGGGTGGGGTGGTATAGTACACCGCGGCCCACCATGATGTCGCTCACCTGCGGGAAGCGTGCGCGGATGCGCCGGGCGTCGGCCACGCTGCAGATGTCGCCGTTGTAGACGACCGGGTGCTTCAGCAGCGGCAGCACCTGGCCGAAGGTCTCGAGGTCGGGCACGCCGGTGTACTGCTGGCGGCCCAGCCGTGGGTGGATGGTGACCGACCGCAGTGGGTAGTCGTTGAGCACCGGCACCATGCGGAAGATGTCGTCCTTCTCCTTCAGGCCCAGCCGCACCTTGACGCTCAGGGCTATGCCGATCTTGGGCAGGATGGTGTCCAGCAGGCTCCGCACTTCGTCGGGGTAGGGCATCAGGCCGCAGCCACGGTGCTTGGCGGTGATGGCACGCATGGGGCACCCCATGTTCCAGTTGACCTCGGTGTAACCCAGGTCGGCCAGGTGGTTGGCCACCAGGATAAACTCGTCGGGCTCCTTGCCCAGGACCTGCGGGACGACGGGTATGGAGCCCCGGTTGTTCTCGGGCAGTATGTCGCGTATCTGGCTGTTGTCGGTCGAGAAACGCAGGTTGCGTGTGAGGGCGATGAATGGGGCCACGGCCCGTTCGATGGCGCCGGGGAAGCAGGCCTCGTAGGTGCGGCGGAAGAGCACCTCCGTCAGTCCTTGCATCGGCGCCAGTATCATTGTATCGCCTCCTTCCACTCTTCGCCATGCTCGGCGATGAAGTCCTTCAGCTGCCCCAGCAGCATGTTGCCCGTCTTGTACACAGGCTTGTAGAGGACGCTCTGCTCTTTGACTGCAGGCTTGATGATGACTTCTTTGCTGTCGAGCATGACGATGAAGTTGAGCAGCACCGCCAGGATGCACAGCGCCTTGGCGGCCCCCAGCAGGGCGCCGGCCAGCCGGTTGACCAGGCTCAGCTTGGCCGCTTTCATCATCCCCTCGACGCAGCGCCCCAGCAGGTAGGTGAGCACCAGGGCCACCAGGAAGACGACAATGAAGGCAATCAGCACCGCGCTCTCTCCGTCGAGCCCCAGCTTCGGCGCCACCGCCTGCGACAGGTGGATCGCCGCCCACAGGCCGACCAGCAGACCCGCCAGGGTCGCTATCTCACGCACCAAGCCCCGCTTCCAACCCAGGAATATCAATACGCACAGCGGTATTGCCAGTAGTATGTCCAGTAGTGTCATTGTCCGTAGTGTAGGGTTGTATCTTCAAAAACAAGCGCCCTTCCGATGGGGAAAGACGCCTGAATAACACATTTTCTTTCTCTACCATTTCTGATAGAAATAAGCAAGCACGTTCTATATAACGAAGGTTTCTTCATTTTGTTTCACCAATACGTAATTTTTTTTCTACCCATTGTGTCACCATCCACACAATCAGTCCGATAGCCATTCCGACCAAGGCACCGCAGACGAGGTCGCCGGGGTAGTGCTTGCCGAGGTAGGCGCGGCTGTAGCTGGTGGCCAACGCCCACACTATCAGCAACAGCAGCGGCCATTGTCTCTTCACGCGCTTCCAGTACCTCAGCACGAGGAACAGCGCCACGGCGAAGGCGTTGGCGGCATGCGAGCTGACGAAGCCGTACTGGCCGCCGCAGTGGGTGCGGAACATGCGCACGTCCTCTAATGCATGGCAGGGGCGCAGGCGGCACACCGTGTCTTTGATGAGTACGCTGCCTTGGTCGGCCAGCAGGAAGCAGAGCACGATGCCGACGGCCACCAGCCACCAGCGGCGCGGCTCCTGCCGCAGGGTGAGCAGCATAAAGGCCAGCACGATGACCACCGCCCAGCTCCAGTGCTGGCTGAGCGTCCACATCGTCCAGTCGAGGGCGGTGGTGTGGTGGCTGTTGATCCACAGGAACCACTGGGTGTCTATCTCTTTCAGCGTCTCAAGCATTCAGCATGGCAAATATCTTGTCCTTCAACTCGGTGATGCCCTGTCCGCTGACGGCGCTGATGAAGACCGCCTCGATGCCTTTGGGCAGGTGGCGCTTCAGCTGCTTCTGCAGTTGCTCGTCCATCATGTCGCATTTGGTGACGGCCAGCAGGCGCTGCTTGTCCAGCAGCTCGGGGTTGTATTTCTTCAGCTCGTCGAGCAGCACGTGGTACTCCTTGGCTATCTCCAGCTGTTCGCAGCTGACCATGAAGAGCAGGATGGAGTTGCGCTCGATGTGGCGCAGGAAGCGCAGTCCGAGGCCCTTGCCCTCGGCGGCACCCTCGATGATGCCGGGGATGTCGGCGATGCAGAACGACTGGTCGTCGCGGTACTTCACAATGCCCAGGTTGGGCACCAGGGTGGTGAAGGGGTAGTTGGCTATCTCGGGTTTGGCGGCGCTGACGACGCTCAGCAGGGTGCTCTTGCCTGCGTTGGGGAAGCCGACGAGACCTACGTCGGCCAGCACCTTCAGCTCTATGATCACCCACCGCTCCTCGGCGGGCTCGCCGGGCTGGGCGTAGCGGGGTGTCTGGTTGGTGGCGCTCTTGAAGTGGTCGTTGCCCAGGCCGCCGCGGCCGCCCTTGGCGATGATGAGCTCCTGGCCCTCCTCGGTCACCTCGCCGAGGGGTTCGCCCGTCTCGGCGTCGCGACAGACGCAGCCCAGCGGCACTTCCAGTATCTGGTCCTTGCCTGTGCGGCCGGTGCAGAGGTTCTCGCCGCCGTTCTGGCCGTCCTCGGCGAAGACATGCTTGGTGTACTTCAGATGCAGCAGGGTCCACCGCTGCGTGGTGCCGCGCAGGATGACGTGGCCGCCGCGGCCGCCGTCGCCGCCGTCGGGACCCGCCTTGGCGTTGTATTTCACCCGCAGCAGGTGCGCACTTCCCGCGCCGCCCTTGCCGCTCCGAACCAGTATCTTGACGTAGTCTACAAAGTTAGAGGTCATTGCTTGTCCTATTTTCAAAATGCAAAGATACGACAAATCTCCGACATGG
>CAMNIH010000022.1 GCA_946540365.1 uncultured Bacteroidales bacterium
CCCACAGCGTGCAGTACGCCATGGCCGCCATGCTCAAGGGCGCCAACGACGGCACGTTCAACTTCGTGAAGGACATCAAGGAGTACGGCGAGAAGGCCGGTATCATGAAGAAACTCTTCACCGACAACGGCTTCTATATCGTCTACGACAAGGACATGGGCGAAGACATCGGCGACGGATTCTACTTCACCTTCTGCTACCCCGGCTTCGGCGGCGTCGAGCTGCTGAACGAGCTGATCCGCTACGGCGTCAGCGCCATCGCCCTCGACATCACGGGCAGCCACAAGCAGGGCATCCGCGCCTGCGTGGCCCTGGTGCAGCGCGACCAGTTCCCCGACCTCAAGGTGCGTCTGGAGCAGTTCCACAAGGACCATCCCGTCAAGGCCTGACGGTTTGCAAGGAGTCAAGACGCGGGGCCTGTCCGCATCTTGACTCCTTTTTTATATCCTTACATAATAACTAAAACCCGACACAGATGAAGAAAACATTATCCTTGCTGCTGGCCCTCGCGGCCGGCATGGCGCTGCAGGCGCAGCAGACCTTCACCGCCGTGAACGCCGACGGGGTGACGATTACGTACAAGACCACGAGCGACAGCACCGTCGAGGTGGCGCGCGACAGCTACTCGGGCCGCGTGGCGGTGCCCGAATCGGTGACCCACGAGGGCACCGAATATTCCGTGACCAAGGTGGGCGCCAGGGCCTTCTACAACAGCGCGGTGAGCTACGTGGAGCTGCCGGCGACGCTCTCGGACCTGGGGCTCATGTGTCTTGCCGCCAACAGCCTCGACTCGGTGCGCTTCAACAGTCCCGAACCGCCCGCCAGGGCCAACTACACGATGGTGGAGATCCTGGGCAACAAGTTGCCGGAGCGTGTGACGGTGATCGTGCCCTGCGGCCGGCTGGAACGGTGGAAGGAGAACGGCTGGCGGGTGGTGAAGTTCGTCAAGAGCGACTGCGCGCACCGCCTGACGGTCACGCCGACATTCGACAATGTGGTGAGGGTCGACAGCGTGGTGTTCAATGGAAATGCCGTCTACAGCAACGGCTACTACGAGGCCGGCGACACGGCACGGCTCTATGCACAGCGCATCAATCAGGACAACAACGGCAACACGGTGGCCAACCATCGGTTCGGCTACTTTATCGGCTGGAGTACAGGATCAGGTGCTCGCTATGCAACGTTCGTCATGCCCGACCACGACATGGATGTGGAGTGCATCGTCGACACGATGCCCCGCGCCACGCTGTCGGCCAGCCGCATCACCACGCCGGTCTTCACCTTTGGCACACTGGGCTACGACGGCGAGGTGACCGACTTCCGCTTCCGCGACCAGCATTATTATACGTATGACGAAAATAATGAGGTATCAGGGGAGGTGTGGCCCTCGACGCTGTTCGCCAGCTCGATCTGGCTGTCGGCCTCGGACGATGCCTGTGCCGTCAGCCGTTTCTTCAATAACGGCAGCGACTTCATCCCCGGCCCCCTGCGCCTGGACGGCACCACCGACGTGGCGACGGCGCGCCGCTACAGCCGCGTGTGGCACGTGACGCGCGAGATGATCGACTACCATATCGCCCACTGCGGCGAGGCGGGCTACACCGTGCCGGACGACATCATGTCCTGGCCCGGCAACGGCCCCGAGGGCTACGCCGACCAGCTGGCTCCCTACTACGACGCCGACGGCAACGGCCACTACTGGGCCCCGGCGGGCGACTACCCCATCATACGGGGCGACGAGTGCGTCTACAGCATCTTCAACGACCTCATCGAGCACTCCGAGAGCACCGGCAGCCACTCCTTGGGAGTGGAGGTACACTGCATGACCTACGCCTTCGACGAGCCGCAGGACAGCGTGCTCTGGAACTCGGTCTTCCAGCACTACGACATCTACAACCGCTCGCAGAGCGACTACGACTCGGTTTACCTCGGCATGTTCACCGACTTCGACATCGGCTATGCGTGGGACGATTATATCGGCTGCCATGTGCAGTACGACATGTACTACGGCTACAACGGCACTGTAACCGATAACTCTTTCCCGTACACACCGCCCGCGCAGGGTACCCTCATCCTCAGCGCCGACGGGCAGCCGGGCATGACGTCGTTCCTGGCCTACGACAACGTAAATAACAGTGTGATGGGCGAGCCGGTGACTGCTTCGGACTACCGCAACTACCTGCAGGGGAGGATGAAGAACGGGACTACGCCGTGGTCTGGCCCCAACGGAGAATACCCCTTCATGTATCCCGCCGGCAGCGATCCTGCGTTCGGTTATGTCGACGAGATGTCCGAAGGCAACGCCCCCGGCGACCGGCGCGGCGTGGGCGGCTCGGGCCCCTACAGCCTCGCCAGCGGCGCCAGCCAGAGCTTCGACGTGGCCTTCCTCACGGCCTGGACCGACGAGCCGGACTGCGTGGGCTGCTCGCGCAGTGTGCTGGTAGGCCAGGCCCCCGACCTGCGCCGCCAGTGGCTGCGCGACACCACCGACAGCGGACGCCCGTTCGTCTACATGCCCTACTCGGCCCCCCACGAGGTGGGCATCGAGGGCGCCGACGCGGCCTCGCTGCGCGTCTATCCCAACCCCACCACGGGCCGCCTGACGGTGAGCCTGCCGGTGGAGACCGACGTGGAGGTACACGACATGATGGGCCGCCGCCTGATGGCCGTCCACGCCCGGCCGGGCGCCATGACACTCGACCTCACGGCCCTGCCGCAGGGCGTCTACCTGCTGCGCGCCGCCGGTGCGGTGAGCCGCATTGTGAAACAATGAACTAATATTAAAAACAACAGATAACGATGAAGAAGATACTATCTTTGCTGCTGGCCCTCGCGGCCGGCATGGCGGTGCAGGCGCAGTCCTTCACCGCCGTGAACGACGACGGGGTGACGATCGCCTACACGGTGACCTCCGCCGCCAACCACACGGTGACGGTGGCGGCCCGGAGCTACACCGGCCGGGTGACGGTGCCCGAGACGGTGGCATACAACGACGCCACGTGGACGGTGACCTCGATCGGCACCGCCTTCAGCGGCACCGCCGTAACGTACCTCGGCCTGCCGGCCACGGTGGAGGCATTCGAGAACGGAGCCCTGTACAACTGTCCGCAGCTCGACACGGTGAACTTGGTGTCGACCGTGGCACCGTCGGTGCCGATCCGGTTTGGGTCGCCGATGGCTTTGGGGATCTTTGCTCAAGGGAATGGCCCGACCTCGCATCTCGCCACGGTGGTGGTGCCCTGCGGAAGCCTGAAAAGCTATCGCGACAACGGCTGGGAAGCCATGCCCACGCTGACCTCGCCCTGTGCCGTGCCCATCAAGGTGACCTGCGCGATAGACAGCCTCTATCGGTTCGACAGTGTGGGCAGCGGCAGGTATCTGCACTACAGCAGCGGCTCGTACGAGATCGGCGACACCGCCACTGTGATGGCGGAAAGGATGTTTGTGATGAGAGATTACATAAATAGAGTCTTTCCCCGCCACGGCTTTTTCATCGGGTGGGACAACGGCCAGACGGAGCAGCAGTTCAGCTTCGTCGTCGAGCATGCCGACACCATTGTCTGCATCGCCGACACGTTCCACTACGAGCACCTCACGGCCAGCCGCATCGCCACGCCGGTGTTCCAGTTCGGCTCGCTGAGCTACGACGGCAAGGCCAACTACAACTTCCCCGACCTGACCCATCCGGCTGTCAGTGTGAGATATGAATATGGGGATACTGGGTATGTGCTGGTGTACGACACGTTGGACTATAACGAAGTGCCCAGCACGATCCTGTCCACCGGTCTGTGGGTGGGCAGCAGCGACAGCCTTGCTTACGACCGCGATCCGTGGCTGCTTTCGCACGACACTACGGTGACGGCCCGCACGGCTGTGGCCAGATTCTATGAAACCGGCACCGACTACTTTCCGGGTCCCCTGCGTCTGGCCGACGGCGGCACCGACATGTCGACGCTGCTGGCGTTCAACCGCGTGTGGAAGGTCAGCCGCGAGATGGTGGACTACCACATCGCCCACTTCGCCGACGAGGGCTACCAGCCCGCCGAGGCGATAGCGTCGTGGCCCGGCAACGGCCCCGAGGGCTACGCCGACCAGCTGGCCCCCTACTACGATGCCGACAGCGACGGTGTCTACAACCCCCTGCAGGGCGACTATCCGGTCATCAGGGGCGACGAGTGCGTCTTCTCGATCTTCAACGACGCCTACGGCAATCATAATGAGAGCGGCAGCAAGCCCCTCGGGATCGAGGTGCATGCCATGACCTACGCCTTCAACGACCCGGCCGACACGGCGCTGTGGAATACCGTCTTCCAGCATTTCGACATCTACAACCGCTCCGCCGCCGACCTCCCCAACACCTTCTTCGGGGCGTGGACCGACTTCGATCTGGGTTATGATTACGACGACTATATCGCCTGCGATGTGAGTCGGGGCATGTACTATGCCTATAACGGAAGAGAGCAGGACGGGCCCGGCTCGAACTTCTTCGAGGGCGTGCCGCCGGCCCAGGGCTGCGTCATCCTCGGCGGCGCCACCATCCCGTTCGACGGACAGGACAACCCGGCCATCACCATCGCCGACTATCCCCAGGGCTTCCTGCCTGATAACACTATCGGCAACATGGGTATCAACGGCATGAATTTCGGCGACGGCATCACCGACAACGAACGTATGGGCATGACGTCGTTCATGTATTATGAAAACAGCTACAGCTCGAATTGCGGAGACCCGTCTGTTCCGACAGACTTTTATAATTATTTGAACGCCTACTGGAAGAATTGGCAGCACCTGAAGTATGGAGGCAACGGTATCTCCTATGGTACCACCACGCTCAATGCTCAGTTCATGTGGCCCGGCGACAGCGACCCGTGGCACTGGGGGACCAACGGAGTGGTGCCTGATATTCAGACAGACGACTGGAATGAAGAGACGTCGGGCAATATGCCTGGCGACCGTCGCGGCATCGCCGGCAGTGGCCATTTCAACTTCGTGGCCGGTAGCTGTGAGCAGTTCGACGTGGCCTACACGACGGGCTTCGGTCAGGTGGATGTGGCTTCGTCGGTCTTGGCCCTGTGCCGCAACACCGACAACGTGCGCCGCCAGTTCCAGGCCGACACCACCGACGCGGGCAGCCCGTTCGTTTACAGGCCTTATGTGGCTCCCCGCACCGAGGGGATCGGTACGGTCGATGCCGCCACGCTGCAGGTCAGTCCCAACCCCACCACGGGCCGCCTGACGGTCAGCGTGCCGGAGGAGACCGAGGTGGAGGTGCTCGACATGATGGGCCGCCAACTGATGGCCGTCCACGCCCGTCCGGGTGCCGTGGTCCTCGACCTTACGGCCCTGCCGCAGGGCGTCTACCTGCTGCGCGCCGCCGGTGCCGTCAGCCGCATCGTGAAGCACTAATCCCGTCCCGCCAAGGACATCCCATAATATCGAAGCCCGTGGGCCACCGCCCACGGGCTTCGATATTGATATCTCCATACTTACCACATGGTTATTTAGAGCCACCTTGGCGTTACCTTATAGCTACCTTATAAAAAACATATAGATAATTATGGAAACCTTATTGAAATCTTAAACACATGTTTGGTATTCCGTTGGTTATAACTTGGTTGTCTGTATGGAATTATGTGTTTTTGCAGGTGGGCATAAACTATAGTTGCCATTTTTCTTTTAAAACAGCCAATAGGTCTTTTTGACGTTTTTTAACAACATCCTCCGTCCAAACAGATAATGATGTGACTTGTGTTGTAAGATTATATGATGTAGTGCCAGTTCGTGAGTTCCTAAAATACTTTTCCTTTTTATCTTCAAAATCAAAGTTCTGTGCCGCGGAATTGGCTCTACGGGCAAGGGGAACAAGGTTGGCAATTTTGTTTTGCCAATAGATTCTTTTACTTTCGTCTGGCCATAGTGCAGCCCATTTCGATTGTGGGTTGACTGTTTGTGGCAAAACATGTTCTATTGTGAATATTCTTTCATCGTAATTAGCTGCGCCATCAGATACAAATGAGTCTAATCGTTGGATAATATAGTTTCTGTATTTGGAAGTCATGTGATATATATCACCTTCTAGAATATTTGCAAAGGCCGATTTTTCTTCTTCGGTTAATTCAATAGAGAGTAATGGTGATATAAGAGTATGGTTTTGTCTGTTTTCCATTTCGTCAAGAATCTGGCGATATCGTTTGATGCGCTTGTTGATATCCTGACCTGTTACCATTAAGCATACAGACAGTCGTTCCATCTTTTTGAGAAACCATATAAAGTAATCTGGATTGTCGCAGTGATCAATCATAAATCTCAAAGTGGAAGGAATCCAGTCATAGTTAAATCCTTTATTTAACCACCCAAGAGTATCATTTATATCCTTTTTTTTGGATGTGTCAGACGTCGCTGTGTAATTACATCTTCGTATTATGTTATAGGCTTTGCAGTACGGAGTCAATACATTATTAAAAAAAGATTCAGAATTGGCAATTTTTGATTTGACTGTTTTCTTGAAATTAGATACAAGATCCTCCCGGAGTTTCTCTTTTGCATAAATCATTCTAATATGGACAAATAACTCGTTGAATCCCTGTCTGGTTAAGTCATTCTCCATATCTTCCCATTTCTGAGTATACTCATTCTGTAAGCCGGACGGAATTTCTCCAATAATATCTGCTTTGAAAATATCAATTGGCAATAAGTCCAACCCTCGACTGTTCATAATGGAGAAAACCCTAAATGCTGAATCTTGGCTTGGTGTCATGACAGAAATAAGGTAGCATCGAGTTAGGATAAAACCAACGAAACTCTCAAATTCATCACTTTCTGGTGCGAATCTCTCTAATATTTTCTTTCTAAATATTTCGCAGTTTTCTCTGATATGTAGTTTCGCCTCCGTGTCAAATATTGTTTTGTCATCGATATTAAGTGCCAATAAATCATCCACCCTAATATCTTGTATGTACTGCTTAAAAAAAGATTGGTCTTTGGGCCTGAGAAATAGTCTCGGTTGAGGTTTGAGCCCAATAAATTTTTTTCCGGGTTCTGATATTTTCTCTTCAATTTCAGCCCTTGTCTTTATGTCTTTGATTAAAGAAGCTATGACTGATAAGAGAATAGTCAAAGAGGTTAAGCGTTGCTGTCCGTCAATAACATCAGAATGCGGTTTGTTTTCATCGTCTTCTTTTATAAGGACTATACTTCCCAAAAAATAATTATCATCCTGGGGTTGGTTCTTGTAAAAGTCTAATAAATCATCAAACAAGGTTTCCGCCTGATCCTTTTCCCAAGCATATGGACGTTGATAGCTTGGAATATGGTATTCAAATTTGGAAGTGAATATATCACTTATTCGATATTCTTTACCTGTAATCTTGCTCATTTTGTCTATTTATATTAGTAAATTCAAATTGCAAAAATACGAATATTTTCTAAATAAAATACTACAATATTGAATTTACGATGGATACTGATAATTCCTAACAATCTATATTCCTCGTTCTGACCGGCAACGATTTCGTCAGTGGTGACCAACGTAGGGTTGGTGTAGAGTCGCTGCGGATCATGTCGAACTACAGGTTAAATTTGCAGGCGGGACGCCTGCGCTCCCGGTGGGGCGCCTGCGTACCATACATACATTAATATTGAGGGCGCCCCGCCGTACGGCGGGGCGCCCTCTGTGTTGTGGTTGGTCTGTATGCTTTTACTACTTCTTCAGGTTCTTGTATTCCTCGTTCAGTCCGTCGACGATCTCGTTGGTGATGTCCATCGCGGGGTTGATGTAGAGGGTGGCCTGCTTGGTGAGGATCATGTCGAACTGCTGGTTGGCGGCGTTGTACTCGCGCACGTAGGCGTAGATGGCGTTCATGATCTTCGCGGTCTCGGCGCTCTGTCGTTCAGCGATCTTGGCCATGAGCTCCTGTTCGAGGGTTTGCATCTTCTCGGCGCGCTGCTTCAGCTCGGCCTCCTTGGCCTGCTGCTGGGTGAGGGTCATGGTGGAGCCGTTCTGGAGGTAGTTGTTGTAGTCCTTCTGGAAGGTCTCGACCTGCTGCTGGCCGTAGCGGCGCTGCTGCTCGGTGTAGTCGGCGAGCTGCTTCTCGAGGTCGATGGCGTACTGGTACTTGGCCAGCAGGGTGTCGGTGTCGATGTAGGCCACTTTGAGGCCTCCCTCGATGGCGACAGGTGCCGTGGCTTCGGGGTTCTGTTTGTCCGTGTTGTTGTTGCAGGCCGTGGTCCCCATCAGGAGCAGGGCTGCCGCAATAGTGAAGAGGGTTTGCTTTTTCATTATCATTTTTTATTTCTAAATTCTTAATTTTTAATTCTTAATTCCCTTCCACCTCGCCGATGGTGTCGATGGCGCGTTGCACGCGGCGGATGGTCTCTTCTTTGCCGAGCATCATGACGAGCGTCAGCATGTCGGGGCCCACGGTCTTGCCGACCACGGCCAGGCGCAGCGAGTTCATCACCGACCCCATGTTGAGGCCGTTGCCTTTGATGTAGTCCTCCAGCAGGGCCTGGTGGATGGCGTCGTACTCGAAGGGGACGGTGTCGAGGATCTCGATGACCTTGGCCATGTGGGTGGTCATGCCGGCCTTCCAGCGTTTCTTGACGGCGGCGGGGTCGTAGTCGGTCGGGGCCTGGAAGAAGTAGCAGCAGGTGTCCCACAGCTCGTTGGGGAAGGTGATGCGCTCCTTCATCAGGGCCGCCACCTTGACGGTGAAGGCGGGGTCGGGCTCGATGCCGTGCTCCCGTACCTGGGCCTCCAGCATGCCGGCCACCTGCTCGTCGCCGAGCATCTGGAAGTATTCGTGCTGGAACCACTTGGCTTTGTCGAGGTTGAACTTGGCTCCGTTCTTGCTGATATGCTCGATGTTGAACAGCTTGATGAGTTCATCCATACTCATCAGTTCCTGTTCGGTGCCCGGATTCCAACCCATCAGGGCCAGCATGTTGACCACGGCCTGCGGCAGGTAGCCCTGCTCGCGGTAGCCGCTGCTGACCTCGCCGCTCTTGGGGTCGTGCCATTCAAGCGGGAAGACGGGGAATCCCAGCCGGTCGCCGTCGCGTTTGCTGAGCTTGCCGTTGCCCTCGGGCTTGAGCAGCAGGGGCAGGTGGGCGAAGCGGGGCATGGTCTCTTCCCAGCCGAAGGCGCGGTAGAGCATCACATGCAGGGGGGCTGAGGGCAGCCATTCCTCGCCGCGGATGACGTGGGTGATCTCCATCAGGTGGTCGTCGACGATGTTGGCCAGGTGGTAGGTGGGCATGCCGTCGCTCTTGAAGAGCACCTTGTCGTCCAGCAGGCGGCTGTTCATCGTCACGTCGCCGCGGATGAGGTCATGCACGGTGATGTCGAGGTTCTCGGGGAATTTGAAGCGCACCACGTAGGGCTCGCCGGCATCTATGCGGCGCTGCACCTCGTCGGCGCTCAGCGTCAGGCTGTTGCACATGTCCGTGCGGGTGGTGCAGTCGTATTGGAAGGTCTTCTTCTGCGCCTCGTACTCTTTGCGTTTGGCATCGAGTTCCTCGGGCCGGTCGAAGGCGTAGTAGGCCCAGCCGTCGCGCAGCAGCTGGTCGGCATACTGGCGGTAGAGGGCCTTGCGGTCGCTCTGGCGGTAGGGGCCGAAGGGGCCGCCGAGGTGGACGCCCTCGTCGAACTGGATGCCCAGCCAGTCGAGGGCCTCGATGATGTATTGTTCAGCACCGGGCACAAAGCGCGTCTGGTCGGTGTCTTCGATGCGGAGGATCATCTTGCCGCCGTTCTGGCGCGCGAAGAGGTAGTTGTAGAGGGCGGTGCGCACACCGCCGATATGGAGCGGCCCCGTGGGGGAGGGGGCGAAACGTACTCTGACCATGTAAGGGTTTATGGTTTAAGGTTTAAGGTTTAAAGTTTAAGGTGTTTTATTTCAGGAAGCTTCCCAGTTTGTAGGACACGGAGAGCATGATGGCGCTGTTGTTGCCGTCGGCGATCTCCTCGTCGATGAGACTGGCGTTGGCGTTGGTGATCTCATTCAGTATCTGTGCCTGTCCGTTCTCGATGACGCGCAGCACGTCGATGTTCTTCGATACGGCCATGAATCCGTGGTCGACGAAGAGCGAGACGGTATAGTTCCCGTGCTCGTAGCTCACGCCGAAGATGGCGCTGACATCCATACGGCCGATGTGGTTGAAGAGCTTGCGGTCTTCGGCGCTGCCGCTGAAGTTGACGTCGTAATTGGCTGCCCGCGAGGTGTATCCGGGGGTGACCATGCGGTCGGCGTAGCGGCCGAAGAGGCCGTAGCTGACCGCCGGACCCAGGTAGAAGCCCACCCAGTGGCCCGGTTCGCGGATGGGCAGCTCGAAGTGGACGCCGGCCAGGATGGGCAGCTGCAGGTACCAGATGCGATGGAAGCCCTCGCGGTGGCCCAGCGTGTTGCCGTGTTCGTACACCTCCTCGAAGAGGTTGCCGCGCCGGATCACGTTCAGGCCCGTCTGCAGGTAGAAGACCTCGGCCAGCGCCGTGGGACTGTGTTTGAAACTGAAGTTGATGTAGCCGCCCACGTTGACGCCCAGGATGGGACTCTTGGTCGACAGGTCGTCGGCCAGCGTGGCACTGCCGAGGCCGATCTTGACCCCGTAGTCGTCGAACTGTGCGCGGGCACCCATGATACCCATGAGGCTCATTAAGCCTAAAATCAATATCTTTTTCATTGTCTTATAATTTTCTGAGGATGAAGTCGGTCATCAGCTGGTAGAGGTTGAGGCGCGTGTTGCCCGTGGCGTCGTAGATGGAGTGGTTCTTGTTGGGGTAGATGCGGAACTCGAACTGCTTGCCGGCGTTCTCCAGGCGATCCACCATCTCGGCCGAGTTCTGGAAGTGTACGTTGTCGTCGCCCGTGCCGTGGATCAGCAGGTAGTTGCCCTGCAGGCGGTCGGCGAAGTTGAGCGGCGAGTTGTCGTCGTAGCCCTTGGCGTTGTCCTGCGGCAGGCCCAGGTAGCGCTCGGTGTAGATGTTGTCGTAGTAGCGCCAGTTCATCACGGGGGCCACGGCGATGGCCATCTTGAAGACGTCGTTGCCCTTCAGGAGGCTGAGCGTCGAAAGGTAGCCTCCGAAGCTCCAGCCCCAGATGCCGATGCGGTCTTTGTCGACCCAGCTCTGCTGACCCAGCCAGCGGGCGGCCTCGATGGCGTCCTCGCACTCCATGCGGCCCATGTCGCCGTAGGTCTGCTTCTTGAAGTCGGCACCGCGGCCGCCAGTACCGCGACCGTCGAAGCAGAAGACCACATAGCCCTTCTCGGCCAGCATGTGGTACCAGTAGAAGTCGGATCCGCCGTAGCTGTCGCTTACCTGCTGGTTGCCGGGACCACCATAGACGTAGATCAGCACGGGGTACTTCTTGTTCAGGTCAAAGTCCTTGGGAGTGATGGTGTAGTAGTTGAGCTTTACGCCGGTCGAGGTGGTGAAGCTCTTGAATCTTTTCCGGTTGGCGCCATATTCCACAAATATCTTCTTGTGCAGCTCCATGTTGTCCTCCAGCACTTTTATCAGCTTGCCGTTGGCATCGTGCAATGTGTATACGGGAGGCTCGTTGGCGGTGCTGTAGGTGCGGATATAGTATTTGCAGCCGTTGCTGAAGGTGGCGTTGTAGGTACCCAGCACGTACCGGTCTTCGGTGTTCTTGACATTGCGGGTCACGTCGTTGAGGCACTGCTTCTTCTTGCCGTCGAAGCCGATGACGAAGAGGCTCTTCTGGGTGGGGTGATGTTCGCGGCTGGTGTAGTAGAGGCGCTGGTTCTTGACATCCACGCCTGCCACCTCGCACACCTCCCACTCGCCGCTGGTCACCTGCTTGATGAGCTTGCCGTCCATGCCGTAGAGGTAGATGTGGCGGTAGCCGTCGCGCTCGCTGGTGATGAGCATCTGCTGCTGGGCCTTCTTGCCTCTGCCCACGGTGAGGAACTGCCACGTGTCGGGCACCTCGACGTAGGCCTTGTCCTGCTCGTCATACAGCATCTGGACTTTGTTCGGTGCCTGAGCGTTCACGCTCAGGATCTGCATGTGGTTCTGCAGACGGTTCATGCGCATGAATGCCAGCGTGTTGGCGTCGGCCCACTGGAAGCGGGGGATGTATTCCCACGTGCTGTTGGTGCGGGCTTCGGCCGCCAGCGCGGGCATGAAGAGGCCCTTCTGGTTCTCCACGTCATAGACGCGCAGCTCCACCCGGCTGTTGTCCTCGCCGGCCTTGGGGTACTTGTATTTGTAATCCTCTGGGTACAAGGCACCCCACATCTGCATGTTGTATTCTTTGACCTTGCTCTCGTCGAAGACCATGTAGGCGATCTTCTTCGAGTCGGGGCTCCAAGCGAAGCCCTTGGTGATGGCGAACTCCTCCTCGTACACCCAATCCGTTGTGCCACAGATGATCTCGTTTATCTTGCCCTCGGTGGTGATGGCGTGCTCCTCCAGGGTGCTGAGGTCCATCCAGTAGAGGTTGTTGTCGCGCACGAAGGCCACCTTCGTGCCGTCGGGGCTGAGGGTGGTTAGGCGCTGCTTGCCCTCGTTGCTTATCTTGGTGAATGTCTTGTCTTTGACGTCGTAGATGTAGTAGTCGCTCACGCCGCTGTGGCGGTAGATGGGCTCGAAACCGCTGCTGAGCAGTATCTTCTGCTCGTCCTTGCTGAACTCGTAGCCTTCCATCGGGGGCAGGGGCTTGACTTTCTTCTGCTGCGCCGGACCGCCGAAGCCGCAGATGTCCTCCACCTTCTCGCCCGTCAGGTAGCTGTATTTCGAGATGCCTGTGCGCGTCATGGTGCAGTAGTGCTCGCCGTCGGCCATCGAGCGGATGCCATAGACCCCTTTCGTGGCGAAGGTGCGCTGCGTCCAGATGTCTTCGAGGGTGATATTTTGCTTCTGCGCCCGTACGCCACCCGTGGCTGCCAGCGCCGCAAATGTCACAATCATAAGTAGTTTCTTCATTATATAGTAATAAATTAGGTTTCTATAATAAAATGCAAATATACAAACTTTTTCTCATCCGCACAAAAAAATCATTCTTGTCCTGCCGACGGACGCTCTTCGCTGTGGCTATCCGTCAGCTCCCCGGCGAGGGTCGGAAGAGGGCCTGTCGGGAGTATGTCGACGGGAGGCTATTGTCTTGATTCGTAGCGTTTTCTGTCGCTTCACACCATGCCTCTGCGGCGTCCGCTTCCGGGGCGTCCGCTGCTATCGTCGCGCCGTCGGCCAGGGGCAGGCATCCGCCGTAGGCGGTCTCCGACCACTCGCCGCGTCCGTCGCGCACCATCAGCCACAGGTGAACATCCTCGCCGGCCATCTGGGCGGGCAAGCAGACGCGCAGCCGGCCGTCGCGCCGATAGACCGGCGCCGCCAGGAACCCCACTTCCGCCGCCGGGGCGTAGACGTAGAGGTACACCTCGTCGTGGCCGCGGACGGACAGGCCTAACGGGTTCTTTTCGAACCTGACATTCAGTATGTTGCCTGTTTCGACGGCCGCCTCGGCCAGGGCCACCGGCGCTGTGGGGCCCATGCTGAGGGCCAGCTGCCGGTAGTCGACCGTCAGCCGCTCGCCGTCGAAGCCGAAGCAGGGCTGGTTGACGCTGACGAAGAGGTTGTACGGCGTCATGTGTGCGTCGCGCGCGCACTCGCGCATCGTATAGCCCACGGCCATACGCATGCGGGCCGCCAGCCGGACCTCCGCCTTGAATTTGTTCCTGCAGGCCATCTGTCTCACTGTGCGTGGGTTATGCACATGCTGCGGACGCGAGCGCAGGCACCACACCCCGTTGCGCATGTAGCCGATGGCAGGCCCCAGTGTGCCGCTGAATCCACCCAGAAAACTACCTATTTGCAATGCCATGACGATAGATCTTATATTGATTAAACATTTATCATAACGTTGTTTTCGCCTACTTATTACTTACTCGAGTAAATTTTTATAAAGCGATGATAAATCGATGAGAAGTCGATGAGTAGGAGTTGATATTGCGTCATGTTGGCGTTGAGGTGGTTATGACGGGGCTGGAGGCACGTATCGGCAGGGGCGCAGGCATGGGGAACGACGGCCGCGGCGGGGCCGGGCGTCGGGTGGGGGCGACGGCCGGGCGGAGGGAATGAGCGGAAGGCAGGGGCGACGGACGGTGGGAACGGGGCGGACAGGGCGGTCGGAAAGGGTAGGGCGGAGCCGGAAGGCGAAGAACGGCGGAGACGAAAAATCGCCGCTGAGCGACTTTCTCCACCGTCTGGGTGTCCCGACTACCCCCGAGGGGAGAAAGCCCCGCAGCGTCGATT
The DNA here is from genome assembly GCA_946540365.1 of uncultured Bacteroidales bacterium. Next base: position 14,276 of record CAMNIH010000022.1, read on the forward strand.
TCCGGCGTTTTACTTTTGTAACCCATGACCGCCCGAAATGTGGGCATTACAAATGTAATTGTATGTGTATTTTGTAAGATTTTGCATTGTTTACAAATGTATACTGTAAAATATGTTAATTATATTGATATTAGGTTTGTGTTGATATAAATATATCTAATAACCAATATTTAATGTTATTCTATTTGAGTTGTGGTTTATTGTTTTGTGCTTGGCGAAGCGTAGGTTTATGTATGTGCTATATGATGTGTATAAGTAAATGAAATATAGTGCAATGTGTTGTTTATTTAAATTGTTGATATAAATAAAATTTATATGTACGGATGTAAAATGTAAAAATAATTTTGCGGTTGTCGGAAAAAGTTGTAATTTTGTAAACCAAAAAGATTGTTGATTACAAATGTAAGAATATGATAGACAGGATAAATTTGATTCTAAGGGCGAAAAATATCACCGCCAAACAGTTTGCCGAGGAGATCGGCATCCAGCCCTCCGGCATGTCGCACATCCTGGGTGGTCGCAACAACCCGAGTCTCGATTTTGTGTCGAAGGTGCTGCGCCGCTACCCCGAGATCGACGCCAACTGGCTGCTGCTGGGTCGCGGCGAGATGTACAGCGGCGAGCCGAAGGCGGTGACTGTCGAACGGAGCGAGCAGCGTGCCGAGCCGACCCTCTTCGGCGAGACGCCGACGGAGCCCCTCGTGGCGGCCGAGCCCCGTCGCGAGCCGATGACCCAGCGCGAGGCCATCGAGGAGGAGGAGCGCCTGCAGGTGGCGCCCCCGCCGGCGGAACGGCCCTACGCGCCTTCCTATATCGCCACGGCGCCGCCGGCGGAGGCCGTCCCCGAGGAGGAGCTGCCGCACGAAGGGTCCGAAGCGCCGGAGCGCCGGTTGGAGCGCCTGCTATTCATATATAATGACCACACCTACGAGGAATACCGTCCCCGGTAGCCGCTATAATCTCCCGCCTGCGGCGTGATCTATAAATCTATATATTCCCGCCTGCGGCTCAAGATCTCCCGCCTGCGGCGTGATCCATAAATCTATTTTTTCCCGCCTGCGGCGTGATCTATAAATCCATTTATAATTATGGTATGTCTGGGTGGGTGGTCCCCGCAGGGGACGAAGAACTTAGGCGGGGGCAGCGCCCCCGTTGGTATCCCCCCGGGCCACTCACGCCCCGCAGGGGCATAAGAGTTTGGTTCTTATGCCCCTGCGGGGCGCATATATTGGGGCGTACCCTTAACGGGGGCAGCGCCCCCGCCTAAGATCTTTGTCCCCTGCGGGGACGCATAAGAGGGCGCCCTCCACTGTTTATTTCGATGCGTTTGCCATGCGGCCCCGAATCTCTCGCCTGCGGCGTGATCCATAGATCTATACATAATTATATTATGGCTATGGAGCGTTGTTGGACGAGAGACTATGGATCTATGGATTACGCCGCAGGTGGGAATTTATAGATTTATAGATCACGCCGCAGGCGGGAATAAATAGATTTATGGATCGCGCCGCAGGCGGGAGTTCCGGAACCGCAGGCGGGAGAATCAGGAGCGCAGGCAAAAATAAATTTTGCCATGTCGGAATTAAATTGTATCTTTGTACGTTTCAATTCCGCGCTGAAACAATAAAAATAATTAATAATCAAAAAAATAACACCAACTATTATGCAGAAAAAAGGCAACAAGTACGGTACCCACCGCGTCATCGAGCCCAAAGGCGTCCTGCCCCAGCCCGCCAACAAGCTTGACAACAACATGGACGAGATCTACGACAACGAGATCCTCATCGACGTCCAGACCCTGAACATCGACTCCGCCAGCTTCACGGACATCCACAACTACGCCAAGCAGCAGGCCGGCGAAGGCGCCAGCCAGGAGAAGATCATGGAAGAGGTGAAGAAGGAGATGCTCCTCAACGTCGAGCTCCAGGGCAAGCACCGCAACCGTCGCACCGGTTCGGGCGGCATGCTCCTCGGCAAGGTGGAGAAGATCGGCGACGCCCTGAAGGGCAAGATCGACCTCAAGGAGGGCGACCGCATCGCCACCCTCGTCAGCCTCTCGCTCACCCCGCTGCGCATCGACGAGATCCTCGAGATCCGTCCCGACGTGGACCAGGTGGACATCAAGGGTAAGGCCATCCTCTTCGAGAGCGGCATCTACGCCAAGATCCCGACCGACATGCCCGAGAAGCTCGCCCTGAGCGCCCTCGACGTGGCCGGTGCCCCCGCCCAGACCGCCAAGCTGTGCCAGTACGGCCAGACCGTCGTCATCCTCGGCGCCGGCGGCAAGAGCGGCATGCTCTGCGCCTACGAGGCCAAGAAGCGCGTCGGCGTGACCGGCAAGGTCATCGGCATCGCCAACAGCCCCAAGAGCACCCAGCGCATCAAGGACCTCGGCTTCTGCGACATCGTGGAGAGCGCCGCCGGCATGACCCCCGTGCAGGTGTACGAGCTCATCGAGCGCCTCACCAACGGCAAGATGGCCGACGTCACCATCAACTGCGTCAACGTGCCCGACCAGGAGATGACCGCCGTGCTCTGCACCAAGGACGACGGTGTCGTCTACTTCTTCTCGATGGCCACCAGCTTCACCAAGGCCAGCCTCGGTGCCGAGGGTATCGGCGCCGACGTGAACATGATCATGGGCAACGGCTACACCAAAGGCCACGCCGAGTTCACCCTGCAGGAACTCCGCGAGTGCCCGAAGCTCCGCAAGATCTTCGAAGAGCTCTATGCCTAACGACTTGGTTTCATAAGTCAAAAAAAAACAACCTGCGGAGGGGGCAACCTCTCCGCAGGTTCTGTTTTTTATGCACGATGGCGCCTTACTGCCGGTAGAGATCCTGGATGATCAGGCCGGCGAGGGTGAAGCCGAAGATGGCGGTGATGTGCGATATGGAGCCGTTGATTTGGGCTTTGGAGGTACACCATTCGTGGTTCAGCAGGTCGGAGCGGCCGTACTGCTCCCCTGATGCAGGGGAGCTGCCAGAAGGGCTGAGGGGTGGCGCCTTGGGGCACATGCAGGCCTCGGTGCCGCAGGTGCGAGCCTGCCCCAGGTTGGGCAGCACCTCGGGTCCCCACACACACTGGAATTTCTTTCCCGGGAAGCGTTTCTGTTTGCGCATGCGGCGCCGCAGGGTGGCCGCCAGCGGACATCCGTCGACCTTCCAGAACTCGCTGACCTGCACCTTCGTGGGGTCCATCTTCAGGGCGGCACCCATGGAGCTGTAGAACTTGGGGCCCTGCTTGTCGGCGGTGGCAAGGATGATGAGGTCCATCTTGTCCTTGAGGCTGTCGATGGCGTCGACGATGTAGTCGTACTGCTCCAGGCGGAAGCTCCCGGCGGTCTCGGCGGAGAAGATCTCCTGTATGGCGTTGATGTCGGCGTGGGGGTTGATGTCCAGCAGGCGCTCGCGGAGGGCGTCGACTTTCACGCGGCCCACGGTGCTGGTGGTGGCCATGGCCTGCCGGTTGACGTTGGTGATGCAGACGCGGTCGGAGTCGACAATCGTCAGATGGCGTATGCCGCTGCGTACCAGGCTCTCGGCGCACCAGGAGCCTACGCCGCCCACGCCGAAGACGATGACGCGGGCCTCGGCGATGCGCTCCATGGCGGCGTCGCCCACCAGCAGGGCGGTGCGGTTCAGAATGGCTTTTTCCTGAGTTCTCATTGGAGTTGTAAGTTGTGAGTTGTGAGTTGTGAGTTGTAAGTAGTGGGTAGTGGATAGTGGGTAGTGGGTAGTGGGTAGCATTTGACCCGTGTGCTACCCACTATCCACTACCCACTACCCACTATCCACTAAAAGTTGAACGTCAGCCGCAGGGTGAGGCCGTCGCCGGCGGCGAAGGCGTAGTGCTGGCTGCTGATGGTGGAGGTGCTCGTGGTGCCGTCGGCAGCGATGAACTGCATGTGCTGGCTGCCGATGTAGCGGTTGGGCTGCATGGCGTACTCCAGCTCCAGGTCGAATTGGCGGTAGCTGGCGCCGATGCCGAAGGCGAGGTGGAACCCCTGCTTGTCGAAGGTGTAGTCGCTTGTCTCGATGTCGCCGGTGGCGTCGCCTGCGAAATGGTATTCGTCGTAGAAATGGCTCTTGATGCTGGTCAGGCCCACCACGTAGCCCACGCGGGCCGACAGCATCGGCACCACCTCCCACAGGTTGCTTTCGGCCCAGTCGGTGAAGTGGTACTGCACGTTGAGCAGCAGCGGCAGGTTGAGGGTGGTCTGGCCGCTGTGGGTGGCGGAGGAGGTGTGGGAGGAGCCGTCGGCGAGGAGGACGGTGGACTCGCTTTGGTTCTCGAAGGTGTTGGTCCAGCTGTAGTCGTGCAGCATCAGTCCGGCCGACAGGCCCACCGACCACTCGTCGTCTATGGCGAGGCGGTAGCCGGCCGACAGCTCGGGGCCG
>CAMNIH010000023.1 GCA_946540365.1 uncultured Bacteroidales bacterium
GTCCGGAGCCGCCCCGACAACCAACCATCGGATAAGCATGTAGAAAGCACACTTGTTAACTGTTTGGACGGCGGTTCGACTCCGCCCAGCTCCACCACCCCGCTCAGGCGGAACACAATAAATCCTTCCATACAGCGTTATTGGCGGTATGGAAGGATTTATTCTTGCTGCAGGACTCGGCACCCGGCTACGGCCGCTGACCGACGACCGGCCGAAAGCGCTGGTCGAGGTGGGCGGGACGACGCTGCTCGAGCGCGCCATCCGACGCCTCGAAGAGGCCGGCATCAACCACATCGTTATCAACGTATACCATTTCGCCGACAAGGTTACCGACTTTGTGGCCGGACGTCAGTGGCAGGCCCGAATCGATATCAGCGACGAACGCCCGCTGCTGCTGGACACCGGCGGAGGGCTGAAGAAGGCCTCACAGCTGTTCTCCGGAAAGGAGAATGTGCTGGTACACAATGTGGACATACTGTCGGAGATAGACCTGCGCGAGGTGGAGCGCCGGCACTGCGAGGAGGACAATCTGGTGACACTGTGCGTCAGCCGCCGAGCCACCAAACGACTGCTGGACTTCGGTCCGGACGGGCAACTGGCCGGGCGAGCCGACGAAGGATGGGCATTCAGCGGAATATCGGTAGTCGCCCCCCGATTGTTCGCCCTGCTACCCGGGGCCGACCATCCATACCCCATCATCGACGAATACATCCGACTGTCGCACGAAGGCTACCGCATCGGCTGCTACCGCCACACGGCCGAACGATGGCTGGATGTGGGCAAACCCGAAACACTGGAACAAGCACAACAATGGACAACTTTCTGAAACAAGTGGCCCGTCGCATCGCCGACGAGCACCCGAACGACACCGACCGCACCCTGGTGGTTTTCAACAACCGCCGCTCGCTGCGGTTCTTCCAGCAACAGTTTGCGCAACTTGGGCGCACGATGTTCCTGCCACGCACGATGGCCATCGACGACCTGATAGCCGATCTGGGCGGATTGGAAATCGTGCCCAACGAATTCCTGCTGTTCGAACTCTACCGCATCCATCTGGAACTGGAGGGCGAAGAAGCGAAATACAAGACCTTCGACGAGTTCATCTCGTTCGGCGACTTGATGCTGGGCGATTTCTCGGAAATCGACCAATACTGCGTTCCCGCCAAGGACCTGTTTGTCAACCTGCACGACCTGAAGGAAGTGATCGAATGGGACATCGAGAGTCCGGACCTGACCCCCTTCCAACGCGACTACCTGCGTTTCTACCGCTCGCTCTACGAATACTACAGCCGTCTGCGCGAACGGCTGATGACCAAGAAAAAGGCCTACGGCGGCATGGCCTATCGGCATGTGGCCGAGAACATCGGGCAGATGACCGAAGAATGCCCATGGGCGGCAGTATACTTTGTGGGGTTCAACGCACTGAGCGAATGCGAACGCCGCATCATCGGAGAATACGTGCGGCGCGGCATCGGCCATTTAGTAACCGACGGCGACCCCTACTTTATGCAACCCGAACAGGAAGCGGGACACTTCCTGCGTAAACACCGCGAGGAGTTTCCCGCCATCGTGCCACAAGGGCCGTCGCTCTTCGGACAGGGAAAACGCAGCATCACCATCGTGGAATGTCCGGAGAACGCCCTGCAATGCAAGGTGGCCGGACAACTGCTGAGCGATCATCCGGAATGGCTGAACCACGGCGAGGAGAGCGCCGTAGTGCTGGCCGACGAGGGATTGCTGGCCCCTTGCCTGAATGCGCTGCCCGAAGGCGACTACTCGGTCAACATCTCGATGGGGCTGGCCTTCTGTGACACCGGGATGCACCTGCTGGCCAGCCGGGTACTGTCGTTGTGGCGCAACGCCGACAAGCGAGGGTTCTACCACAGCGACATCCTGTCGCTGCTGTCCGACCACTACGTGGGACAACTGTTGGGTCAGCACGACCTGCGGCAACTCACGACCTCCTTCTTGCGCAAGGGCAACATCATACGCTGCAAACGCGAGGAAATCAACGAATTTCTCAAGAGCGACCGACTGTCACATCTTTTCTGCGACGAGCCACTCACGGTGGAGGGATGGATTGGCGCCATGCGGCAGACTGTGGCCGCCCTGATGGCAGGCGAGGTGCTGGAAAACAACAAGAAAGAGAAACAGGCCGCCGGCAGCCTGGTCGAGATACTGGACTATCTGGAGCAGTTGCAGCAGACCTACGGCTACATCGACAACCTGGGAACACTTGAGAAAATCTATCTACGCATCGCTCAGCGGCACCAGATAGCGTTGATCGGCGAACCGCTTTCGGGGCTGCAGCTGATGGGCATGCTGGAGACACGCAATATCGACTTCAAACATGTCATCCTGCTCTCAGCCGGCGAGGGGGTGTTGCCTGCGGCGCGCAGTGCCAGCACTCTGGTGCCCTTCCAGCTGAAACAACACTTCAAACTGCCCACCTATCGCGAGAAGGATGCCGTCTACGCCTACAACTTCTATCACCTGCTCCTGCGGGCCGAGGAGGTCTACCTGGTGTACAGTTCGGCAAGCGAAGCCATGGGGAAAGGCGAGCCCAGCCGCTTCCTGCGCCAGGTGGAACATGAGCTAGCCCCGCAATTCGGCATCGAGGTACGCCACCTGGTGGTGAACAACAACGAGCCGCCGCATGTGACAGCGCCCGACAGCACAGGACAGAAAAGCGAGGCCATCATGCAGCGGTTGGGCGAGCTGGCACGGAGCGGCTTCTCGCCGACGGTGTTCGACAACTTCATCGAGTGTCCGCTGCGCTACTACTACACACGTGTGCTCGGCATCAGCGCCGAGGACAACCTCGAGGAAGACCTCGACGCATCGCAGCTCGGCACCGCCATACACAACATCCTGCAACACATCTACACCCCCTACATAGGCCGTCGGGTAGATGCCGAAGGGTTGCGGAAAGCGCTGTCCGAACTTCCGACATTGATGCAACAGGAATTCGACAGCCTGTTTGACCACGGACGTGCCACCGAGGGGCGCAACCACTTCATGCGCAACGTGGCCGAAGCCCAGATCAGCAGCCTGCTCCGCAAGGAGATTGCCCTGATCGACGAAGGACACGACATTGAAATTGTCATGCTCGAACAGAAGCTTGGCCCAATGCAGCTGGAAGGCGACATCTATCTCAAGGGGACCGTGGACCGTGTGGACCGGCTCGACGGGCGACTGCGCATCATCGACTACAAGACCGGCAGTCTCGACGACAACGAAATAGCCTACCGCAGCACCCCCAACCGATCGGGCGAAGTGGTCATCCCGGGCAAATGGTTTCAGCTGATGTGCTACGCCCTGCTCTATTCGACCCTCGAGGAGCGCCCCAAGACGTTCTCGGCAGGCATCTACCCCCTGCGGCAGCTGCAGTCGGGCGTGCGTCTGGCCTCGTGGGACGGCGACACCGACGTGACCGAACTCATGATCGCCGAATTCAAGGAGATGCTCATCGTACGATGCCGTCAACTGATGGATCCGACAATCCCGTTTGCTCCGACAGCCAAACGGGAACGATGCCACTACTGCGATGTTCGCACCTTCTGTCCTCAGCGACCATGACCCTTTCACAAACAATCTATCGTCACACACACGCACATATAAATAAAAAAGTTTGCCATATTGCAAAAATTGTGTAACTTTGCAAGTTAAAAGAAGGTCGCAACGCGGGGCGCAATATGCCCGCAAGTGGCTGGTATATATGTATATAAACAAAAGAATAAAACATACAATGAGACGAACACTTTGGGTTTTGATGCTCTGCTGCGTGCTTTTGACAGGCTGCAACGGGCTGAAGAAAATGAAAAGCAACAGCGGACGTGTGCGCTATGCCGCCAACCCGAATCCCGTGGAAACCATGGACGAGAAAGTGGTAGTGAAGTTCACTGGAGCGGTACCCGAGAAGTACTTCGACAAGAACTGCGCCGTCTTCATCCAACCGGTCTTCTACTGGGAAGGGGGATCGATTCCGCTGGAGCCTCTGACCTTGAAAGGTGAGAATGTGGGAGGCGACGGCACGGTGATCAACTATCAGAACGGAGGCCGATTCACGTACAGCGACATCTTCGACTTCAAACCCGGCATGGAGACGGGGCGCATCACCCTGACTCCCGTGGGCTACAAGGCTGCCAACACCAACGAGGATGCACGCGTGTCCGAAGATGTTATCCGAGACAGCAAAGGAGTGGAATTCAACACAGTGCTCATCTCGGACGGTGTGAACAACACCTCGTCGTGGGTTGACATCAAGGGCAACATCTCCATTTCGCCCATCAACTACAACAAGACACAAGGCATCGTCGAAACGGCCGACATCTACTTCGAGGGCGGCACCTCGGAGTTGGACTGGAACTTCTCGATGAACCAGAAGTTCGACGCCCAGGGCATGTTGCAACACCTGAAACGCGTCATGCTGGAGCAGGGCCTGCCGAAGCAGATCAGCATCACCGGATGGGCCTCGCCCGAGGGTGAGGAGACGGGCAACGTGGGCGTGTCGAAGAACCGCGCCGACGTGGCCACCGCACAGCTGAACAAGATACTGGACGAGGTGCTCACCATCATGGCACGCCGAGCCAAGGCCAAGGACGTAGAATACTACAAATACGAGCAGCGCAAGCAGATGATCATCACCACCCGTGCCTCGGGCGAGGACTGGGTACACTTCGTCGTCATGGTCGAGGGCTCGGAAATTCAGGACAAGCATGCCATCATCAACATTGTGGAGACACAGCAGAACCTCATCAAACGTGAGCAGATGATCCGCAATATGGCCGAAGTCTACACCGAGCTGAACGACGAAATCTTCCCCAACCTGCGCCGTGCACAGATCGCTCTCTACTACAGCGAAGCCCGCAAGACCGACGCCGAGCTGGCCAAACAGGCCCAGATCAACCCCGCCAAGCTGAGCTTCGACGAACTGATGTACACCGCCTACATCAACTACAACTACGACACCAAGATGAAATATTATAAGTGGGCCACCGAGAACCACCCGCAGGAGTGGGCCGCCTGGAACAACGCCGGCGCAGTGGCTTTCTACCTGGACGACTACGACGAGGCCGACCGCTACCTGAAGGTGGCCCGCGACCTCAACCCCCACAACCCCGACGTGCTCAATAACACCGGTCTGCTCTGTCTGGGCCGCAAAGACTACACCTTGGCCAAATACTACTTCGAGGAAGCCAAGCGTCAGGGTAGCACCGACGCCGATGCCAACATTCCCATCCTCAACCTCAAGAGAGGCAACTACAGCGAGGCTGAGAAATCTCTCAAAGCGAATGCCTGCACCTACAATCTGGCCTTTGCTCAGCTGATGAACGAGGAGACCGGCAACGCCATCCGCACCCTCGACTGCTGCCTCGACCAGAACAAGGACGTCAACTACCTGCGCGCCGTGGCATACGCCCGCCTCGGCGACAAGACCAACTGCTTCAAGAACCTCAAGGCCTCGATCGACGACGATTACGAGTACAAGCGCAAAGCCATCGTCGACGTGGAATTCAGCGAATACTGGGACGACCCGGACTTCAAGCTTATCGTCAAGCTGTACAACGACTGAACCCGACACACTTAGATGATTAAGCGTTTCATTCCCAACCTTATCACGCTCGGCAACCTCTTCTGCGGCGTGGAGTCTGTCTTTGCCTCGCTGGCATTGGGCGACACTCGTTTGGCGGCATTTTGGATTTGTGCCGGCATCTTCCTCGACTTTTTCGACGGCCTGGCCGCCCGTGCCCTTCAGGTGCCCTCCGATTTGGGCAAGCAACTCGACTCGCTGGCCGACGTGGTCACGTCAGGCGTGGCACCCGCTTTCCTGATGGTGAAAATCGTCGAGCTGCCCATGCGCGAGCTGCTGCCGCAGTGGGGTGTGTTCCTCGTCATGCTCCCCTTCGTGCTTCTCCCGCTTTTCGCCGCCTATCGTCTGGCCAAGTTCAATATCGACACCCGCCAGTCGCACTCATTCCTCGGCCTGCCAGTACCGTCCAACGCTCTTATATGGGTTGGCCTTGCCCTCTCAGGACTCGAGGTAACGAGCCTGACACTCGGCATCATAGTGTCTGTCGTAGCACTGATCACCGACGTACTGATGGTGAGTGAGCTGCCGCTTTTCTCGCTGAAGTTCAACTTCAAAGACCTCTCATGGAAGACCAACTCGGTGCAGTACCTCTTCCTCATCGGCTGCGCCGTGCTGATCGGCCTGCTACGCAACTGGATTGCCCTTTCGGCCATCATCCTTTGGTATATCCTGTTCTCCATCCTCACCCGTCGCCATCATGCTCAGTGACCTTCAAGCCCTCCGCATCGAGGACTACGACTACCCCCTGCCCGACGAGCGTATTGCACGCTATCCGCTCGAAAAGCGCGATCACTCGAAATTACTCTGTCTAAAGGACAACACAATCAGCGAACACCACTTCTACGACCTTCCGACTCTGCTGCCAGCGGGTGCCATGATGGTATTCAACGACACACGCGTCATACACGCCCGTCTGCTCTTCCGCAAAGAGACAGGTGCTGTGATAGAAATCTTCTGCCTGGAGCCCTACGACATGGACGTTACCGAAGCTTTTGCATGCCACGAACACTGCCGCTGGACCTGCTTTATCGGCAACAACAAAAAGTGGAAAGAAGGTGCGATGTGCGGGGAATGGCGAAGCGGGAATGAGTCCTTTGTGCTGAAGGCAGAGCGATGCTCGGCCGTGGGGAATGCATGGATTGTGGACTTCAGTTGGACCGGAGGCCGTAGTTTTGCCGAAATCATCGATGCGGCCGGCGTCATTCCGCTGCCCCCCTACCTGGGCCGCGAGGCCGAGACCGAGGATGCCACTCGCTACCAGACCGTGTATGCACACCACAACGGGTCGGTTGCAGCCCCTACGGCGGGACTGCATTTTACGCCACAACTACTTGATCAACTACGGGATAAAGGATTCGATACCGAATATGTCACCCTGCATGTCGGTGCCGGCACATTCAAACCCGTGTCAACCCCTACCATTGGGGAACACGAGATGCATACCGAACATATCGTGGTCACCCGTGCGCTTATCGAGAAACTGATTCACCGCCAAAGTCCGGTGATAGCCGTGGGAACCACCTCGGTGCGAACGCTCGAGAGCCTCTATTGGTTTGGCGTTCGTCTGCATGAAGGCCCAACCCATGCGATGCGGGTCGAACAATGGGATCCCTACCGATTAAATCCCATATCGAAAGAAGACGCGCTGAAGAATGTACTGCAATGGATTGACCGTCAACACAGCGACACACTGATTGGCGAGACCCAATTGATGATTGCCCCCGGCTACCAATACCGCATGATTGATGGGCTGATCACCAATTTCCACCAACCCAAGAGCACGCTGCTCCTACTCGTCTCAGCCCTCATCGGCGACCGCTGGCGCGACTGCTACCGCTACGCCCTGGAGCACGATTTCCGGTTCCTGAGCTATGGCGACAGCTGTCTCTTCCTTCCCTGAAGCATGTCTCCCCTTTCGGCATTATATCAAGTCATCTTTCCAGCCACCTGCGCAGCCTGTGGACACGTGCTGATGGCTGGCGAACGGCAGTTGTGTCTTGACTGTCTGACGTCACTCAACGTCACCTGCACATCACCCATCTACGACAACACAACCGAACGTATGCTGGCCAGCCGCTTCCCGCTGGAGGCTGCCATGTCTCTCTACCAATTCCAACAAGACAGCACCATCCAGCGAGTCATCCATGCGATGAAATATCATGGCAACAGCGAATTGTGTTATATGATGGGGCGCCAGATGGGCATAGAGCTGCTCCACAGCGGACGCTTCGACGACGTGGATTTGCTTGTGCCGGTTCCTTTACACTGGCGACGCCGACTGCAACGCGGCTTCAACCAGAGTGAACTTCTCTGCCGTGGCATTGCCGAAGTGATGCCACGCGAGATATCGAAAGGGGACATCATACGCCACCGATATACAAAAAAACAGAGCCTACAGGCGGCGACGAACCGAGGCTCCAACGTTGAAGGAGCTTTCCGCATACGGAAACCCGAACATCTGCGAGGTCGACATCTGTTACTGGTCGACGATGTGTTGACCACCGGAGCCACGCTGGGTGCCTGTATCGATGCCATCCGTTCGGTCGAGGGACTGCGACTGAGTATTGCCACCTTGTCTGTGGTTCGTTGATGTTTTTTTTCAAAGGGGGCCCCTCATTTCATTTTTTTTACGTAACTTTGCACCGATGAAAAACATACGCAACTTCTGCATAATAGCCCATATTGACCACGGCAAGAGCACGTTGGCCGACCGACTGCTGGAAGTGACCAACACTGTCAGTCAGCGCGAAATGCAAGACCAGGTGCTCGACGACATGGAGCTGGAAAAAGAGCGCGGCATCACCATCAAAAGCCACGCCATCCAGATGAACTACCGTGACTATGTGCTCAACCTGATCGACACACCAGGCCATGTGGACTTCAGCTACGAAGTGTCACGCGCCATAGCAGCCTGCGAAGGAGCGCTATTGGTGGTGGATGCCACGCAAGGCATCCAGGCCCAGACCATCTCGAATCTCTACTTAGCCCTCGAGAACGATCTGGAAATCATCCCGGTGATGAACAAGATCGACCTCGACAGCGCCATGCCCGAGGAGGTGGCCGACGAGATTGTGGACCTGCTCGGCTGTTCGCACGACGATATCCTGCGCTGCTCGGCCAAAACCGGCATGGGAGTGCCGGAAATCCTCGACGCCATCGTGGAGCGCATCCCTGCGCCGCAAGGCGACCCCGAGGCGCCGCTGCAGGCCCTGGTGTTCGACTCGGTGTTCAACCCCTTCCGTGGCATCATCAGCTACTTCCGCATCATGAACGGCAAACTGAAGACGGGCGACCACGTCAAATTCTTCTCCACGGGCCGTGAGTACGATGCCGACGAGGTGGGTGTGCTGCGTTTGAATATGGAGCCTTGCAAAGAGCTCTCGGCAGGCAACGTGGGCTACATCATCAGCGGTATCAAGACTTCGAAAGAGGTGCGCGTGGGCGACACCATCACCCACGTCAACAATCCATGCGAACAACCCATCGACGGGTTCGAGGCCGTCAAACCGATGGTCTTCGCCGGTGTCTACCCGGTGGACACCGACGACTACGAGGAACTGCGCGCCAGTCTGGAGAAACTGCAGCTCAACGACGCCTCCCTGACCTTCGAGCCCGAGTCGTCGCTGGCCCTGGGCTTCGGCTTCCGATGCGGATTCCTCGGCCTGCTACACATGGAAATCGTGCAAGAGCGTCTCACGCGCGAGTTCAACATGGATGTCATCACCACTGTGCCCAACGTGCAGTACAAGGTGAAGCTCACCAACGGCACCGAGCTGGACGTCTACAACCCCAGCGGCATGCCCGAGCCGAACAACATCGCCGAAGTCTACGAACCCTACATCCACGCACAGATCATCACCAAGGCCGACTTCATCGGGCCGGTCATCAAGCTCTGCATGGACAAACGCGGCCAGCTGAAGAACCAGAACTACCTCACCACCGACCGTATCGAGATCACTTTCGACCTGCCGCTGGGCGAGGTGGTGTTCGACTTCTACGACAAACTGAAGAGCATCTCGAAGGGCTACGCCTCGTTCGACTACTATATCAACGGCTACCAGCCGTCGAAGCTGGTCAAACTGGAGATACTCCTCAACGGCGACCCCGTGGACGCCCTGAGCACGCTGACCTATGTGGACAACGCCTACCCCATCGGACGCAAGATGTGCGAAAAGTTGAAGGATCTCATTCCGCGCCAACAGTTCGACGTGGCCATCCAGGCCGCCATCGGCAGCAAGATCATCGCCCGCGAGACGGTGCGGCAGGTGCGCAAGGACGTGACGGCCAAGTGCTACGGTGGCGACATCACGCGCAAGCGCAAACTGCTCGAGAAACAGAAAGAGGGCAAGAAACGCATGCGCCAGGTGGGCAACGTGGAGGTTCCCCAGAGCGCTTTCTTAGCCGTATTGAAACTGGATTAACAAATATCAATTAATAAACAGCATTATGAAAAACATCTTCAAACATGTGGCCATGGTGGCCATGAGCATTGTAGCTCTGAGCCTGACGGCCTGCGAGCCCGAGCCAGAACCCGAACCCACGCCTGAGCCTGTCACCTACGAGGAGTCGACGGCCTACGCCATCTACTATGAGGGGCAGGCACTGACAGCCGGACAGACCATCACCATCACACCCACCGAAGCGCAGATCGGCCTCGACGACGTCGAAGCAGATCTCAATATGTACAACAAGACCGACAACACACTGAACACTTGCTTCAAGGTGGAGCTGGTGGAAGGTCCGGAGTCGATGGCCAAGGATGTGCCCGTCTGCTACGGCGTGTGCCGGGCGCGTGATTTGCCCTATACCCATGACCCAATCTCGATGGCCCCCGGCATGAACAACAGCCCCATTCAGTTGCATGTCTATATGAGTATGCACGAGGGTACCAACACTGGCACCTACCGCATCACCGTCGGCGAGGGAACCGAGTTGGCCAACCCTCAGGTTTGCAACGTTAAGTTTGTCTGGTAAACGACCGCTCGTAGCGGCGCACTTGCCACAAGTACCATCCCAGCAGGGACGCTGCCACCAGCGTCCCTGCTGCTGCATAGAGACGTATGGCCGTCAGGAAACTCCCGGCCGCAATGCCAGCCGCAATGGCTGCCACCCGCAGCGCCAACAGCACCAGATAGAAGCCGAACTCGACCCGCTGGGTGGAGAAGACGTTGCTGATGAACATCAGCGAGGTGCTGCTCAGCATCACATAGACCCACGGGATCAGCGCCCTGACATAGACTCCGCAGCCTTCCCATCCGAAGCAGAAGGCAAAGACCGGCTCAGCCACAAACCATGCCGCCACGCAGAGGGGCAGAGCCACCGCGTTGATCACCAACAGAAAGCGTCCGATCATCCGGCCGATATGCTGGCGGCTGCGCACCGCCTCGGCCGTGCGGGCATAGAGCACCTGCTCGAAAGCCACATTCAGAATGTTGACCGGCCGGAAGGTGAAGGTCAGCGCCAGGCTGAACAGGCCCACATCCGCCCTGTCGAAGTAGAGGGCCAGCCACAGGAAGGGCAGGTTGGACGAGAAGCTGTTGATAAAATCCTTGCTGGCCACAAACAACGGGAAATTGCGGTATTTGCGGGCCGCCTGGCGCACCTCCCGATGGCGGCCGGCCATACTTGGCACCAGCCCCGTCTCGCGCAGTTTGAAGCGATAGACCAGATTACCCACCGCACGCCCCGCCACGGTGCCGATCGGCAGGCCAGACTGAAGCATCCCCATCAACCCGAGGCCGATCTTGCCCACAGCGGCGGCACCCGCATTGACGGTCTCCGACAGCGCCATCGTGCGATAGCGGTGCAGGCGGTTGTAGATGGCGCGATAGATACGCGACGTACCACTGAAATAAACCATCGGCGGTATCAGCATCACCATCCATCCCAGCTGCCCCAGGTTGCCCGGCAGCAAGTCCGTCTGCCACAGCACCAGCACCACCGTCAACAACAGGAACGACACCATCGCATTGAGGCGCAACGTAAGACTGGCCACATCTGCCGCCTCCTCGCCGCTGTCGGCTTTCACCACCGCCAATTCATACTTGCAGGTGCTCATGATGATAAGCACTTCTATATATGAGTAGAAAATAGCAAACAGCCCGTAGTCATCTTGACTGAAAATCCGCGTCAACGCGAAATACGCCAACAGCGATATAATCTGCGCCAACACATTGCCACTCAGCAATGTGCCCATCTCGCGGACTATGGTCGGCCGGTTCATATCGTATTATTGTATTTTCGCAAAGCCCACTCGCACACCAACAGCAGGATAATCAGCACCAACACCAGCGGCAGCCGCAGGAATTCGGCATATCGGATATGGCTGTAGATGGTGGGCTTCAATTCGTTCAGGCTCTCCTTTACGGCCGACAGGTTCTCCGGTGTCACCATCTCCCCTCCCGTTAGGCTGGCCACCGTGGCCAGCAGCGCATGGTCGGCCGTCGTGCGACGCTGCTCCAGATTGACGGCCTCAACCACAAAACTTCCCTCGGCCGACAGCCCGTCCGCCGCTGTGGCACGGTAGCGATACATGCCCTCCTTGAGCGCGGGCAGGGTCAGGGCATATCCGTCCGCCGCACGACGGAAATCATATTCGCTTTGCAACGAGTCACCCCTCAATTCAAGTGCCACGTCGGCATTGTTTACCGGCTCATAGTTTTCGTTGTACAGCACCGCCCTCAGCACGACCGGTTCCCCCTCGGCGTAACTGCGTTGGGCCTCCACCTGCAGGCGTTCACGCGACGACTGCATGGCGGTGAAGGTGACGATCTGCGACACCAGGCGGTCCACATGCTCGTGACTCTTATTGTTCTGATAGTCAACCAAGCGCCACCGCCACAATCCCTCGCCCCAGATCCATGCACGCCGTTGTCCGTTCATCGTTGCCGCCGCAACCAACGGTTGCCGACTGTCGATCTGGCCCACACGGGCCGTCAGCAGCATTTGCACGCCGGCACCCCTCTTGCTCTCGCCGAAAAGGGCCGACAACGGTGGCAGCGCCTCGAGCACTGCGCCATCGCCAGCATCGAGCGTGAAGAGCGAGAAGTCGCTCTGCCACAAGGCCGTCACCTCATTCTGGCGGCGGGCCTTGGCCACGATTTCCAATCCGGAATGCAGCGCATTGAAGCGGTTCAGGTCGGTCTGCAGCCCTACGACAAATATCTGCGGCAGCCCCTCGGCATACCGCAGGGAGGAATGACTGGCCGAGGGCAGGTTATGGAGCACCACCAAGTCGGTCCCCTCGGCCTTCCATCGTCCGCTTTCAGCCTGCTCGGCCATCACCACCTCGGCCTCGAAGTTCGAGTTCGACTCGATGGCGTGTTTCCATGCTCCCAGGTCGGGATGCGGTGCATTAGCGATGATAGCCACGTGTCGGCGCGAATCAATGACATCGACATAGAATGCCAACCTGTTGTTCTCCGTCGAGTGCTCGCCCTCGACAGAGCCCAGCACGACGTCGTAGCGCTGCATACCGCTTCCCTCGGCGGGCAGATCCAGACTGCATGTGGACGAGAAATCGTCGTCTCCATAGTCCACCTGCTGCTTCGCCAGCTGACGGCCTCGGGCGTCGCGTACCGTCAGCTGTGCCGAATGACCCTTCAGCAGCCTGGCGGCGACGGTCACTTCAGCGGTGAAGCGGCTGCCCGACAGAGCAATCCGGTTGCAACGCAGATCGGCCAGCAGGGCGTCGCGCCGGGGCGTCGTGTCGCCCAGGGCCACACAATACACCGGGAAGGCCAGCCCCTCGGCGACACTGGCGGGCGACGTACCGCGGTTATGCAACCCGTCGCTGGCCAGCACCAGGGCATCCACCGCGTCGCCCCGGTAGCGGTCGATCACAGCCCCTATATCAGTCGACCCCTCGGTGCCGAAAGGCACATAGCTGAAGCGGAAGCGCTCCTCGAGCTCCGGCACCAGCGCCTGAAGCGAGAACGCCGAGTCGGCACTGCTGCGCACCGAACGCGACACATCCTGTGCCAACACCACATGAGGCTTCTGCCGCTCATTGACCGTCTGACGCGACGTCGGCGCCAACAGCAGGAAAGCGATGGCCGACACCGCCACACACCGCAGCGCCGCCAGCGCCCAGCGCCACCCGCGGTCCACCGGTTGCCGCCCCACAAAGTAGAGCACCGCAGCGTAAGCCACGCCTGCCAACAGGCAGAGCAGCACGTAGGGCCATGGATGATCGGTCAGTATCATAAATCCGTTAGTTACCGTAGATTAACAAAGAATAATGCTCGTCGCCGAAACGTTCCTGCGCCACCCGCTGCAGGTCGGCAGCCGTGACGCCCATGATGTCGGCATTCATCTCCTCGAGGGTGTCGACATGGTCGAAGTTGAGAAAAGCCTTGCCGATACTTTGCATCTCGTTGAGTCCAAGGTCGTTGTTGACAGCCATCTGGCCGATGAACTGCTGCTGCACGCGACGCAGCTGGCGCTCGGTGAGTGCGGTGTCCACCATGCGGCGCAACTCCTGCTTGATCAGCTCCACCACCCGCTCCTGCGCACCGAGGTCGACCCCGGCATAGACGTAGAAGAGGCCCGTGTCCGACAGCGGCACATACTGCGACTCGACGGTATAGCAGAAACCGTAGCGCTCGCGGATGGCCACATTGAGGCGCGAGTTCATAGCCGGACCACCCAACAGATTGTTCATCAGCGTAAAAGCGGTCTTGTCGCGGTGGTAGACATCCGGTGCCTCGCATCCCAGCAGCAGATGGGCCTGATGGGTGCGGCGGTTCACATGGCGCTCGAACCGCCGGAACACCGGCCGCACCGAACGGTCGACCGCCGAGGGGTGGTTGCCGTAGGATCCGAAGTAGTGCTCGCACATGCGCACCAGCTGGTCGAAGCGCACGTCGCCCGCCACGGTGACCACCATGCGCGAGGGCGTGTAGCAGGCCTGCAGGTGACGGCGTAGCCGCTCGGCCGTGAAATGGCGCACGTTGCGCTTGCTGCCCAGAATGTTGTGCGCCAACGGGTGCCCCTCATAGGCCAGTTCCTCGAACTGGTCGAAGATCAGTTCCGACGGCGAGTCGTTGTAGCTGTTGATCTCCTCCAGCACCACGTCCTTCTCCTTCTCGATCTCGGCCTCGGGGAAGGTGCTGTGGAACAGGATGTCGGCAAAGAGCTCGAGGCAGCGCCCCAGGTGCTCGCGCAGCGACGTGGCGTAAAGGGCCGTCTCCTCCTTGGTGGTGAAGGCGTTGAGCTCGCCCCCCACCCCGTCGATACGGTTCAGTATATGGTGCGCGCGGCGCCGCTCGGTGCCTTTGAAGAGCGAATGTTCGATGAAGTGGGCCATCCCCTCGTCGGCGCCAGCCTCGTCGCGGCTGCCCACATTAATGTATACACCCGAATAGACCACCCGCGAAGGCGTGTGGCTCAATATGATGCGTATGCCGTTAGGCAAAGTGTGATATTCATACATAGTTGCTGTAGGCAATAACATTAAAAAGCATCATTTATTGTGCATCGAGGTTTTTTTGTACCACTTTCGAGGCCGGTATGCCTACATGATGCCTACATGATGCCTACATGATGCATAGGGGATGGAGCGTAATCAGTCGGTCGGCCTCGCCTTTCCTGCCGGACGGAAGGCGAGGAAGTACGTACAGAAGAGGATGCCGGCCAGGGTGTCGAGGGTGTCCTCGGTGAGGAAACTGATGACTATCGTGAGCAGCCAGGCCGTCATCAAGGGGGTGAACCTGAAGTTCCCGCGTCGCTGGCCGCCGGCCAACGGACGCAAGAAGAGCACCGCCAGCAGCACCAGGCCAACCACTCCGTAGGCCGCCAGCAGCGAGAGGTATTGGTTGTGCGGACGCTTTCCCGTGCCCGCCAACTCGGAGTCCATGGCCCGCAACTCGGCATCCACCTCGGCATCCACGTCGCCCGTGCCCACGCCCGTCCACCGATGGGCGGAGACCACATGGGCCGTCGCTTTCCACAGCTCGAAGCGCTGCAGCATTGTGAATCCCTTCACGGCATGGGTGTGGAGGTAGAACTCGCGCTCGAAGAGCATCACATACACCATCTTGCGGATCGGATTGCCGCTGGTATATGCTGGATTGGCCACCCCGCGCTCCACCTCGGCCACCTGCTCGGCGCTGAGCGCGTGTACTCCGACGCTGTCTTTATTCAGCCCCAATGCATTGAGGTAGCGGATCAGCACCGGCTCGACCGTCCATCCGTCGCCTATCACGCTGTCGTAGGGGACCGCGCTGCGGCGGTTCCACTCGCGCCTGAGCTCGTCGGTGCAGATATAGTTGTTGATGTAGTTCCCGCTCTCGAGGATGCCGTCCTGCAGGTGCGTGTAGGGGCGTCCGCCGGCGGTGTAGGCCAGCAGGGGCTCCTCGGCCTGCGGCACCAAGCGGTAGTAGGCCTTCGCCTCGCGCACAACCAGGAAGGTCAGCGTCCCAGCCATAAGCAGCCACGCCGCCAGCAGGGGCCAGCGCCGATAGTAGGCCAACAGCGTCGCCAGCGAGACCACGGCCAGCACGGCCAACGCCGTGTAGGAATGGATCTTGAGCAAGAAGAAGAGCATGTACACCATCAGCCCCGCACATACAGCCATCGGCCACCGGCGCGGCCAGGCTTGCGTCCACCGGCGTGCCGCCTCGCCGCCCAGAAGGCAGATCACCATACAGCAGTTCAGCGCAAAGCGGATGTGCGAGATGTAGGGCACCGCCTCGCGGTAGGGCAGGTCGGGGATGGTGTAGAGGCGCACCATCCCGATCACGCTGACCACCAGCACCGTCGCCGCGTAGATCGACAATATCCACCGCCTCACACGCCCCGTGACGGGGCGCGAAGTGAGCACCACCAACGGCACCACCAGCAGCGGCAACCGCACCTGCAGCATGGCGAAGCCGTTGTCCACATGCTCCGTCCAGAGCATGCCCACAAGCATCAAAAGATAGAAAACCACAAAGGCCTGCAGCAGACGGCTTTCGCAGGCCATGCGCCACTTCTCGCGCCAGCGTCCTTCCAGCACCCAGTTGGCACCGAGCAACACCCATACCAGGTTCGACGCCCACGTCGACGTCACCATGCAACCACCCAGCAGGGTGATCAGCACCAAATAGATACGTCTATGGACCTCGGCCGGCAGCATCGGGCGCTATGACTATTTCTTCAGTTCCTCGACCGCGCGCCGCACTACCGGGTCGTCGCGCAGCGCTCCTTCGATGCGACCTTGGTCGTAGTAGTAGCGCGACAGCAGCTCGGCCTTCAGCATCTCGCTCACCTCGGAGCGGTGGTTCTGCAGGTCGTCTTCCTTCACGCGTTTCAGGGCCTCCTCCATCGCCTTCAGCTGCTGCTCGATGGCGTCGTCATACTTCTCCTGCTTGGCCACGTCGCGCAGATCCTTGATGACACGCTCGGTGACCGTGTTGTAGGTGAGGTTCTTGTCGCTCAGGTAGCGGCAGAAGTCGTCGTAGAGCGAGTCGGTCACCTCGAACTCCGCGGCCGGAGCAATCGTCGGATGCGTGCGGCGGTAGCGCGTGGCGTAGTCGAAGATGAGGAACTTCTGCGTCAAGGCGATGGCGATGTTCGACATGTACTGGGGCTCCACCTCCACGTCAGGCTCGATGCCGAAGCCGTCGTAGACGATGCGCCCCCCCTTGGTCTTGAAGGCGGTCTTCAGGCTGTCGGGCACCTTCAGCGCGCGACCTTGCTCGTCACGGTGGCTGTAGTCGATGGCCTGGATGCAGCGCCCGCTGGGGATGTAGTATTTGCTCACCGTCACCTTCATCTGGCTGTTGTAGGGCATGGGCAGTATGTTCTGCACCAGTCCCTTGCCGAAGCTGCGCTGGCCCACCACCACGGCACGGTCCAGGTCCTGCAGACTGCCACTCACGATCTCGCTGGCCGAGGCCGAGGCGCCATCGATGATCACCGCCAGCGGCATCTCGGTGTCCACTGGCTGCTGGGTGGTGTAGCTCTTCATGTTCTTCGAGGCAATCTTGCCCTTGGTCTCCACCACTAAGGTGCCGCGGGGTACCCAGATGCCCACAATGTCAACGGCCTCGTTCATCAGGCCGCCGCCGTTGCCGCGCAGGTCGAGGATACAGCCCTTCATGCCGGGGTGTTCCTCCTTGAGCTTGACGAAGGCCTGACGCACGTTCTTGGCGGCGTCGGTGGTGAACTCGTCGAGCTTGATGTAGCCCACCGTGCCGTCGGCCACCATGCCGTAGTAGGGCACGTTGGGCAGCTTGATGGCGCGCCGTGTGAGGGTGCGGTCGAACTCCTTGCCGTCGCGTTCGATGCGCAGGGTCACCGTGGTGCCCGCCTGGCCGCGCATGGCGCTGCTCACGTCGGCGGTGGTCTTGCCCTGCGTGCTCTGTCCGTCGACGGCCACGATGCGGTCGCCCGCCATCAGGCCCGCCTCAGCGGCCGGCAGGTCGCGGTAGGGCTCGCTGATATACACCGAGTCGCCCCGCTGCACGATGAGCGACCCCACGCCGCCGTACTCGCCCAGCAGCTGCAGCTTCACATCCTCCATCTGGCTCTCGGGGAAGTAGTTGGTGTAGGGATCTAACGAGGCCAGCATGGCGTCGATGGCCACCTTGATGGTCTTGCCGGGATCGACATCGTCGACATAATTAAGATTCAGCTGTTTGTACACATTGGCAAAAATCTCCAGATTCTTGGCTATCTCGAAACCGCGATCCTCCTGGGCCCGCACTCCGAGCCCCGCCAGACCGATCCAGGCCATAAGCCCTGCGACAAGTATCCTTTTCATTTTATTCATATTTACTGCCCTAAATAACCCCCAATCGCCCTTTTTATTGTGTCCCTCACGAAGAAAAAAGCCCCCACCCCCATCCTCCATTTCCTCCACCTGAAGTTTATTCACCCTATCCCCAGAGTATAGCCAGCAAAGGCTTAGCACACATAAATATGCTTTGTTTCAATAATGTAACAATGAATGATGGATGATATATTGTCAATCAGAGAGACCCCAAATCGGAACTGCTGCTGAACTTGTATTCATCCTGGAAAGACCTCCTTATCCCATCTTTCCCGTCAGATAAGCCTTTGTTCGTTCGTCAATAGGGTTT